>JBBRVJ010000126.1:0-10945 GCA_038246975.1 Rhodobacterales bacterium | reverse complement strand
TTGCCGGTGCGGTTATCGCGTAGCGCCTCTGACGCAAGGCCCGACAGCCCGAGCGCGTCATCGAGCTCGCGCATCACCAGCAAACCGCCGTCCGAACTGATCTGCGCACCCCGGAACTCCAGCCGCACGCGGCGGTCGAAAGGATCGCCGCGTCAGGTAAAGTATTGTCGGGGTTGAGCGTCTTGATCGCCGTATCGTCCCATTTGGTGATTTCGCCTGCGAAGATCTTCGCGAGCGTCGGGCCATCGAAAACGATCTCGCCCCGCTTGATGCCTTCGATGTTCACCACAGGAACGATGCCGCCCATCACGGTGGGGAACTGCACGAGGCCGGTCTGCGTCAGCTCGTCACCGCTCAGCGGCTTGTCGCTGGCACCGAAGGTTCCCATCATGGCTTCATATTTCTTGGTTATTTCGCAGACGCGATGTAGCAATTCTAGAGTATTCGGTTGCCGCAGATCTTGCTGTGACGGTGCCGTTCCTTGCGAAACCATACATAAGGGATATTCATCGAATCTCGTTTTGGGCTCCGGGATGGCCGTTTTTGCTGTCTGAGCACCCTCGTGCAGCGGCTGGGGAGCGGCTTTGACGGGGTCGACCCTGCCAGGGCGCTCCATGGAGTGGGCAATTCGGGGACAGGCGTCCCGCGCGGCGCAATCGGCCATTCTCGACACGTGACATTGCCTCGCCAAAGGGCGCTGCCGGTGTTCGCGATGCCGGTTTCTGCTCTGGGCGTTACGGCTCGGCCCAGTGCAGCGCCTGGAGCCTGGGCCAGAGGGTCTGCCAGAACGGCGCTGCGGCCGAGGCGAGCGCCAACGTCATCCGGCGCGCCCCGAGACCACCAATCGGGCTCCCGCCCTCAGCACTCGCTCGCGCAGGCGGCGCAGGCTCCAGCCCGTGCCTGTCGCCTTCGCCATGGCGCGGCGGGTGATGTGCATGACCTGACAGGCGAAGCAGGCGACGAGCAACCTCACCTCACTGCAAGCGATGGCGTCCACCGCGGGGGACTTCGACTTCGGTGCCTTCCCGCGCCAGTGCGGCTTCGCGCGGTTGGTCGAGGACAGCGCCGGTGCCAGCACGTCCTTCAACTCGCCCATGTGTCCCTCGGCCTTGCCCCGTTCGCGGCCCCTTTTGCCGGAGGGTTGGGCGCCAGCACCTCGTGGCGCAGCTTCTGGGTCCAATCGAGCGAGGTCACCAGGAAGAAGCGGTCAGGCAGCAGATCGTCCGCCCGCTCTTTCACCACCAGAACCACGCGGCGCGGTTGGTCCCGGCTTTCCGCCTGGTAGAGCAGTTCGCGCAGCCAGGTCCACGGCGCCGCTGGCCTCCGGCCGACCGGGCGCACCATGTGCGGCTAGGCCAGACGGTCCAGCACACGGTTGGCCTTGCCTCGAGCCCGGTCGGGCGGCCGAGGGAAAGCCCGCGTCGATGCGCACCATAGCCACATCGCAGAAGCTCGTCTGCGCCCGATCGACCACGTCGAGGATCACATCCAGTGCGCCGTCAGCAGTGCCGACATTGCCGTCCCGCAGCCGGGCATCGAGCATATCGCCGGTTTCAGCGACACCGGTGATCAGCGGATAATAGATGCGCGCCACGTAGTGTCCGTTCCACTCCGCCTTCGGCTGGTGGCCGTGGACTTGTCCCTGCGTGAGCGGCGGTCGCGGATCGTCCGCGCCAGCCGTTCGGCGATTGTTTCGGCATTGGCCATGCCGGCAGAGCTGACCCCTTCCCGCAGAACGACCCGCATCAGGTTGCGGATGCGCGAGCCGGTCAGCCGCCCTTTGCCGCCCTGTTTTACCTCACCCGTCTGTCCGGTATCGGGTTGATCCGCCCTGCCGCCGCCCGCCTCGCAATCCTGCGCCGACCGGGCGGATGCCGCGCGCTTGCTTTCGGGTCCCCCCGCAGATTTATCCGCCCGTTCCCGCTCCCGGTTCAGCCAATACGCCGCGAAAAGGTCGTCGAACCGCGCAAAATCCTCCTGCGAGCCGCTACCTGGGCTGGTGGATCGCCTCCAGCAGGGGCTGCGCCAGCAGGAACCGTTGCGAGAATATCCGCTCCCCGACTGCCGCCCCCGTCTCGCCGCCCTGACGGACGGGCCGATCACCACGTCGGATGCAATGCGATCTTCGCCTACATCCGGGCCAATCATCTGGCGGCGTTCACCACGTTTGATCGCGATGACAAAAACGGCTCCGAGACCGGCTGTAATCTGGTGCAGATCGATGGCAGGCAGGCGCGGTTGTTCGGGCAGAACGGGATCGACGAGATTCTGGACCTTGTGTTTCACATCGGCTTTGCGATCCGAAACGGGCGCTTCGTCAACGAGGACGGCAACGCCACGGCCGGGAATGTGGCCTTCTGGCCCGACAGCCTGCCGCGCGCCGATCGGGCGTCGGGCGGGCTGGCCAATCCGGCCTGCGATCCGCAGGTCCTTGTGGCTCAGGTTGAACGCCTGCTGCTGACCGGGTCTGCGACCATCAACGGAACCGGAAACACGGCGGTCAACTCGATCAGGGGTAACGCCGGGTCCGTCAGGCCCCTTGTCCGACCTCCGGCTGCAACCGGCGGACCAAAGTGCCGCCCGTTTCGATGATCGTTTTCATCCGCTCTTCCAGCCGGGTCATCTCGGCCATCGCCCCTTTCAGATGCTCTGTCTCATCGCCCACAGCAGCCAAGCCTTCGAACACCTTCTCCGACGTCGCCAGTTGCGTCTCGGCATGTCCGACCACTGCGCGCAGCGCCTCGAGCAACTCGCCCGCCTGCGGAATGTCACCCGCCTGCACCAGCCTGTCATCCAGCGCCTGAACCGATCTGCGGATCGCCGCAAACCAGTCGTTCGACAGGCGCGGCTCACGCTTTGCGGCCATCATCGCATCCCGCTCCAGCCGCCGCACGCCCGACACCACACGGTCGATCTGACTCCGCAGATCACCCTGAACGGTGACGATATCATCGTTCACCGAAACCACCCGCATCAGGACCTGATTAAGCTCCCCGATCAACCGGTTGATCCGGTCCAGAAAGATATTCAGATCGCGCGCCAAAGCACCGAATTCATCCTCGGTCCGCACCTCTGCCCGCTGATTGAGCGCGCCATACGCCCGCGAAAGATTGTTGACGACCGAGCGCAGCCGCAACAGCGGCTCCATCCGGGCGCGCAGGATCAAAAACAGCAGGATGGAATGCAATACGATCTTGCCAACCGCAAAACCCGCCGCAAGGCGCACTTCGTCGAACCACATCGCGAAATCGCGGTCCAGATAATTGTGCACGATGACCGTGCCCAGAACATCGCCGACCTGCGCCTCGCTATGGCACGACAAGCAAAAAGCTTCCGCCGTGATCTGAACCGATGCCTCCTTGAATTTCCCCTCTGGCCAGGATTCAGGAATGCCCTCAGGAACAAAGTCGAACCCGGCCTCAATCGACCGGATGGTCACGTCAGAGGGCACGATGGCGATGGCGTAACCCATTTCCGTCCAGTTTGTCTCAAGGATCGGATACATGGTGCGCGCAGCAACCGGCCCGCCTTCGTTGCGCATGATCGACCGGACATTCTCGGCCAGATCATCGGCGACAGTCTGCGACTGCGCCACCCCGTTCATGCTGTAGTTGTAGTAGACGCCCGCCGCCTTGAACGCGAATTCAAGCACCGTGACAGCCAGCAGAACAAGGAAGAAATCCTTGATCATGTGGACAAGGAAAGACTTGTCGAACCGTCCGATCGACGGGTTGTCGGTGTCGAGCATCCAGTGGCATCCTATCTGTCGTCAACCAAGGGTAGACCGGAATGGTAAAGCGAAAAGCACAATTTCAACTTTGCCGTCAGAAAAGCTGAATTCCAGATCAGACTGCCCGCATCTGAGCGGCAGACACCCGCCAAAGGGCTGCTGCCTTTCAGGTGGGGTGTATCTTGTTCCAAAGATTATCCGCCTGAAAGCCGCGCCACAATTTCGCAAAATTGCAACACGCCCGCCACCGACATGTCACGCTGGCGTCGCGCGGTGCGGGTCTAAATCAAGCATCCGACCCCCTTTCCACAGGAGCATCCCATGACCGAAGACCGCGACATTGATGTTGTTCACGACGTTTCCAGCTTTGTTGCCGAACTCCGTCGCCTGGCGGACGCGCTGGAAAGCGGCTCCGGCTTTACCATCCATCTTGATGGCGAAGACGTCACGATCCCCGAAGGAGCGCAATTCTCGGTATCGCACGAGCGTGAAGACGGTGCGGTCGAACTTGAGTTTCAGGTCACATGGTCCGTCGATCCGGCGTCAGACGATACAGATGAGGAACGGGCTGCTGACGCGAACGATACCTCTGCAGACGCCGCCGATCTGACGGGCTCCGCGCAGACCTGAAGCCGCAATCGCCCGATTTCCCTACACTCTGGCCAAGACAGATCTGGCCAGAGGCTGCCCTTACCGTGCCAACAAGGGCTGCAGGTGGTCCCGACCGAACACGATGACGCAAACGTCAGCGACGCCCCGTTCCGTCACTATGTCGCACTTGATCAGCCCCCCGCATCAGGCGAGATTGGCGACAGTCCTACCGGGGACTGGTGGTTGATGGTCCATAGGGAAGACGCATGACAGAGTTCTATCTGATACTGGCGGTGTTCCTCGCGTTCACCCTCAACCAGTCCAGCCGCATCTTTCGCGCCGTGGGTACACTGACGGCGGCATTGGCGCTGTTGATGATCGCATGGTCGATCATCCTTGCAAATCAAGACGGCACCTTCGCGGCGATTCCTGCCACTGCGGGGCTGGCGGATCGCGTCAAACCTTTCGTGCTGAACGGACAAGCCGCAATCGCCACGTTCGCGGCGCTGTTCCTGATCTGGGCGACATGGGCGCAGGGGATGCGGCGCGTGGCCGATCCTCTGCCCTTGCGCAACACGGATCGGGTCTTTGGCCGCGTGTCGCGCTATGCGCATTGGGTCACCGGCGTGTTGATCCTGATCTTGCTGCCGATGGGTCTGTTCACCTCGGTGCTGGCTCCAGACCACCCCGAACGCGCCGCGTTCATGGCGACGCATCAGACGCTGGGCCTGACGGTGCTGCTGCTTGTCGTGGTCCGTGCGCTTTGGCTGGGCCAGAACCCCGCGCCCGTTATGCGGGCCGATCTGCCGACTTGGCAGCGCCAACTGGCCAAGGCGACGCATCTTGGCCTTTATGCGCTGATGCTGGGGTTCCCGGTCACGGGCTTTCTGCTGACCGCGTGGCGCGGCGATCCGCTGGAGGTGTTTGGCTGGTCGCTGACGGGCTTTTTAGCACTAAACGAGCAGTTGGCGGCCGTCGTCGCGGTCCTGCACAATCTGGTTCTGCCAATAGTGTTCTATCTTGCGATCTTCGCGCATCTTGGGGCGGTGACCAAGCATCATTTTGGCGAACGTCGCAGGCTGGAGGTCCGCCGGATGCTGCGGTGACGGCGGTGCGGTCGGTTGCGTCAGTCTTTCACCACGCGCCCCCACAGATCATATTCCCCCGCTTCCTCGACCTCGACCGTCACCAGATCACCGGGGCGCAACTCGTCAAACCCCTCGTCGATGAACAGATTTCCGTCGATTTCCGGCGCGTCGGCCTTGGTCCGGCAGGTCGCGCCGTCCTCGTCTACCTCATCCACGATCACCCTCAGGACCTGACCGACTTTAGCCGCCAGCCTGGCTTCGGAAATGGCCTGAGCGCGCTCCATGAACCGGTCGAACCGTTCTTGCTTGACCTCTGGCGGCACATGGTCCGGCAGCGCATTGGACCGTGCCCCGGCGACGTTTTCATACTGGAAACACCCGACCCGGTCCAGTTGCGCCTCGTCCAGCCAGTCGAGCAGGACCTGAAACTCGGCTTCGGTCTCGCCCGGATAGCCGACGATGAAGGTCGACCGCAGGGTTATGTCGGGGCACAACGATCGCCACGCTGCAATCTCGTCCAGCGTCCGCGCCGCCGCCGCAGGCCGCGCCATGCGGCGCAAGACGCCGGGATCGGCATGCTGGAACGGGATATCCAGATACGGCAGGATCAGACCGGCGGCCATCAACGGTACCAGATCGCGGACATGCGGATAGGGATAGACGTAGTGCAGCCGCACCCAGGCCCCAAGCGAGCCAAGGTCCCGCGCAAGATCAGTAACATGCGCGCGGTGGCCGCGTTCGGTCGCATGTTTCAGGTCCAGCCCATAGGCAGAGGTGTCTTGCGAGATCACCAGCAATTCCCTGACCCCCGCTGCGACCAACCGTTCGGCCTCGCGGATTACGGCATGGGCGGGATGCGATTGCAGCAGGCCCCGCATGTCTGGAATGATGCAGAATTTGCACTTGTGATTGCAACCCTCTGATATCTTGAGGTAACTGTAGTGGCGCGGGGTCAGGCTGACGGCAGAGGCGGGCAGCAGGTCGATGAACGGATCGGGCCTGGCGGGGACGGCTTGGTGGACGGCGTCCAGCACCGCCTCGTATTGGTGGGGGCCGGTTACGGCCAGTACGCGGGGGTGCGCGCCGGTGATATAGTCGGGTTCCGCCCCTAGGCACCCTGTCACGATCACCCGGCCGTTGGCCGCCAAAGCCTCGCCGATCGCCTCGAGGCTTTCGGCCTTGGCACTGTCGAGAAAGCCGCAGGTGTTCACGATCACGGCGTCTGCCCCGGCGTAATCGCCTGAAATCGCATAACCTTCTGCGCGGAGCCTTGTCAAAATCCGCTCAGAGTCCACCAGCGCCTTGGGGCAGCCGAGGCTGACCATGCCGATGGTCGGCTGGCCTTGCCGCCTCGTTTCGGGAACGGCGGCACGGGCCAGATCGGGGCGGAGGTTGGGCGGGTTTTGCGACATGGGCTGCGTATAGCGGAACGACGCGTCGAGGAAAACCGCTGTCTGACATCGGTACACCCCCTGTACACCCCCTGTGCAGACAAGACGTGCAGCCCCGCTTGCCCGCGCATCCCTGAGGCTGGATATGCGGGGCGGGTTCGGGGGCGGTGATGGCAGATAAGAACAGACGCAGCCGTTGACCCCGGCGAACCAGAACCCCCGGTATGTGCTGATGACGCTGTACGGCGAGCAGACGGGGGGATTATCGGGAGAGGGGCCTGCGCAACCGGTTCCGGTTGAAGCAGGGTCGGGGTGCGTCTCGGGCCGAGGGGAGGGCCGGGGCGGGCCGAGGGGGGGGCCGAGGGGGGGGCGGTGCGTGCGAGCACGCACCCTACGCCCTTGACATCGGTCCGGTGCCGCGTCGGGCTTGCGGTCACGCGGCAATCCCGTAGGGTCGCGCGATGGAGGCCCCGATGACCGACAAACCGCTGATCCTGTCCTGCCCGCTGCCGCGCAGTTTGCCTTTGATCTTTACGCCTGAGCGGCTGGCCGGACTGCACGCCCGCTATCGTATCGTCGAGACGACGGACGACGCCTTGGCCGACCTGCCCGACGGCACGCTGTCGGAAGTGCGCCACATCATCGGGCAACCGCCGCTGTCGGCGGAAACGCTGGCGCGGCTGACCAGTCTGCGCTGTATCTTCAACGTGGAATCGAATTTGCTGAACAACATGCCTTACGATCTGGTATTCCAGCGCGGCATCCATGTGGTGACGACCGGTGCGGTGTTTGCCGAGCCGGTGGCCGAGATCGGGCTGGGTTTCGCGCTGAACCTGTTGCGGTCGATCCATTCTGCCGACGCCGATTTCAGTCTGGGGCGCGAGAAGTGGGGGGGCGATGGGAATGGGCAAGCCCGTCTGCTGACCGGGGCGCAGGTCGGGATCATCGGCTTTGGTGATCTGGGGCGGGCGTTGGCGCGGGTGTTGACCGGGTTCCGTCCCGGTTTGCGCGTCCATGACCCCTGGCTGCCGGCCAGCAGGATCGTCGATGCGGGGGCCACGCCCTGCGATCTGCCGACCCTGCTGGCCGCCTCGGAGGTGATCTTTGTCACCGCCGCCGTCACGTCGGAAAACCGCGCGTTTCTGGGGGCTGATGCCTTTGCCGCCATGCGGCCCGGCACCGCGTTCATCCTGCTGTCACGCGCCGATGTGGTGGACTTTCCCGCGCTGATGGAGGCGGTGGCGTCGGGTCATATCTTGGCCGCGACCGATGTCTGGCCCGAAGAGCCGCTCGCGCCCGACCATCCGGCCCGCAGGCTTCCGGGTCTATTGAAATCGGCGCATCGGGCAGGGGCGCTGGACGTGGCGTTCAAGCGGATGGGCGACATGGTGCTGGAGGATATGGCGCTGATCGACCGGGGTCTGCCCCCGCTGGTCTGCCGCCGGGCCGAGCGGGAAACCGTGTCGCGGATGCGGTCAAAGCCCGTGGTGGTGAACTAGCGCCGATCCGCCGAAGCGGGCCTTGCCGGGGCTGCACGTCGCGCATTACTGTTTCGGGCAAGCGGGTCAGGGGGTTGCCATGCGGTGGATTGTTCGCGTTATCGGCGCAATGCTGATCCTTGTTCTGTTGTCGGTCGGGGCGTTGTTCCTGATCCCGGCGGACAAGATCGCGGGCATCGCGGTGGGCAAGTTCAATAGCCTCACGGGGCGGCAGTTGGTGATCTTGGGGTCGGTGCGCCCGTCGATCTGGCCGCAACTGGGCGTCAGGACCGGCCCGGTCACCCTGTCGAACGCCGCATGGTCCGACGCAGGGCCGATGCTGCAGGCCGAAGGGCTGTCGATCTCGATCGACATGGCGGCACTGATCGGCGGCGACGTCAGGATCACCGGGATCGAGGCGATGGCCCCGCAAATCCTGCTGGAGCGCAGTGCTGCGGGCGAGGAGAACTGGGTGTTCGGCGGGGCATCCGGCGGCACGGTCACGACGGAAACGCCGGGTGTGGGGGCGCCCTTCACGCTGGACCGCGCGGTGGTCAGTGGGGGGCGCATCACCTTTTTCGATCATGGGGCGGGCCGCACGGTGGCCCTGTCGGAGATCGAGGCGACGGTGGCCATTCCCGATTACACCGGGCCTTCAACCGTTGCCCTGTCGGGGGTGACGAACGGGCAGTCGTTCGACGCCACCCTGAACATCGGCGCGTTTCAGGACTTTCTGGACGGGCGGCTGGTCGATCTGGACCTTGGGCTGACGGCGGCAGACGTCGATATCCGGTTTGACGGACGGGCGGGATACTTGCCGCTGATGGCCGAGGGACAGCTTGACGCCGATCTGGGCGACCTGACGGCGATTTCGGCGCTGGCTGGCATCGCACGGCCCGGCGTGCCGCAGGGCCTCGGCGCGGGTCGTGTGGCGGTCAAGGGGGCGGTCACCCTGACGCAAGAGGCTTCGCTGCACCTGCGCGGCGCGCAGATCACGCTGGACGGCAATGACCTGACCGCCGAGATCGACCTGACAACCGCAGGCGCGCGGCCCAATCTGTCGGCGCAGATCACGGCCGGAGCGCTGGACCTGGCGGGCCTGTCCGGTGGGGCTGATGCTGACGGCGGCAGCGGCACCACCGCCACAGGCTGGCCCCGCGACCCCATCGACGCCAGCGCGCTGAATACGCTGGACGCGACCATCGCCCTGACTGCCGCTTCGGTTGATCTGGGGTTGGCACGGCTGGGGGCGGTGCAGGCGCTGGCCACTGTCGACCGGGGCCGCGCCGTGTTCGACCTGCGCCGGATCGAAGCGTATGGCGGCACCATCGCTGGTCAATTCGTGATCAACGCCCGCAGCGGCCTGTCGGTCGGCGGCGATCTGTCGCTTGGCGGGCTGGCGATGCAGACGCTGCTGTCGGAACTGGCAGACTATGACCGACTGATCGGCACCGGCGATCTGCGGCTCAAGTTTCTGGGCGTCGGCAACACAGTCGACGCGATCCTGCGCAGCCTTGACGGTTCGGGATCGGTGGCCATCGGCAAGGGCGAGTTGCGCGGGCTGGATATCGCGGGGATGATTGCCAACCTTGACCCCGGCTATGTCGGCCAAGGACAGAGGACGATCTTCGACGGGGCGAACGCCAGCTTTGCAATCAAGGGCGGCATCCTGACCAATGACGACCTGACCCTGACTGCCCCCCTGATCACCGCAACCGGGTCAGGCGCGGTCGATCTGGGGGATCAGCGGCTTGACTACCGGCTGCTGCCCAAGCTGATCACCGGGGGGGCGGACGGCATCACCGTGCCCCTGCTGATTTCCGGACCATGGTCCGACCCGTCGATCCGGCTTGATCTGGAAAGCCTTGCGCGTGAGAAACTGGCCGAAGAGGCCGCCAAGCTGGAGGAACTCGCCCGCGCAAAGGCCGCCGGACTGGAACTGCAGGCCCGCGCCCGCGCGGCGGAACTGGAGGCGGACGCCCGCGCCAGGCTGGAAACCGAACTGGGGCTGGTGCAGCAGGACGGCGAAAGCC
This sequence comes from Rhodobacterales bacterium, assembly GCA_038246975.1. Lineage (GTDB taxonomy): Bacteria > Pseudomonadota > Alphaproteobacteria > Rhodobacterales > Rhodobacteraceae > JAIYDJ01. The sequence goes on along the minus strand of JBBRVJ010000126.1, from coordinate 634 downwards.
TGGAGGATGCCGCCCGCCGCCGCGCAGAAGAGGCGCTGGCCGACGAAGCGGCCAAGGCGCTGGGCAACTTGCTGGGCGGCAGTCAGCCCTGACTAACGCCGCCGATCGCGCCGCGCGCTCATCGGTTGGAACGCGACGCCGACATGCGCATCGCAATAGGGTTTGCCCGGCAGACTTGGCAGTCCGCAGAACCAGAAATCCTCGGTCGCGGGGTCGCCGATCGGCCATTTGCAGGTGCGTTCGGTCAATTCCATCAAGGTCAGCCGTTTCGCCCGCTTCTCGACCTCGCGCACCGACGCCAGCGCCTCGGGCGAGATTTCGTTGGCCGACGGCTGCGGTGGCAGGGGCTGCCCCGCCGGAATGATCACCTTGCGCACCGGAAGGTTGGTCACGGTTCCCCCCGTCACGGTGCCCCCCGTCACGGTGCTCCCCGGCATGGGTTCCTCGGCCACCGGTGCCGCCGTCACAGGGCGATCCGCCAGCGGGCGTGGCGGCTCGACCGGGCGCACCGGTTCGACCAGGGCGGGTCGCGCGGGGGTCACTGGGTCGACGCGCAGCGGGGCGGCCAGAACCTCGTCTTCCTCGCCATCTTCCTTGCCGCCCGGACCGGTGCGGTTCGACAGACCCAGGCGGT
>JBBRVJ010000125.1:0-10985 GCA_038246975.1 Rhodobacterales bacterium | reverse complement strand
GTCAGCCGGGCCTCGGCTTGATCGTAGGTGTCAGCGGTCATGATCGACGTGAAGGCCAGCGCTGCGCGCTCTGCGCCGATCCTTGCCGCCAGCAAGCGGGCGAAGGTATCGCCCGCCTTCTTGGCGCTCGTGGCCGGTTCGATCGGAGTTTCGGAAAGGCGCTGGGCGAGCGCGTCGATCTGCGCGGCGGTGAGGGCTTTGGTTTTCATGATGGGGTTCCTTCAGGCGTTGGTGATGTGGGCGGAATGGCCGAGGGTCGTGACCGCGTAGATCATCGTGCGGCCGTCGCCGATCGCCGCGCCAAAGGCCTGCGCCTCGGGCAGGGTCGCGAATTGCTCGCGGGTCCGAGTTGCGGGCGTGCGGCCTCGGGCGGCCACAAAGTGCGCGGCGTTCTTCAGGCAGAATTCTTCGTGGGTGGTCAGGGGCTTCATGGCGGTCTCCGTTGCGTTGCATTGGGTGCAGACAGCCGATGAGACCAAAAGAGAGCAACTCCTAAGTCACTGAATTGGTGAGGTTTCGGTCAGAATGGGAGTGTCCCGGCAAAGCCATGCCGCTCAGCGTGGCGCCTCGGAGGCGGCAGCGTGCCGGGCCAGTGCCTCAAGTCGGATCACGACGCTACCGGACGGCGAGTTTGACCCCAAAAGGACCCACGCCGAATGGGGCGCACTGACTGATCCAGCAAAGCAGCTCGGCCTGCATAGCAAGCAGATGGATGCGGAAACAGCGACAGGAACGATCGGGGCGACGGCCACCAAGCCGGTGCCGCAAGCGGCGATCTGTCGGCGCAGTTCATGGAAAGCAATAGAGTAGGTGGAGTTGGAAACGCTGAAATGGGTCGCCCGTTTCAACAACATGTACTTGCTCGGGCCTATCGGAAATATCCCACCCGCAAAGGTAGAGGGGGCCTACTATGCAAACCTGAACACACCCAATAAGTTCGCGCAACACGGACCAATTGGTCTCCGGTAAACCCGCGGCGGTTCATAGCGCCTCAATCGCGCGATCGGGCTGGCTTTCATCCGGCGACCAGCGCCCCCCCCGGTGATGACAATTACGATACTGAGAAAAGTGATCATGAACGAACGGTGCCAGCGTGGCCAACTGCCGCCGCCAGTTCTTCGAAACCCAACATTGCAATAAAAAGCATGTCCACGACATCCATGATGAAAAGCGCCACAGAGCCTATGCCCAGGTCAACGATATGGTGATGATGTGACCGGCCAGGCTACCGGTCATGAACTTCACCTTCGTCTCGCTCATGTCCGGACCCCTTTGGCCGTTCTTGCGTCTGGTAGTCCATCATCCTTTCCCTTCGGCCATGATCGCAGCCATCTGCGCTGTCAGATCAGCCTCCCAGCCTCCGAGGGTCTTGCGGACGCTGGTCAGGTAAGCCTCATTCTCAAGGACCGGAATGGCCGGGTCGTAGTGCTCTGCCGCGATCAGCATGCTTTTATGGTCCATCTCGCGGAAGGCGTCGACCATGCGCTCGGCCTGTGGGCGAGAATATCCAAGCGCTTCGATAGCCGAGCGCCCCATGCGCATCGAACTGTCATAGGTCTCGCGGATGATGTCGCGGCAGCCTGCAAAGTACAGATCATAGACGTGGTTGCGATCAATGGCTCGGGCGATGATATGCACGTCTGGGTAGTGCTGGCGCACGTATTTCGTCAGTTGCGTAATCTGGTCCCGGTCGTCGATGGCGATCACGAACAGTTTCGCATCGGCAATGCCCGCTGCATGCAGCAGATCGGGCCGGGTCGCATCGCCGTAAAAGGCCTGCACATTGAAAGCCTTGAGCATCTCAAGTTGTTTGGAACTAAAGTCGATCACTGTCGGAGCGAATCCACCCCCGCGCAAAAGGCGGCTGACCATTCCGCCGACGCGACCATGGCCCGCGATGAGTATCTCGCTGCGCGCATCAATTGTGTCCGTTTCGCGCGGGTCTGTCCGGACAAAGCGGGGGGCGATGACGCGGTCATAGAGGATGAACAGGGCCGGGGTCAGCAGCATGGACAGGGCCACGATCAGCAGCAGTCTGTCCGCCAGTTCGCCCGGGATAACGGCGTTTGCAACGGTGAACGACAGCAGGACGAACCCGAATTCGCCCGCCTGCGCCAAACCGAGGCTGAACAGAAACCGGTCCGATCCGCCCATTCTGAAAACGACAGAAAGAAGGTACAGCACCGCCGTTTTTAACGCCATCAGGCCCAGCGTCAGGGCAAGAATGGTGAACAGGTTGTCGTAGAGCAGTACAAAATTGATGCCAGCACCCACGGTCATGAAGAACAGGCCCAGAAGCAGCCCCTTGAACGGGTCGATATCGCTTTCCAACTCGTGCCGGTATTCGCTGTTGGCCAGCACGACACCCGCAAGAAAGGTGCCGAGCGCAGGTGATAGCCCGACGAGTGACATCAAAAGGGCAATCCCGATAACGATCATCAGCGCCGTTGCCACGAACAACTCGCGCAGCTTGGCCGCCGAAATGAACCGGAAGATTGGTCCTGTCAGGTACGAGCCTGCGATGATGACCGTGGCAATCGCGCCCAGCGTGACGAGGGCCGCGCCCCATCCCGGCAAGCCAGCCACGAGGCTGAGGCTTGCGCCGCTGTGGTCGGCCTCATCTGAACCATGTGATAGGGCGGCGGTCAATTCCGGCAACGCCAGCAGCGGGATCAGGGCCAGCATCGGGATCACGGCGATGTCCTGAAACAGCAGCACCGCAAAGCTTGACTGTCCGCCATCGCTTTTCATCAGCCCCTTTTCGCCGAGGGTCTGCAGGACGATCGCCGTTGAAGACAGCGCCAACACCAGACCGATGGCCAGCGCGACCGTCCAGACCTGACCGAACACCATGGTCACAGCCATCACCACCCCGGCAGTAAGGGCTACCTGGCCGCCACCCAGCCCCAAAAGCCTTGAGCGCATCGACCAGAGCAACTTTGGTTCCAGTTCGAGGCCGACGAGGAACAGCATCATCACCACCCCGAATTCGGCGAAATGCTGGATCGAGACGACGTCCACATGCAGCAACGCCATTACCGGACTGATGACGATGCCCGCGATCAGATATCCAAGCACTGACCCGAGGCCGAGGCGCGAGGCAATGGGCACTGCAACAACTCCCGCGATCAGGAAGATGAACGCCAAAAGCAAAAAGTCGGTCATTGAAACGCTCCTTTGGACTCGACGGCAAATAATGCTCTTTCGGCACTCATTACAGCAGTAGCTGACGGCAAGCCGCCCCTGCCCTCCCACAGAGTTGGGTGCAGGTCGGCAAATGAAACCATTAATGATTGCGCCACCCGCGCTTCCTTTCTGATATTATCCGATCCGATGGGCAGCCCCAAGGCGAAGTCGCGACGCTCACCATTGAGAAGCCCCGCCTCTTCACATGCATCCTTCGTGGGCTGACACGCCGCGCCTTGACCCCTCCGCCCACTGCGGGTCACTCTTCGCCATCCGGCTGTTACTCAGCACCGTCCTTCGTAAGAGAATTTGGCATCTGCTGAAACGGCGCGAAGTTCGGGATTGATGATAAAGTCACCGCTCATTCGAGGTGCAGCCCAGGATATGATCCTGGTGAGTTTGGGCGGTGGCTTGCCGTTCCCTGTGTTCTGCACAAGTGACTGCAATGCGGGACAAACCCATTCCAGAGCGATGCGCGATGCAATGGCACAAGATCAGGGGCAATAGCAGAGTTTTACTGAGGGTTGTCCGGTATCAACACCATTTTGCCACCGGCCTTGCCGCTCTCACCAAGGCGATGCGCTTCGGCTGCGTCCTTGAACACTAGTTCAAGCCCAACGGGCAATGGTTTCAAATGTCCCGCATCAATTCGCTCAACGATCTGCGCCAATGTCTGCCCGCTCGGCGGGGTGAACACAAAGACACCCTTCGCACCAATTGCGTCGCCCTTCGAAGCATCGGGCGGCATCGCGGTTGAGACGAGGCGTCCCCCGGACCCCAGAATGGCCCATGACCTCGCCTGCGTCTCTCCGCCGATCAGGTCGAACACCACGTCGACCCTGCCTGCGTCTTCGAACCGATCAGTGCGGTAGTCAATCGCCTGTTCGGCACCGAGTGCCCGGACATCCTCGCATCCCTGTCCGGAGGCCGTGGCGATCACGTAAGCGCCCTTCTCTTTGGCAAGCTGGACAAGCCAGTGCCCGACCGCCCCGGCTGCGCCGTGGATCAGCACGCGCTCGCCCCGCTGCACTTCTGCCGCTTCAAGCGCTGTCCAGGCTGCCTGCGATGTCATCGGCACGGCAGAGGCCTGCACGAAGGACAGGCTGGACGGTTTGAGAGCGGCCTGCGTCTCACCGATGAGGACAAAATCGGCATGGGTGCCGCCCCGGGTAAATTCGGGATAGGCGCAAATTTCATCGCCAACATGGAAGGTCGTGACAGCGGGACCGACGGCCTCGACGATGCCCGCACAGGCCCATCCGAATGTCACCGGCAGGTCGCGGCCAAGTGCCTGCTTCATCATACCAGAGCGGATCTTCCACTCGATGGGATTGACGGCGCTGGCCATCACCCGGACAACGAGATCGTCGTTGTTCGGAACTGGCATCGGAACGTCTTCGAGCCTCAAGACTGAAGCGTCTCCGAATATGTGAATGCGGACGGCTTTCATGGAGTTACCTTTACTCTGTTGTCGGTTGCGTGGCGCGTGAATTGATGAGCGTCAGGCGCGTTGCGGGGGTGGAAACCAGCGCCCGACGGCCTCGGCGGAATCTGTTGGTCCGGTGTTGAAGCAGATCGTCGCGTTGGGGGCGGTGCGATGCACGACGGCAAGAAGTTTCTCGAACAGGGCCGTGTTTTTCGCGATCAGCCTGACACCGGCTCCAATCATGACACAGTCGACCGGCTTTTCACCGAGGCGCCCGCGCAGCATGCTTTCGGCGGTTGCTCCGAAATCGACGAGGCAAAGCGAGGGATCATAGCCCAGCGATGTGAGGCGGGCCACGTCCGCGTTCAGACCAGCCATGACCTTTTCGGCCGTCATGCCGGGAAATGCCGCATAAGCCGGATCGGAGTAGTTGATCAGGTCTGGTTGCAGCCCGACCATCAACACGCTCACTTCAGTCATTGCTTTCTCCATTTTCACAAACGGTAACCTGCTTTCGGATATCGCCGACCGAGAGGCTCTCCGTATCGGGATGGTTCCAGAACCTTCGCTTTCACAATGCCACATTCAGTGAGATGATAGAAATGAATGTAGTTTTGTGGATACATGCACCAGATGAATACAGGCAGACCCGATCTGAATTTGCTGGTCGTCTTTGACGCCATCGCCCGCACCGGTTCTGTCACCTTGGCGGCAGAGCACCTGTCGCTAAGCCAGCCTGCCGTCAGCCATGCGCTGAACAGGTTCCGCAATCTAATGGACGACCCGCTGTTTGTTCGCAACGGTAACCGGTTGGAGCCGACACGACACGCGACACAGATGATCCCTGCGGTACGGCGGATACTTGAGGACGTGGGCTCGGTACTGGCACCTTCCACCTTCGATCCCCTGACGGCCTCCCGTACATTCCGGATCGGGGCCAGCGACTACACGATGATGTCCGTCTTGCCAGCGCTGGTCCGTGCCGTGCGCGCGCAGGCACCGAACGTCTGCTTGGACATTCAGTCAATGGGTGAGACGACACTTGCGCGTCTCAAGACCGGCGACCTCGACTTGACCTTCATCGGCGCCGACCCGCCGGGCGGCTCGCTGAAGTCTCAGGAGCTGTTTCGCGAACGATTCACCGGACTGCTGTGTGCCCGTCATCCCCTTGCGGTCAAGGCCGGGCAAAACGCCGTGTCGCTGGACGATTATCTGGCGTTCCCCCATGTGATGGTTTCGTTCCGCGACCCTCGGCAGAGCCCGATCGATGCCCGTCTTGCGGAGTTGGGAAGAAAGCGCTCAATCGCCGTAACGACGCCGAATTTTGCCAGCAATGTCGCCTCGATCAGGGGCACTGACCTGATCATGTCTCTCCCCTCCCGAGTTGCCGCAAACACAATGCGCGCGGACCTCATCCAGTTCGACCTGCCGCTGGACGTGCCAGACTATCCGTATTCCCTTCTTTGGCACACCCGATCAGATCAGGACCAGGCAATGATCTGGTTGCGTCGCGTTGCCGTCGGCATCTTTCATCAAACTTAGGCCAACGAACACCGGCTTGGCCTAGGTGTGTAGCTCGCTATAGGGATCGTCAAAATAATACCTCATCAGTCCCATCACCGGCACGATGACAAGCAGCGCGTAGAACAGCCAATGGGTAATTCTGCCTGCCCGCTCTATGGCTCTGCTCGACGAAGGGGGCGGCGGGGCACCGTTTCTGAGGCGCAAGGTGAGCCGAACCGTAACCAGCGCCAGAACGGTGATGCCGAAATAATAGTGCATGCCTGCAAGATTGGCATCCAGTTCCGAGACCGTTTCGCCGTCCTCAGCCGCCTTGATGGCCTCGCTCATGCTTTCGCCGAAAATAGGCTGGGCGACAAAGAGCGCCTCAATCAGCCAGTGCCGACCGATCTGGTAGACGGTATGGCCTTGAACGTCACCAATCCGGTTTTCTGAAATTGTTATGCATTCCCTTCGATGTGTGGGTGGTTTTTATAGTGTATGGGGCACGGTGATCTGAATTGACTAAGATAAGCCAAGATTGTCATCGGAGCATGGCTTCAGGCGCGAATAACTGACTCTCAATCATGCCATGACGCCAAAAGCCATGCCGACGGCTGCAGTTGCGGCCATGGCAAGTGCGCCCCAGAACATGACGCGCACAGCGCCCTTGACGATACCGGCACCTCCGGCAGAGGCGCCAAGACCACCCAGCACGGCAAGTGCCACGAGGGTCGTAGAGGCGATCACGACCGATATCTGACTAGCAGGTGCCAGCAATGCAATAATCAGGGGTATGACGGCCCCCGCGGCAAAGGTTACCGCCGATACAAGGGCTGCTTGGATTGGATGCGCCGTCACCGTCTCCGAAATACCAAGCTCGTCACGCGCGTGTGCGCTCAATGCGTCCTTCCGGGTAAGCTGAACTGCAACCTGCCGGGCCAGCCCTTCATCCAGACCGCGCCGGATGTAGATGCCTGCCAACTCGTCCAGTTCCGCGTCGGGTGTCTCCTTCAACTCCTTGGTCTCGCGCGCAAGGTCCGCCTGTTCGGCATCAGTCTGCGAGCTGACCGAGACATATTCGCCCGCCGCCATCGACATCGCACCCGCCACCAGACCGGCAAGCCCCGCAATCAGGATCTCGGGGCGGCCCGAGCCTGCGGCGGCGACACCGACCACCAGACTGGCGGTCGAGACCAGCCCGTCATTGGCCCCCAGAACGGCGGCGCGCAGCCAGCCGATGCGGTGCACCCTGTGGATTTCGGAATGGGATAGTCTGCTCATGTGTTCGGTCCGTTCAGGTCGGGTTTTCTGCGTCGTCGAGGTCGGTCACCGGTTGCCGATATCAAACAGGTTCCGTTTTCACCATCGGGCTTGCGGGCTGTTCCTCTGCGCGCAGAACCATACGCCACAGCGGCTTCAGTGCCTCCAGCACCAGCAGAACGCCAACCCCGGCCAATGGCGGCACAGCCAGCCAGATGCCGTCAAGCACGCCAAAGCTGAACAACTCGCGCGCAGGCGCCCAGAAGAATGTCAGCGCCAGCACCGCCGCCACAACCGGCAAAACAATGGCGAGCGCCTTGTTTGGGCGCAGCAGTGACGACAGGATCGAATTGGAGTTGGATCGGTCAATGAGGATCAGTGCCACAACGCCAAAGACCAGCGTGGCAAAGGTCAGCCCGCGCACCTGATCAGGGTCAAGACCATAGCCCGGGCCGAACCACGCAGCAGACCCTGCGACACCCAGCACCGTAAGACCCTGTGCCAGACTCCAGACCACCGTGGGCCAGGAAAACAGCGGCTCGGACGCGGGGCGCGGCGGGCGGCGCATGACACCATCTTCCTCACGCTCGGCCTCAAAGACCAGCGCACAAACCGGGTCGATCACCATTTCGAGGAATGCAATATGCACCGGGCCGAACAGAAGCGGCATGCCGAACAAAAGCGGCATCAACGCCAGCCCCGCAATCGGCACATGGACGGCCAAGATAAAGCTCATCGCCTTGCGCAGGTTGTCATAGATGCGACGGCCCAGCCGCACTGTGGCCACGATCGAGCCGAAATCGTCATCCAGCAGGACAATTGATGCGGCCTCACGCGCAACATCGGTGCCGCGCGCGCCCATCGCCACGCCAATATCTGCGGCCTTCAGGCTGGGCGCGTCGTTGACCCCGTCGCCGGTCATTGCGACCACGGCGCCCTTGGCCTTCAGTGCAGTGACGATGCGCAGCTTCTGCTCGGGCAGAATGCGGGCGAAGATGTTTACCGTTGCCACCGCTGCGCCAAGTTCAGCCTCGCTCATGGCGGCAAGTTCGCCCCCGGTCAGCACGACATCGCCCGGCAATCCCGCGGCAGCGGCAATGGCACGGGCGGTCACCGGGTGATCGCCGGTGATCATGATCACCCGAATGCCCGCCGCCTGGCACTCTGCCACGGCCGCCGGAACCGAGGCGCGCAAGGGGTCGGCCAGCCCAACGAGGCCGAGAAAGCGAAAATCGAACCCGGCCTGCGTCTCGGGCAACGGGGCTTGCAGCCATGAAGCTTCGGCCACAGCTAGCACACGCAGGCCGTCGCGGGCCATCGCGTCCAGTTGTGCCTTGATGGCCGCGCGCTGGTCGGGGGGGAGGTTGCACAGATCCGCAATCGCCTCAGGCGCCCCCTTGGCTGCGACAGCAAAGCCACCAGGCGCCTGCCAGACCTGCGACATTGCCAAGAGATCGGGGGACAGCGGATAGCTTTGGATCAGGGTCCGTCCCGCGCCGGGCAAAGTCTCGTCCTGTCGCAGGTCATCCGCCGCCAATGCGTGAAACGCCTTTTCCATCGGATCAAACGGTTCGGGGGCCGAGGCCATGACACCGGTCGCCGCCAGTTCCCGAAACTGCGGGGGCAAGGCAACGTCTGCGGCAATCTTGTGCGCTGTGCCATCGGTCAGCCGAAGGGCTGCGATGGTCATGCGGTTTTCGGTCAGCGTGCCCGTCTTGTCGGTGCACAGAACACTCGCTGCACCCAGTGCTTCAATGGCCGAGGCGCGGCGGGTCAGCACCCGCGCCTTGGAAATTCGCCAGGCCCCCATCGCCATGAACACCGCCAGAACCATCGGAAACTCTTCGGGCAGCATCGCCATGCCGACGGCAATCCCCGCAAGCAAGGCATCCAGCCAGCCGCCACGCAAAAAACCGTAAAGTCCCACCACAACCAAGCTGACTGCGACGCCGATTCCTGCCGTGGCAAGCACAAGCATGCGCATCTGGCTTTGCAGATGCGGTGTCTCAGCCTCGATCTGGCTCAGGCTCTTGCCGATCTTTCCGATCTCACTGGCGGGACCGGTTGCAGTCACCACGGCCTGCGCCGATCCCCGCACAATCAACGTGCCGGAAAAGACCAGTGGCAGATCATGGCCGCCCGGCCGCACGTCATCGCTCATGGCACCCATACCAGCTTGCTTGCGCACAGCCTCGGCCTCTCCGGTCAGCAGGGATTCATCGGCGGACAGATCGGTGGCTTGGGTCAGGCTTGCATCGGCAGGCACTCGGTCACCTTCGGACAGCACGATCAGATCGCCGCGCACCACCTCGCGCCCTGCGATCCGCTGGCGCGTGCCGTCCCGGATCACCAATGCACGCGGACTGGACAGATCGCGCAGCGCGTCCAGAACCCGGTCGGTCCGCGCCTCTTGCACGGCGGTGATGCCGATAGACATGCAGGCAAAGGCCAAAAGGATCAGCGCCTCTGCCCGGCTGCCCAGCAGCAGATACACCACGCCTCCAACCAAAAGCAGCACCAGCATCGGCTCACGCAGCACATCCAGAACGATCCGAAACGGCGAGCGGCGCTTTGCCGTGGCCAGTTCATTGGGCCCGTCAGCGGCCAGCCGCGCTTTGGCCTCGGCACCTGTCAGGCCCGTGGTCGCCATTTCCGGCGTGGCCGCTGGCGCGGGCGTGTTTACAGTCATATCTGCCATCCATCATGCGAAGATCTTCGCGCTGACGCGATAGTGCCGCAAACGGTTGGCGACTTCATTGATCTTTGTCAGCGCCATGCGAAGGCATCCTGTCTAAAGATGCCCTCGCACACCCATCAAATGACATCACGCGACGCCGATTGCCGCGTCCAGAATTCTACAAGCAGCATCGTTATCGTCGCTGCAAGCGGGCCGAGAATAAAGCCCGGAGCGCCGAACAGGATAAGGCCGCCGATGATCGAAATGAACGCAGGGATCGTGTGCAGCCGCAGACGGTTGCCGACAAATGTGGGCCGCAAGATATTGTCGATGCTGCCAACCACGATGCCGCCCCAGCCTGAAAGGATAAGGGCGCGAATCCAGCTTCCATCGAGCAACAGCAAAAGTGCAGCGGGTATCCAGACGACAAAAGCGCCCAGAACCGGCACGATCGACAACAGGCCCATCACCAGCCCCCATAAAAGGGGCGTAGGAAGCCCGAGCGCCCAGAACATCAGGCCACCCAAGGTGCCTTGGATCGTGGCGACCGCGAGCGTGCCGTAAACCGTCGCATGCACGGTATCGACGACCCTGCGCAACAAATGGTCGGCGTCAGTCGGAGCAAGCGGCAGCCAGGCCTTGATCATGGTCACGGCGGCCAATCTGTCGCGCAAAAAGTAGAACAAAAGGTAGAAGGTGATCATCACCTCGACCACCTGCAACAGCGACCCCCTGACAAACGTTGCCCCGATGTTGCTGAGCCACGCCGCAACCGTTGCCATCATGGACGGCAAATCGAACTGCTGATTGATCCAGACACCCAGGGGCGCAAGGGTGGGATTGCTGTCGAGCAGTTTCTGAAGGTCACCGCCCTCGACGCGTGCTTGAAGCGACACGATACCGGATGCGGCTTCGGTGATCAGGCGTTCGACC
>JBBRVJ010000124.1:0-10987 GCA_038246975.1 Rhodobacterales bacterium | reverse complement strand
CGAGCAGTTCTTCGACCTTGGCGCGGAAACATTCGGTCGAGGTCAGACGGTCCTGGGCGTTTTCGCCGCCGAGGATGCCGATGTTGAATTCCTTGATCGCGTCCTGCGCCAGAACGGGCGAGGCAAGCGTGGTGGTGGCAGCCAGAACGGCAAGCAGCTTTTTCATGGTCGTCTCCGATTGAAATGGCCCTATCGGGCCGGGGTGGTAAGGGTCAGGCCATCAACGCGGCGGCATAGCCGACGTCATTGGGGCCAGTGTCGAGGGCGGTCGACGTCGCCGATTCGTTGAAGCTGGCGTCCGCGCCATAAATGTCGCGCGCGACGCCGGTGGTCAGTTGATCCGGGGTGCCGTCGAACACGATCCGCCCGTCACGCATCCCGATCACGCGGTCACAGTAACGGCGCGCTGTGTCGAGCGTGTGAAGGTTGGCGATCACCATCCGGCCATCCTCGTCATGGATTTTGCGCAGCGTATCCATGACGATCTGGGCGTTCATCGGATCAAGCGAGGCAATCGGCTCATCCGCCAGAATGACCTTGGGGTCCTGCATCAGGGCGCGGGCAATCGCCACACGCTGTTGCTGGCCGCCCGACAGCGCCTCGGCCCGTTTGGGGGCCTGTTCGGCGATGCCCAGACGGTCGAGGATCGACAGCGCGCGGGTGATATCCGCTTCAGACCACAGGTTGAACATGGTGGCCAGCGTCGAGCGGCGGTTCAGAACTCCGTGCATCACGTTGGACGCTACATCCATGCGCGGCACCAGGTTGAACTGCTGGAATATCATCGCGCACTTTCCCTGCCAGGCGCGCATTTCGGTTCCCTTGAGTTGCAGCACGTCGCGGCCGTCGAATTCCAGTGTGCCCGAGGTGGCGTCCGTCAGCCGGTTCATCATCCGCAGGAAAGTGGACTTGCCCGCACCTGACCGACCGATGATTCCGACGAATGCGGACCGGTCCACGGCAAAAGATATATTGTCGACGGCGGCCTTCTGGCCGAACATGCGGGTCACGTTTCTGACGTTCAGCAAGTAATCTGCCTCCAGGCTCGTTGCGGCGGGGATACTGGCGCTGTGTGACAGTCTGCCTGCGGGATCATGAAGCTTTTGTGACGCCGCAGGCACCGGTCGGCACGGCGGACCGGGCGGCACAAAAGAGGGGCGGGGATGCTGATCTATCGGGCAGTCATGGGTGTGGTCGGGCTGGCGGCGGTGGGGCTGACGGCGGTGCAGCGGCTGCGCGGGCGTGTCGGGCCGCGGGCGCTGTCGCAGCGGCTGGGCCTTGTCATGCGGGCGTCGGGGCCGGTCGTCTGGCTGCACGGCGCCAGCAACGGCGAATTGACCTCGGCCCGCCCGGTGGTGGAGCGGCTTTTGGCCGCGCGTCCGGGGCTGTTGTTGCGGGTGACCGCAAACACCGGCACGGCGGTGGCGATGGTGCAGGACTGGGGCCTGCCGGGGGTGACGGCGGGGCTGGCCCCGCTGGATACGTTCGGCGCGGCGGCGCGGGTGCTGCGGCGGTGGCGGCCGGGTCTGCTGATCGTGGTGGAAGGCGAGATCTGGCCCGCGCGACTGGCGGCGGCGCGCAAGGCCGGGGTGCCGGTCGCCTTGATAGGGGCGCGGCTGTCGGCGCGGTCGGCGGCGCAATGGGCACGGTTTGCACCGGGACTGATGCGGCGGTCGCTCGCCGGTTTGACCTTTGCCTCGGCGCAGGATGCGGGATCGGCGGCGCGGCTGAGGACACTGGGCCTGCCAGAGGCTGCGATCGGGCCGCAGGTCATGCTGAAGGCGGCAGTGCGGGGGAAAGACGCGGTGGTGACTGTCGCCCCTGCGCCGCGCGTCCGGGTGCTGCTGGCGGCCTCGACCCATCCCGGCGAAGAGGCGATGATCCTTGCGGCGTTCAAGGGCGCGCGGACCGGGTTCGACCTGCTGATCCTCGCCCCGCGCCATCCGCGCCGCAGCGCCGAGGTGGCGGCGCTGATCCGCGCCTCCGGCCTGCCGTTCGGGGTGCGATCCGCCGGGGCAGAGCCGCAGGCCGGGATTCCGGTTTACCTTGCCGACACGATGGGCGAGATGGCCCAGTGGTACGGCATGGCCGGGGTCACGGTCATCGGCGGCAGTTTCAAACCCTTTGGCGGGCATACGCCCTTTGAACCCGCGGCGCAGGGTTCGGCCATACTCCATGGGCCGCACATGGAAAACTTTGCCGAGGCCGCAGCGTCGCTGGCGCGCGCAGGCGGGGCGGTGGCGGTGGCCCCTGACGGGCTTCAGGGCGCGCTGGCCGGGATGGATGGGGCGCGGCAGGCGGCCCTCGCGGCAGCGGCGCGGGGCGCGTTGGGGGCGGGCGAAGTGGGCGGGCTGGTGGCCGATCTGCTGCGGCTGATCCCGCGAAAGGTCGGCGGGTAAAGGGCGCGCAGATCGCGGCGGATGGCCGGGCCGCCGGCGCGGCGGTTCACCGCCGCGCCAACTGGGCCAGCCCCTCGCGCACCTGCGGGCGCACCGGACCGGGGCGCGGAACATCGGCAAGCGTCGACAACAGTTCGGGGGCGGGCGGCTGACGGCGGCCACCCCCCCAGGACAGCCCTGCCAGCACCGCCGCTGCCGCCTCTGGCAACCGATCAGGCACCGCGTACCCCGCCAGATCGGCCCACAGCGCCGCCCAGCACCGCCCCACCGACCACGGATTATACCCACCACCCCCCAGCACCATCAGGCGCGGCGTCAGCGTCCTGACCGCCGCCAGCACCGCGCGATGCGCGTTGTTCGACAGCATCAGCCGCGACAGCGGGTCCTCGGCCAATGCATCGGCCCCGCATTGCAACACCACCGCATCAGGGCGGAACGCGGCCAGACGCGGCGCGATCAGATCGTCGGTCACCGCCTGCATCTCGGTATCGTTGAACCCCGCAGGCACCGGCAGGTTGAAGCAGTTGCCCACGCCCGCATCTTCCAGCGCACCGGTGAACGGCCAGCGCCCTGCCTCGTGCGTCGAGATCAGCAGCACCGAAGGATCGGCGGCAAAGGCATGCTCGACCCCGTCGGCGTGATGGGCGTCGATGTCGATATAGGCGATCCGCGACAGGCCCGCCCGCTGCAACGCCAGAACCGCCAGCACGCAGTCGTTAAGATAGCAAAACCCGTTGGCCCGGTCCGGCAGGCCGTGATGCGTGCCTCCGCCCGGCACATGGACGGCTGTGGCACCACCCGTCGCCAGCACCTCTGCCGCCAACAACACCCCGCCTGCCCCGGTCGCAGGACGGCGGAACATCTGCCCAAACACCGGGTTCGACAGGGTGCCAAGGTGATGGCGACGGCGCACGGCGTCGCTCACCTCGCCCGCCGCCTCGGCGGCCTGAAGGGCGTCTATATAGGCCGGACTGTGCCAGACGGTCAGCGCGGCGGGCTTGGCACGGGGCGACGTGCGATACTGGTCAGGCGCGAACCAGCCCAACGCGCGGGCCAGGTCGATCACGGTCGACACGCGCGGCACGCGCAACGGATGCGCCGCCCCATAGGACGATCCGCGATAGATTTCCGAGGCGATGAACAGCGGGGGTGCGATGGGACGGGCCTTCAAGATTGGTCAGACCGCAGCCCGACCCAGTGCCCAAAGGATAGCTTTCCGATGGCACGAAGCAAATGCCGACACCGACGCGCCGGGTGTCCACCCGAAATCGCACTTGTCTAGCTGTGCAGCACCCTCCTTCCATGCCATAATATAGAAATTCAGATAAAGACCCGCACCGCCGGGCAAGTATCGACGCAGACAGGCGCCACCGGATGAACCTTGACGGCAACATCAGCTTTGCGGTCGGCATGACCGACCCCAGCGGCCAGTTTGGCGCGCTGTGCTGGCGCATGCACCGGGGGCGGGCGCAGGTCCTGCTGATCACCAGCCGAGACACGGGCCGCTGGATCATCCCCAAGGGCTGGCCCGTGCCGACCCTGACCGCGGCAGGCTCTGCCGCACAGGAAGCCTGGGAAGAGGCCGGCGTCGAAGGCACCGTGGCCGCCGCACCGCTGGGCCTGTTCAGCTATGACAAGATACTGAAACCGGGGGTGACACAGCCTTGCGTGGTCACGGTCTTCACCCTGCGGGTCGCCCGATTGCGCAGACGCTTTCCCGAGCGCAAAGAGCGGCGCCGCAAATGGTTCGACGCGGCCACGGCGGCGCGCAAGGTGGCCGAACCGGAACTGCGCGGATTGCTGGCGACCGTGGCAGAGCATCCTGACATGCTCGACACGCAGGCCGGGCTTGTGCGGCCCTGACATTCGGGGCAAGGTTCTGCGGACTTGCGGACCCCGCCCGCTCCTGCCGCCATGGAACCCAGCCCGCGATGATCCGCTATTCTCTGAAATGCCCTGACCAGCACATGTTCGACAGCTGGTTCCAGTCGACGGCGGCGTTTGATACGCTGTTGCAGACGGGCCACCTGTCGTGCCCGATCTGCGGGTCGTCCCGGATCGACAAGGCGCTGATGGCCCCCGCCGTCCGCCCCGCGCGTCAGACCGGCTCAACCGTGACATCCACGGCACCCGAGGCGAAAACCCCCAACCTGACCACCCCGACCACCGATCTGGAAAAGGCGATGGCCGCGATGCGCCGGAAGGTCGAGGAAAACTCCGATTATGTCGGCCTGAACTTCGCGGCAGAAGCCCGCGCCATGCACGACGGCGACGCCCCCGAACGGCCGATCTACGGCGAGGCCCGCCCCGAGGACGCCCGCCGCCTGATCGAGGACGGCGTGCCGGTGGCCCCGCTGCCCTTCCTGCCGCAGCGCAAGGTCAACTGACCGGTCCGCCCCTGCTTTGCTGCCATCAGGCCGGGGTGAGATGCCCGATTTGACAAAACCCTGTGCCGGACGCGCGCGCATGTCCTGCGGCTTGCCGACCCGCTGATGCAGCCACCCTTCCCCGCCGCGCCGCAACCGGCTATCAAAGGCTATCTCCAGCGGAGCCGCCCCATGCCCTTCAGGTCCACCGACTTTACCCACGCCATCACCCGCCGCCCCTCGGCCAGCATCGCCGCAGGCCTGCGCGCCGTGGATACCGGCAGCCCCGACCTTGACCTGATGCTGACCCACCACGCCGCCTATGTCGCGGCCCTGCGCCAGACCGGGGCGACCGTGATCGAACTGCCCGCGCTTGACGCTTTCCCCGACGCGGTGTTCGTCGAAGATACCGCGCTGTGCCTGCCCGACGCCGCCATCATCATGCGCCCCGGCGCGCCGACCCGGCTGGGCGAGGCCGCAGAAATGACGCCGCATCTGACGGCGCTTTATGGCACCGTCCTGCACATCGACGGCCCCGGCACCATCGAGGCCGGCGACATCCTGATGTGCGAGACCGAGATTCTGGTCGGCCGTTCCGCCCGCACCAACGCCGCAGGCATCGCCGAACTCGCCCGCCTGATCACCCCGCGCGGCCATTCCTTGCGCGAAGTCGTCACCCCGCCCGGTGTGCTGCACTTCAAGACCGACTGCTCGCTGCTGGATGCCGAAACCATCCTGTCGACCCCGCGCCTCGCTGCCTCGGGGTGCTTTGACGGCTACAAGGTGATCCACACCGCCGACGGCGAAGAATCCTGCGCCAATGCCATCTGCTTCAACGACACCGTCCTGATGCCCGCAGGATTTCCGGCAACCTGCGACCGGCTGGTGGATGCGGGCTATACCGTGCAGGAAATCGGCAATTCCGAATGTGCCAAACTCGATGGCGGCATGTCCTGCCTGTCGCTGCGGTTCACTCCCGCCCCCTGATCCGGCGCTAGGGGGCAGGTTTGGACGGGTCGGCGTCAGAGCCTGAGTCGCCGCCGGGGCCTGAGTCGCCGTCGGGGCCTGAACCGCCGTCGGGGCCTGAACCGCCGTCGGGGCCTGAACCGCTGTCGGAGCCTGAGTCGCCGTCGGGGCTGGCGTCGCCGTTGGGGCCACGGCCAGAATCGGGATCGGGGTCGGGTTTAGCCTCTTGCGCCGCTTTTTTCAGCGGGGCCAGATAGCGCAGGGTCGCAAAGGTGAACATACTTAGAATCACCGCGATATCATAGATCCCGAACCCCACCGCCGCCCCGATCGCCCCGGTGGACCACAGGCTGGCGGCCGTCGCCGTGCCGGTGACAGTCCCGCCATCCCGCAAAATCGCTCCGCCGCCGATAAAGCCGATGCCGGTGATCAGACCCATCAGAATCTGCGACTGATCTTCGGCCGAGGCTCCCGGCACCTCGTCCGCCAAGATGATGAAGCCGCAGGCAGCCATCGCGACAAGCGGAAAGGTCCGGACCCCGGCGCTGCGCTCTTCCAACTCGCGGTTCCAGCCGATCGGCACCGCCAACAAATAGGCCAGAGCAAGGGTGCCGACATGGCCCAGAACCTGCCAAAGGTCGAACGAAAAAGCCATGAAAAACGTCCCGATCTGAACGCAACAGCGCACCCTGATGATCCGGACCCAAAAACACCGATTACCCAGCGCACCGCAAGCGGTAACTGCGGGTACACCCCCTTCCCTGCGCGCCCAACGCCCCGGCATGAACAGCGGGCTTGTCTGGCGGCCCCGTCATCAGTCTTTCGACGAGGGTGAGATTCAGAACCGGCGCCGCCCCGGTTTTCCCTCGCGGCCCCCGATCCTTTCGCTTTTCCCCGCCCCGCCTTCACGCCATAATCGCGCCGAACCCAATTGAAAGCACCCCTTGCCCGACCTCGCCCGCCCCCCGCAATCCTTCAACATTCTGGCCATAGGTCAGGCTGGGCGGCTGCAATACGAAGCCGTGCTGCTGGCGGCCAGCCTGCGCGCGACCAATCCCGATTTCACCGGCCTTCATATTGCCGAGCCGCAACCCGGCCCGCTGTGGCCCGACGATCCGCGGATGACCGAACCTGTCCGCAAGCTGCTGACCGACCTCGGGGCCACGCTCATCCCCTTCGAAAACAAGGTGTTCGGCCACCGTTACCCCTACGGCAACAAGATCGAGGCGCTGAGCGCCCTGCCCGACGCGCCCTTCCTGTTTCTGGATACCGACACGCTGGTGACAGGCCCGCTGTCGCGCCTGACCTTCGATTTCGCCAGACCTTCGGCCTCGATGCGCCGCGAAGGCACATGGCCGCAGACCGAGCTTTACGGCCCCACCCCGTCGCAAGTGTGGCAGTCGCTTTATGACCGCTTCGGCCTCGACTTCGCCTCCAGCCTCGACCTGACCCAGCCGCAGGACTATTGGCAGCGCTACCTCTACTTCAACGCCGGATGGTTCTTTCACCACAGCCCGCACCAGTTCGGCGCGCGGTTTCTGGACTACGCCCGCGACATCCGCGACAACCGCCCGCCCGAACTGGTGGTGCAGGAGTTGAACCCGTGGCTCGACCAGATCGCCCTGCCGCTGGTGATCCATTCCTTCGGCGGCGGCCGGCCCGGCCTAGAACTGGCGGGGCTGGACGGCGATGTGACCTGCCACTGGCGCACGCTGCCGCTGCTTTATGCGCGTGAAAGCGATGCGGTGGTGGCGACGCTGGAACAGGTGGCAGGGCTGAACGCGGTCAAGAAGGTGTTGAAGGACTACGACCCCTTCAAACGCATGATCTACCAAGGCAAAGGCACCGCCGCCCGCGCCCTGTTCGACCGCACCGACCTGCCCAGACGCGAACAGATGATCCGCAACACGCTCAAGCGCGAAGGTCTGTGGTTCCGCTAGCGGTGCGTGACATCACGCACCCTACGCCTGATGCCACAACACCGGCACCAAAGACGCGATCAGCAGCCCCGCCATGGTCCAGTTGAACACCGCCAGCCGCGTGGGCGAGGTCAGCCAGCGCCGCAATCCCCCCCCGGCCAGCGTCCAGACCGACACCGACGGCAGGTTCACGCAGGCGAAAACCACCGCCACCACCGCCACCGCCTGCAGGCTCTGATCGGGCGCATAGGCGGCTACAGCGCCCACAGACATCGCCCAGGCCTTGGGATTGACCCACTGAAACGCCGCCGCCTGCCAGAACGTCATGGGCCGCGCCTTGGCCCCCGCCGCGCCCGGCGCCGCCGCATGGGCCAGTTTCCACGCCAGCCACAGCATGTAGACGACCGACAGCGCCTTCAACCCCACCTGCAACACCGGCACCGCCAGCATCGCTCCCACCAGCCCCAGCCCGACGATCAGCGTCATCGCCATGTGACCCAGCGAAATGCCGATCATGTGCGGCACCGACCGCGCAAAACCAAAGTTCGCCCCCGACGCCAGCAGCATCATGTTGTTCGGCCCCGGCGTGACCGAAGTGACAAAGGCAAAGGCGACCAGCGCCAGAAAAAGTTCGCTTTCCATCCTGCAATAATTGCCGATTTTCCACCGCATCTTATTGCAAACTGTGCCATTATCTGGCAAATTTCACAACAAATGACCAAGATCGACGACATCAACACCCGGATATTGCGCGAGCTTCATCGCAACGGCCGCCTGTCGAACCTCGATCTTGCCGATCGGGTCGGCCTGTCGCCCTCGACCTGCCTGCGCCGGGTGCAGGAGCTTGAAAAATCGGGCGTGATCAAAGGCTACCGCGCCATTCTCGACCCGGTAAAGATCGGCATCGGCTTTGTCGCCTATGTGACGGTCGGGCTGAACAGCCACACCAAGGCGTCACAAGAAGCCTTTGAAAGGGCCATATCGCGCGCGCCAGAAGTCCGCGAATGCCACAACATCACCGGCACCGTCGAATATCTGCTGCGGATCGAGGCGACGGACCTCGCCGCCTACAAGCATTTCCACACCGAAATCCTTGGCATCCTGCCGCAGGTTCAGGCGATCACCAGCTTTGTCGTGATGGGCAGTCCCAAGGACGAACGCGGGTGACACGGGCCGCGCATCGTGATAAAACCAAATAATTAAAACACTTTGACGTAACAGGTTCCCCGGTGCTGATCGAAGCGTTCACACAGACCGTCTTTGGAAACGTTTATTTCCTCGGTGGCAACGACGACATCAATGTGGGCGCAGGCGTCACGATCACGTCGCTGGGTTCCAGCGACAGCCACGCCAATGAATTTGACGCGATCACCACCTATCAGGGTCAGCATACCTTCACCGTCTCTGGCACGATCAACGGCTTTGACGAAGGCATCAACACCATCGGCTGCACCGCCGCGCAAACTGTCGAAATCCTTGCGACCGGCGTGATAAACTCGGGCTATAACAGCACGGTGGTCGACGCCGACGGCGTGATCCTTGACGGGGTAAGTTCGACCCTGATCAACCGCGGTCTGATCAATGCCCAAGGGTCGGGCGTGATGATCAACGCACTGCGCCATACCGAAAACATCGGCGGCGTCGACGTGACCTTTGCCGGCACCACGGTTGTCACCAATTACGGGACAATCACCGCCGATAAATACGGCATCTGGGTCCAGTATGGCACAGCCGCGACCAGTTTCATCAATTTCGGCACGGTCGAATCAGGTCTGGGAAGCTTTCGCGGCGGCGAGGGGATCGACATCGTGACCAACCGCGGCATCATGCGCGGCGATGTGACATTGGGCAACGGCGACGACACCTACAGCAGCACCAACGGCCGCGTCATCGGCACGATCTTTGGCGGCAACGGCGATGACACCTTCGTCGTCGGCAACAAGATCGAACGGATCGACGGCGGCGATGGCCGCGACACGCTCGATTTCACCTTTGTCAAGGAAGCGTTGACGGTCGATCTGTCGAACAACGCCAACAACGTCGGACGGCGGGTGGCATCCGACACCTATACCGGGATCGAAGTCATCCTCGGCACCTCCCTGAACGATGTGTTCGTGGGCGACGGGCTTGACAATGTGCTGGTCGGCAACAAGGGGGCCGACATCCTGTCGGGCGGCATCGGCAACGATACGCTGGTCGGCGGCGTGGGGCTCGATACTCTCACCGGCGGCCTCGGGTCCGACCTGTTCGTCTTCAACGCCCGAAACACCATCGGCGACGTGATCACCGACTTCGACGCGACCGTCGACCGGATCAGCCTCGAAGGCTCGGCCTTCGGCTATGGCGATTATGCAGGCGGGGTCAGCGTCGATGATTTCGTGATCAGCAACCGGGCCTTCGCCCTCGACGCCACCGACAGGTTCGTGTTCCGCACGACCGATGCGTCGTTGTGGTTCGATGCGGATGGGGTCGGCGGCCTGTCGCCCATCAGGATCGCCGATCTGCAAGACGGCGCGCACCTGTCCTCGTATCAACTGCTGATCGTCTGACACCCCGGTTTTGTTCCGGCGATCAACCGACCGACCGCTACAATCTGCCCGTCAGCACGGCGCAGGCATTTTCCCATGCCCCCCTTCACAGAGTTTCGCCCATCCCCTACCCTGCCGCGACATTCCAGGGAGGGATAGATGACCGACACACCGATGGGCTTTGACACGCTGGCCGTTCACGCAGGCACCGCACCCGACCCCGCCACCGGCGCGCGGCAGGTGCCGATCTACCAGACCACCGCCTATGTGTTCCGCGATGCCGACCACGCCGCGAAACTGTTCAATCTGCAAGAGGTCGGCTACATCTATTCCCGTCTGACCAACCCCACCGTCTCGGCTTTGGCGGCGCGGGTCTGCGCGCTCGAAGGCGCGGTGGGCGGCATCGCCTGTTCCTCGGGTCACGCGGCCCAGATCATGGCCCTGTTCCCGCTGATGCGACCCGGTTGCAACGTGGTGGCCTCGACCCGGCTTTATGGCGGCACGATCCAGCAGTTCACCAACACGATCCGCACGTTCGGTTGGTCGGCCAAGTTCGTCGACACCGACGATCTGGCGGCGGTCGAGGCGGCCTGCGACGACAATACCCGCGCGATCTTTTGCGAAACCATCGCCAATCCCGGCGGCTACATCAGCGACCTGCCTGCGCTAGCCGCGATTGCCGACCGTGCAGGCGTGCCGCTGATCGTCGACAACACCACCGCCTCGCCTTACCTCTGTCGCCCCATCGAACACGGGGCCACGCTGGTCGTGCATTCCGCGACCAAATACCTGACCGGCAACGGCACTGT
>JBBRVJ010000123.1:0-11068 GCA_038246975.1 Rhodobacterales bacterium | reverse complement strand
GGCTCGACACCGGCACGCATGGCAGTCTGCTGGACGCCGGCAACTTTGTGCGGACGCTGGAGAACCGGCAGGGCCTGCAGGTCGGCTGCCCGGACGAGATCGCCTATCGGGCAGGCTGGATCACCCGTGACGCTCTGGCAGAGCGGGCCGCGGTGTTTCACAAGAACGATTACGGCCGCTATCTGTTGGGGATTGTGAATGAATAGAGCCGCGACGATCAACCAGAGGGCGAATTTCCCTTTGGCTTGCGCAGGAATCTTTTGAATCCGGCGCGATTGTGTGCAAGTTTGAAACGACAGGTAACGTTGGAACGATCTGATGGTTATTGGTTTTCTGTTCAGTGCTGTCTTGGCGGCCCTTTTGATCGCCATTGCCGGGGTCGTTCTGGAGGTCGGGATTGTGGTTGTGGCGTTAGGTTACGTCTTTGGCGGTTTGTGCGGCGGGATAATATTTTTACAAGTGGTTTTGAGCCGGGCCAAGGTC
The DNA here is from genome assembly GCA_038246975.1 of Rhodobacterales bacterium. Classification (GTDB taxonomy): domain Bacteria; phylum Pseudomonadota; class Alphaproteobacteria; order Rhodobacterales; family Rhodobacteraceae; genus JAIYDJ01. The sequence goes on along the minus strand of JBBRVJ010000123.1, from coordinate 10,585 downwards.
GGGGCCCGATAGCGTCGGGCCAGTTGACCCGACTGGATTTGATGCAAACTGGAAACACTGATCAGGCAGGGCTGTCGGCGGATCAAGCGAGACTGCGGCGGTGGCCTTGCAACTAAGGATTGCAAGCCGCTCAGGATGCTCTGCGAATCACTTTTTGCCGTTTGAGAGAGCGTTCAAACCGCTTTCAACCCTCGGTTGTAGGGTGCCGCATTGCGGCAAGATTGCGTTCGGCGGATGGCAAAATAATAGAGTTAACCTGACGTAAATGCGGCCAAGTCCCCCGACCAAGGGTCGCCAAACCCCCTAAGATTCGCGTAAAATGCAAGGTGGGGGCGTACCAGTCGAGTGCCAAAAATGTATCGTAAATCATACCTGTCCAACCGGGCTTCCGGGGGGTTCAGATCGGCTTGCCGCGACATATCCGAAGAAACGCCAGCGCCGGATGCGTGGGCGCTGCCCTATTGTCCAAGGAGGGCTGACAATGTCGATCAGCTTTCCTGAGTTTCCGCCGGGATATCCCGGCAAAAAAACCGGTGCCGCGCAGTCGGTTCTGGCGGAAACCCACCGCCCGCTGCGGCGGCGCGGGATTTATCGCAACGGGATCAAGCGGGCGCTGGACATCACGGCCATCGTGATGGCGGTGCCTATCGTCCTGCCGGTCGTGGCGGCGCTGGCCGTTCTGGTGGCGTGCGATGGTGGACAGCCGTTTTACACGCAGGTCCGGGTCGGCAAGGATGGCCGCAGCTTTCGTATGTGGAAACTGCGCAGCATGGTCGCCGATGCCGATGCCCGGATGACCGAGCATCTGACGGCGAGCCCGGCGGCGCGGGCGGAATGGGACAGCACCCAGAAGCTCAAGAACGATCCGCGCATCACCCGGTTCGGCCAGTTCCTGCGCAAGTCGTCGTTGGACGAGTTGCCGCAACTGTGGAACGTGCTGCTGGGGGACATGAGTCTGGTCGGCCCGCGTCCGATGATGACCTCGCAACAGTCGATGTATTCCGGCACCGCCTATTACGCACTGCGCCCCGGCATCACCGGGTATTGGCAGACCGCAGGGCGCAACGCGACCACGTTCGAGGCGCGGGCCGGGTTCGACACCGCCTACGAGGCCGATCTGTCGCTGGGTACCGACGTAAAACTGCTGGTGCAGACAGTCGGCGTGGTGATGAAGGCGACGGGGTACTGACAGCCCCGATCGTGTGACAAGGCCCGCCCGGTGGCACGGGGCGGGCTTCGTCATGTCTGGAACCCGGATTATCCGATGGCTGCGGCGACGAACACAAGGCACAGCGTCGCCCCCCCGGCGAACACCGCGTAGCGGGGCAGGCCGAAGATCGGGCGTTTGGGGTCATCGACCAGTTGCAAAAGCGTACGGGCGCGCTGGGTGGACCGCGCGGCGGCGCGAACCTCGGGGATGCTGACGACCGGGCGCAGGTCCAACTGCCGGGCCATCTGATCGGCGCTGCGCACCACCGGGTTCATCAGGTCCAGCACAAAGGCCACGAGGATAGCCCCGATCACGCTGGCCACCGCTCCCACCGCCGCGATTTTCTTGCCGCCGCTGCCAGTGGCGAACTGCGGCGTCACGGCGCGTTCCAGCAGGGTGAACCGCTCGGCCTGCTGGCGTTCGGCCAGCCGCTGCGTGGTGGCGGCCTCGGCCATGCGGCGGGTGATCACTTCGTACTGGTCCTGCAACTGTTGCAGGCGGCGGTCATAGCCCGACAGCACCCGGTCCACTTCCGGCGTCTGGGCCAGCATGGCATCAATGTCCGCCCGCCGCGCGATCAGGGCGCTGCGTTGGGCATCGAGCACGGCGGCCTGCGATTGCAGGTCGGCCAGGGCGCGCTGATCGGTGGCGCGCAGCGTGCCGGTGGTGCCGATCGCCCCAATCTGGCCTTGCAGGGCGACCTGATCCTGGCTGAGTTGCCGCAGATCATCCTCCAGCGCCACCCGTTCGACCCGCAAGGTGGCGCTTTGCACGGGCAAAGCGGCGGTGTTGGCGTTCTGGAAGGCCGCAATCTCGGCCTCCAAGGCGGTGATCTCGGCCCAGACGCGGGTTTCCTCGCCGATATAGAAGTCGGAGGTTTCGCGCGCGGTATCCAGGCGGCCTGCGCTGCTTTGGTCCAGAATGCTTTGCGCAAAATCATTGGCGACGCGGGCGGCCTGTTCGGGATCGCCCAGCCGGGCAAAGATCAGCAGGGCAGAGATTTGCGGCGCGCTGCCAAAGGCCTGTGCCGTCGCACTGGCCACCGTTTCAAACCGGACCGACCCGCGCAGCAAAGAGACCTTCTGATCATCCGACAGGCCTGGGGCATCGGCGAACAGGCCGTGGCGGGTGATCATTTCCAACAGGTTTTCGCGGGTGGTCAGGCGCTGTTCGATGGCCTGCAACAGTTGTGCGGCCTCTGATGGGGCGGTTGCCCCCTGACCCTCGGTCACGGTGGGCACTTCGATCTGGATCACGGCGGCGGATTCATAAGTGTCCGGCCGCGACGTGGCGAAGATGACCGACAGGACGATCCCGATCACCGAGATCAGCAGAATCAGCCATCGGCGCCGCGACAGCAGACCGATCAATTCTTCAAGCGACTGAATCTGACCCATGATGGTACCCGTTCAATCCTTGCCATAGCGATAGCGGCCAACCCTGCGGTCCTGCGCGCGGTTCAGAACCACCCCCATCAGCGGCAGGCGGTTGGCAAACTGCCGCTCGCAGGCACGGATTTCCTCGGGACTGGTGCGGGTGCCGTCGGTCACCAGCAGGACGGCGTCGATCTGCGGCGCCATGGCCAGAACGTCGTCGTTCACCAGCGCGGGCGGCATGTCATGGATCACCACCTCGGGGTCCAACTGTTCCAGCATCGCCTTGAGCGCCAGCGCGGTGTCGGGGTCGTGCAGGATCTGCGCGGCATCGTCGACGGCAGTCCCGTTCAGCCCCAACGCCAGCGTGCGCCCCACCCGGCGGAACTGCGATTCCAGCGGCTGTTCGCCGGACAGGAATTCGGTCAGAGGTGCCATGTCGCGCACTCCCAGCAGCCCCGCCAGTTGCGGGCGGCGCAGGTCCATGTCCATCAGAATGGTGCGGCTGTCGGGTCGGCGGGCCAGCGCCAGCGCCAGATTGGTCGCGACAAAGCTTTTGCCGCAGCCATGGGTCGGCGAGGTGACCGCGATCCGCCGCCAGCCCTTTTCGGCCAACCCATGCAGCAACCGGGTGCGCAGGATGTCAAACGCGGCGGCTGCCGGATCGGCAGAGGCGGTCGGAAACAATCCGTTTCCAATCAGATGATCGGCGTTCAGCGTCACCGGCGTCAGCGATTCCCAGACTTTGGCCGGGCTGAACAAGATCTCTGGCAGGGGCAGCGAGAAAATCTCGCGCCCGGTCCGCAGGTCGGAAGGAACCGGCAAGTTGACAGGCCCCTGACCGGGCCGGAACAGCGCGACACTCCGCGTCTGACGTGCCTTTGGCGTGTCGGACATCGCAGAAAGCTCCAGATCCGCGTACAAAACGGGATGTTGCCTCAATATGTAGTCGTTCCGCATATGTAAGCCAGGCTCCTGCAACAGCGCGGCCCACTGGGCACGCAGCCGATACCAACTGACCCGCCTCCCGGCGGGCATGACCACGGAAGACACTGTTTTTGTGGCAGTTTGACGGCGCACCACAAAAAAGGAATCGTCCGGACCCCCGCCCAGAGCAATAATGGTTACCAGAGAATGACCGAAATTGAAAGGGCAGGGGCTGTGCCGCAGGGCATGGCCACGGCTGGAGTCAGCCGCTAGACTGCCCGTGAAATCAGCGCCCTGGACCCCGCGTTCATGCCCAGCCCGCCCCCTGATCCGACGCCTCCCCTAGCTGTGATCGACGCGGTTGTGATCGGTCGCAACGAAGGCGCGCGGCTTCGGGCGTGTCTGGCGTCGCTGCATGGCAGGGTGCGGCGGCTGGTCTATGTCGATTCAGGGTCCACCGACGGCTCGGAGCAGATGGCCGCGTCGCTGGGGGCACACCTCGTCACGCTGAACCTTGATCAGCCGTTCACCGCCGCGCGGGCGCGCAATGCGGGGCTGGCAGTGCTGCGCGATGACCCGCCCGCGTTCGTGCAACTGGTGGATGGCGACTGCGAGGTGGCGGGCGGCTGGCTGCCTGCCGCACTGGCCGGGTTTGCCGACCATCCCGCCGCCGTGGTGATCTGCGGGCGCAGGCGCGAGCGATTTCCGCAGGCGTCGGTCTACAACGCCCTTGCGGACCGCGAATGGGACACGCCGGTTGGCCCGGCGCGGGCTTGCGGCGGCGACGCGCTGATGCGGTACGGGGCCGTGATGGCGGTGGACGGCTACCGCGACGATCTGATTGCCGGAGAGGAGCCTGACCTCTGTCTGCGGCTGATCCGCCAAGGCGGGCAGGTCTGGCGGATCGACGCCGAGATGACGTTGCACGACGCCGCGATGCTGCGGTTCGGCCAGTGGTGGCGGCGCACCGTGCGCGCGGGGCACGCCTTCGCCGAAGGCTCGGCAATCCACGGTGCAGGGCCGGAACGGCATTGGGTTGCCGAGACGCGGCGCGCGGTACTTTGGGGGGCCGTGTTGCCGCTGGGTCTGCTTGCGGGGGTGCTGGTCTGGCCATGGCTGGCCGCTTTGGCACTGATCTATCCGCTGCAAGTTGCGCGGTTGGCGCGGGTTGAGGGTTGGCGCTGGGCACTGTTCAGCGTGATCGGCAAGTTTGCCGAGGTGCGGGGGATTGCGGGCTATTGGCTGGGCCGTCTGCGCGGGCGCAGGCGGGGGCTGATCGAATACAAGTGACGCGAGGCCCTAGCGCTGTGCGGTCCGCCAATCCTCCGCCATCGTCGGTTGCAGGTTCGACCTGGCCAACGGCACGCGGCCCAGCAGATGATCGGCGGCCTTTTCCCCCACCATGATCGACGGCGCGTTCAGATTGCCGTTGGTCACCTGCGGAAAGATCGAACTGTCGGCGACGCGCAAGCCATCGACCCCGATCACCCGGCATTCGGGGTCCACCACCGCCAGCGGATCATCCGCCCGCCCCATTCGCGCCGTCCCGCACGGGTGATAGGCGCTTTCGGCGTGGTCCCTGATGAAGGCGTCAAGCTGATCGTCGGTCTGGATCGCCGCCCCCGGTTGGATCTCGTGTCTGAGATACGGCGCAAAGGCCGCCTGACCGAAAATCTCACGCGTCAGGCGGATGCAGCGGCGGAAATCGGCCCAGTCGTCGGGGTGGGACATATAGTTGAACCGGATGCGCGGCGGGGTCTTGGGATCGCCCGACCGCAGCGTGACCGACCCGCGCGATTTGCTGCGCATCGGGCCGGTATGGGCCTGAAAGCCGTGGCCTTCCGCCGCTGCGCGGCCATCATAGCGCACAGCCATGGGCAGGAAATGATACTGTATATCCGGATATTCGACGCCCGGTTGGCTGCGGATAAAGGCGCACGCCTCGAACTGGTTGGAGGCGCCAAGCCCCTTTCCGGTGAACAGCCATTGCGCGCCGATCGTGGCCTTTCCCCAGAGGTTCCAATGTTTATAAAGGGTTATCGGTTGGCTGGACGCGAATTGCAGGTACAATTCCATGTGGTCCTGCAGGTTGGCCCCCACGCCGGGGCGGTGGGCCACCAGCGGAACACCGTGTTCCGCCAGATGTGCGCCGCAGCCCACGCCCGACAGCATCAGCAGTTTCGGCGTGTTGATCGACGACGCCGCCAACACCACCTCGCGCGCGGCGCGGATCACCTGCACCGTGCCGCCGCGCTGCACCTCGACCCCCACGGCCCGCCCGTCTTCGATTACCACGCGGCGGGCAAAGGCGCGAATTACCGTCACATTGCGCCCCGCCACGGCGGGTTTGAGATAGGCGTTGGCGGCAGACCAGCGGCGGCCCTTCCAGATCGTCGCCTCCATCGCGCCAAAGCCCTCTTGCGCCGCACCGTTGTAATCGGGCGTCACGGGATAGCCCGCCTGTCGCCCCGCCTCGATGAAGGCGTTGAACAGCGGGTTGCGGCGGGGGCCTCTGGTAATGTGCAGCGGGCCATCGGTGCCGCGATAGGCGGTGTCGGTGGCGGCATCGGGCCCGCCATGCCAATGCTCCATCCGTTTGAAATAGGGCAACACATCGGCATAGGCCCAGCCCTGCGCACCCATGTCCGCCCAGATGTCATAATCGCGGGCGTGGCCACGGACATAGACCATGCCGTTGATGCTGGACGACCCGCCGATCACCTTGCCGCGCGGGGTGGCCAGAACCCGGCCGCCCAGATGCGGCTCGGGTTCGGTATGAAAGCCCCAGTCATACATCGCCATGTTCATCGGATAAGACAGCGCGCCGGGCATCTGGATGAACGGCCCGGCATCGGTGCCGCCATGTTCGATCACGATGACCGACGCGCCCGCCTGCCCCAGCCGATACGCTGTGGCAGACCCCGCCGACCCGGCCCCCACAATCACGAAATCCGCCTGCATAATCCCTACCCCGCCCCGGCCAGATGCAGCCGCAGATAGCCCTCGGCCACCGCCACCGCTGCCGCTGCATCGGGGGGGCCGGATTTCAACACCTCGCGCAGATACAACCCGTCGATCAGCGCGCCCAGACCATCGGCCACCGGCTCTGCCCGCGCGCCCACCAGGGGCCGCAACGCCACCAGCAGGTTCGACCGCAACCGCCGCTGATAGACCGCCAGCAAGCGGCGCGCCTGCGGGACCGATTGCGCCAGCACCCAGAAATTCAGCCAGGCCCCCACCGCCTCGCGCCGAAAGTTCGTCGGACTGAACGACGCGCACAAGATGGCGCGCAGGCGGTCTTCGGGGCCACCCGCCACGGCCAGCGCGCCGCGCACCTCGGCCCCGTACAGCGTCAGGATATGGCGCATCGCGGCCAGAAACATATCCTCCTTCGATCCGAAATAGTGATGCGCCAGCGCCGAAGACATGCCCGCCCGCCGCGCGATCTGGCCCACGGTGACGTCCAAAGACCCCACCCGACCGATCTCGGTAATCGTGGCGTTGACCAGCGCGGCCTTTCGGATAGGCTCCATTCCAACTTTCGGCATGTCCCGGCCCCAGATGCCCCGGAAAAGGGCTTGCCAAGCCGAGGTAGCTTGAAGTTTACTGACTCGTCAATCAACAAAAACAGGGAGTCCACCATGAAGATCAAATCCGCCCTTCTCGCCAGTGCCGTGACCTTTGCTTTCACCGGGTCCGCTTATGCCGAAGGCTGTGACAAGGTCATCTTCTCGGATGTCGGCTGGACCGATATCACCGCCACCACCGCAGTCACCTCGCTGGTCCTGACCGCACTGGGGTATGAGACAGAAACCAAACTGCTGTCGGTGCCCGTGACCTACACCGGGCTGGCCCAAGGCGATATCGACGTGTTCCTGGGCAACTGGATGCCGACGATGGAGGCCGACATCGCGCCCTACCGCGAAGCGGGCACGGTCGACACCGTGCGCACCAACCTTGAAGGTGCCAAGTACACGCTGGCCACCAACGAGGCGGGGGCGGCGCTGGGCATCGCGGATTTCGCCGACATCGCGACCCACAAGGACGCGCTGGAAGGCAAGATCTTTGGCATCGAACCGGGCAATGACGGCAACCGGCTGATCCTGTCGATGATCGAGGCCAAGGCGTTCGGGCTGGATGGGTTCGAAGTGGTCGAATCGTCGGAACAGGGCATGCTGGCCGAAGTTGCCCGCGCCGGCGCCGAAACCCCGGTGATCTTCCTCGGATGGGAACCGCATCCGATGAATGCCAATTTCAAGCTGACTTACCTGACCGGGGGCGACGACTATTTCGGCCCCAATCTGGGCGGTGCCGTGGTCGCGACCAACGTGCGGGCGGGTTATGTGGCGGAATGCGCCAACACCGGCAAGCTGTTGACCAATCTGTCGTTCACGCTGGCCATGGAAAACGAGATCATGGGCGCGATCCTGAACGACGGGGCCGACCCGGCAGAGGCGGCGAAGGCATGGCTTGCGGCCAATCCGGCGGCGGTCGAGCCGTGGCTGGACGGGGTGACGACCAAGGACGGCGGCGATGCCAAGGCGGCGGTTCTGGCGGCGTTGGAGTGATCTAGCGGCAGTCTTGCGGACAGGCCGGGGGACTTCGCGTCCCCCGGACCCCCTGCGGGATATTTGGGCCAAGAGGAAAGGGACAGGGGTTGGAGTGGTTGACCGACTACAAAATTCCGGTGGGCAAGACGGCCAAGGCCGTGTTCGACTGGATGAACGCCAACCTTGGGCCGCTGTTTGACGCGATTGCCTTTGCGCTGGAAGGTCTTATCGAGGGTATCCTGTGGCTGTTGCAGACGCCGCACCCCTTTGTTATCATAGGGATTTTCGTCGGGCTGACCTGGTACCTGCAGCGGTCGTGGAAGACCTGCCTGTTCGTGTTCATCGGTTTTCTGTTCATCCTCAATCAGGGTTACTGGAAGAACACGACCGAAAGCCTGACGCTGGTCCTGTCGGCCTGCGTGGTCTGCATGGGGGTCGGGGTGCCGATCGGCATCGCGGCGGCGCACCGGCCGAAACTGTATCAGTGGATGGTGCCGGTGCTGGACCTGATGCAGACGCTGCCGACCTTTGTCTATCTGATCCCGGCCATCGTGTTCTTTGGCATCGGCATGGTGCCGGGGCTGATTGCGACGGTGATCTTTGTGCTGCCCGCGCCAATCCGACTGACGCATCTGGGGGTGTCGTCGACGCCGACGCCCCTGCTGGAGGCGGCGACGGCGTTTGGGGCGACGCCGAAGCAGCGGTTGTGGAAGGTGGAACTGCCGTGGGCCTTTCCGCAGATCATGGCGGGGCTGAACCAGACGATCATGCTGTCGCTGTCGATGGTGGTGATTGCCGCGCTGGTCGGCGCGAACGGGTTGGGGGTGCCGGTGGTGCGGGCGCTGAATTCGGTCAATACCTCGCTGGGTTTTGAATCGGGCATGATCATCGTCGTGGTGGCCATTCTGCTGGACCGGATGCTGCGGGTGACGCGATGACCGCTGTGGTGTTCGACAAGGTGTCGATCGTGTTCGGCGACAATCCGGGCCGGGCGCTGCCGCTGATGGATCAGGGGCTGAGCCGCGCCGAGGTACAGGCGCAGTCGGGGCAGGTTCTGGGAGTGCATGATTGCAGCCTGACGGTGGCCGAGGGCGAGATTCTGGTGCTGATGGGGCTGTCGGGGTCGGGGAAATCGACGCTGCTGCGCGGGGTCAACGCGCTGAACCCGGTGGTGCGCGGCGAGGTGCGGGTGTCGGACGGCAAGGGCATGGTGTCGGTCACCCATGCCGATGCGGGCACCCTGCGACAGTTGCGGTTGAGCCGGATAGCCATGGTGTTTCAGGCCTTTGGCCTTCTGCCTTGGCGCACGGTGCGCGAGAATGTCGGGCTGGGGCTGGAACTGGCGGGGCAGACGCCGGATCAGCAGCGGGCCAAGGTCGACGCGCAACTGGCGCTGGTCAACCTGTCGCAGTGGGCGGAGCGAAAGGTGGGCGAGTTGTCGGGGGGGATGCAGCAGCGGGTCGGTCTGGCGCGGGCATTCGTGACCGACGCGCCGATCCTGCTGATGGACGAGCCGTTTTCGGCGCTGGACCCGCTGATCCGGTCGAAACTGCAGGATGAATTGCTGGACCTTCAGGCGCGGTTGAAGCGCACGATCATCTTTGTGTCCCACGATCTGGACGAGGCGTTCAAGCTGGGCAACCGGATTGCGCTGATGGAGGGCGGGCGGATCGTGCAATGCGGCACCGCGCGCGAGATCATCGCCAATCCGATTTCCGACTATGTGGCCGAGTTCGTGGCGCATATGAACCCGCTGTCGGTCCTGACCGCGCGCGATGTGATGGAGGCGGGGGTGTGCGACGGACCGTCCGTGGATTGCGAGACGCCGGTGCGGGCGGTGATGACCCTGCTGTCGAATGGGGCAGGGGAGTTGTCGGTGGTCCAACAGGGGCGGCCCATCGGGGTGATCCGGGGGCCGTCGCTGATGGCGCGGCTGATCAATCCGCGCGGGTGACGGAACAAGCGGTGCGTGACATCACGCACCCTACGCCCTGCACCGGGGGTCGCGCTTATTCGGCGGCTTTGCTGGCGGCAGGTTTTCTGGCGGCAGGTTTCTTGGCCGCGGGTTTCTTGACAGCGGGTTTCTTGACAGCGGGTTTCTTGGCCGCAGGTTTCGCGGGAGCTTTCTGGGCAGCCGCTGTTCTGGGCGCTGTTCTGGGCGCTGACTTGGGCGCTGTCTGGGCGGTGGCAGGCTTGGCCGCCGGCTTTTTGGCCGCCGCCTTCTTGCCTTTGCCAGCTTTTTCGGCGACCAGCGCCAGGGCCTCGTCCAGCGTCACCTCTTCTGGCGTCAATTCCTTGGGCAGGGTGGCGTTGACCTTGCCCCATTTGACGTAAGGTCCATAGCGCCCCGGCATCACTTGCACCAATCCGCCGTCAGGATGCATCCCCAACTCGCGCAACGGTTCGGCAGCCGCGGTGGACCGCCCGCGCGACGCCTTCTGCGCCAGAACCTCGACCGCGCGGTTCATGCCGATGCTGAAGACTTCCTCGACGTCCGGAATATTGGCATAGGTGCTGCCGTGTTT
>JBBRVJ010000122.1:0-11082 GCA_038246975.1 Rhodobacterales bacterium | reverse complement strand
TTAATGCGCATGCTGCTTTGCTGGACCCTGCGCAACCGCTGCACGCGGGCTTTGGCGGCTCGGGCTACGGCGTCGATCTGATTGCCGTGAACCGCTGGGGCTTTCGCGCCGACAGTGTCATGCCCGCAGATCCCGCGCGCTATCTGATTTTCGGCACCCCGGTCCTTGCCCCCTGCGCGGGTCAGATCGTTTTGGCCGAGGGCACCCGCCCCGACATGACCGTGCCCGAGATTGACGAAGGCCATCCGGCGGGCAACCACGTCCTTTTGCGATGCGACGGCTTTGATATTCTGCTTGCCCATTTCCGGCAGGGGTCGTTGCGGGTCGCGGTCGGGGATATCCTTGCCGTAGGGCAGCGGATCGGCGACGTCGGCAATTCGGGCGAAAGCGGCGAGCCGCATCTGCACATTCACGCACAGATGCCAGGGACACCGGACGCCCCATTCTCAGGCACTCCGGTTCCGATGCGGCTTGAGGGCCGATTTCTGGTTCGTAACGACCTTGTCGAAATCGGGGTTCGTCCCGAGCAGACCAACCCATGAAGGAAACGCTATGGAAATTCTGAAATGGATCGTCCTCGCGCTGGTTGCGCTGGCTGTTATCTATGGCGGGCTCGTCACCTTTGGCGCATGGCGATGGAGCGTTGCCACAGGCGCCCTGATCACGCGACTGGACGCAGGCGATACTTCGGGTCATACCCAGCGCTATGACGCGCGCGAGATTGCGGACCTTCCCGCGCCGGTTCGCCGCTATTTCGAACTGGCGCTGACCGATGGCCAGCCGATCATCCGCGCAGCCGACGCCGCGATGACGGGCACGTTCAACATGAGCCTCGATGCTCCGCAGTGGAAGCCTTTTACCTCGCAGCAGCGCGTTGTCACACATCGTCCGGGCTTTGTCTGGAATGCGCGGATCATGCTTTTTGCCGGGTTTCCCGTCCGGGTGCACGACGCCTATGTGGCCGGAACCGGCATTCTGACGCCCTCGATTCTTGGGCTCTTCTCCATGGGAAACATTTCCGGCACGGGCGAGCCCGCGCGGGGCGAACTAATGCGCTGGTTTGCGGAATGCGCATGGTACCCGACAGCACTTTTGCCCAGTCAGGGCATCGAATGGCAGGCGGTGGATGCGACCTCGGCACAAGCCACGATGACTGATGGACCCATCCGGCTGACAATGCTCTTCCGCTTTGGCGATGACGGGCTGATTTCCAGCATTCATGCAGATGCGCGTGGCGCGCTGGTTGCTGGCCAGACCGTGATGATGCCGTGGGAGGGTCGGTTCAGCGATTACCGCCGTCAGGACGGCATGCTGATCCCCTTTTACGGTGAGGTTGCCTGGATCACGCCGCAGGGCGAAAAGCCCTATTTTCGTGGAACGGTCACGCAGATGACCTATCGGTTCGTGGATTAGACAACGGTGTGAAAGAGCTGGCGCTGGATGCGCCTTCATTCTCTCTGTTCGGGGGAGGTCATGGTTGCCGAAATAGGCAATGTGCTGTACCCACTGTCGTCGGCAACCGGCTTTGGCGGCACACAATACATGCGTTCGTATCAATCATCGGCTACGTGATCCTGTTCGGCGCTCCGGGCTTTATCCTTGGTTCTTTGGCGGCCAAAATGACTATGATGCTTGTGGAATTCCGGACGCGGCAAGCGGCACTGGATGAGGGGCTAGATTCGAACAAACATCTGTTGAAAGTGATGGGACTGCACTTATGCGGGTGGGGTCGGCGTCAGGTTCCCATTGCAATCGCTTGTCCGTACCTAGAGTTTTCCGTGGTCGGCAAGAGAACGATGGCTTCGACCCCCCCGGCACACCCTGGCATCGGCGACGTCAGCGTAAACGTGCAGCCAGAGCGTTCTGCGATGGTGTGCACGATCGCCAGCCCCAGGCCGCTCCCGTCACCAGACCCCGCGCCGCGCTCAAATCGTGCCGTGAGCCGAGACAACGTGTCGGGCGCGATGACAGGCCCGTCATTTGCGACCGAAAAGCGTCCGCCCGTCGTCAGGGTTACCGTCACGGGTGACGAAGGGACGCCATGTTTCAGCGCGTTCTCGATCAGGTTCCGGCTGAGGATGCCAAAGGCGTCCGGGTCGATATCTGACAGCACAGGGGTGTCCGGCATGTCGAGGGTGATCTGGTCCGAAACCGAAAGCCTCGCAAAATCTGCCACGACAAGGCTTAGCACGGGGCGCAGGTCGGCGGGCCGCCCGGTGCGCAGTCGCCCGCCTTCGGCGCGTGCAAGTTGCAACAGCTTCTCCGACAATCGCGTCAGGCGTTTGAGCGTTTTCTCGATCTCGGCCGCGCGTTGCCCGGCGCGCTGATCGGTGGTCTCAGCTTGCAGCCGCTGTGCCTGTGCGATGGCACCTGCCAAGGGCGTGCGCAGTTCATGTGCGGCGTTGGCGGCGAAGCTGCGTTCGGCGTCGAACGCCTGTTCAAGTCGGGCCAGCAGTTGATTGACCGCTGCAGCGATGGGCAAGACCTCGCTTGGCAGATCAGCCGCTGCAATGGGCGAAAGGTCACGCGCGCCGCGCACCGCCAGCGCATCACGGAGGCGCAGCACGGGCCGAAAACCAAGGCGCACCGCTGCGATGATGGCGGCTAGGCTTAGGGGGATGACCAAGAGGAGCGGCAGGCCAAGACCCATTTGCATTTCGCGCGCCGCAGCCTTGCGATGGTCCAGTGGTTCGGCGATGGCGATAGTGACCGTGTCCTGCAACGCGGCGTCATAATACAGCCGGTGCGTGGCAGTCTGGCGGAATCCCACATCGTCATAGGGCGGAAACATCGCCACGTCGGCTGTGTGCGACCGCAACAGAACCCGCCCCTGCGCATCGCGCACGACATAGGTGAACAGCTCGTTATGCGCGCGCAACTCCGCGATCCTTTGGCTGATGCCCTCTTCCTCTCGGTCGATGATGTCGAGCACCGCCAGCGGCAGAATGCGCTGCGCTGTTTCCTGCATGGCGCTGTCGAACACCTCGTCCATCTCGTGGCGCAGGATCGTCGATGTGACGCTGGCGGCTGCGACCCATAGCACTGTCACAGCAACGCCGATCAGCAACGCAAGCCGCGCCTGGATTGATCTGGGCACCCTCACGGCGACCCCAGCCGATAGCCAAGACCCCGTTCCGTGGAGATCACCGCCGCCCCGAGTTTCTTGCGCAGGCGGCTGACATGCACCTCGATCGTGTTACTCTCGACCTCGGAGTCGAAGGAATAGAGCCGTTCCTCAAGCTGCGCCTTCGACAGCAGTTGCCCGGGCCGTTGCAGGAACGCCTCGAACAGCACCCATTCGCGTGCCGTCAGGGCAATGGTGCGGCCCTCCCTGCGCAAGCTGCGGGCGGCAAGGTCGATGTCCAGCGGCCCCAGCGAGATGATCGGGTTTGGGTTGCCGGAGTAACGCCGCGCGACCGATCCGATGCGGGCGGAAAGTTCGGCCAGATCAAAGGGCTTCACCAGATAATCATCCGCCCCTGCGTTCAGCCCCTCGATCCGGTCCGAGATTTGATCGAGGGCGGTCAGGATGATCACCGGCATCACGCTGCCTTGCGCGCGAAGGCTGCGCAGAAACGGGATACCGCGCCCGTCGGGCAGCATCAGATCAAGCAGCACCAGATCATACGCGACGACCGCCAGCGCATCGCGGGCAGCGTCCAGCCGCAACATCCAGTCAAGCGAATGCCCGTCCGCTGCAATCTGGTCGCGCAAGGCCGCACCGAGCACGGTATCGTCTTCGATCAGCAGGATGCGCATCGCTTTGTGTCCAATTCCATTTCTTTCATTGTCTCACCTTTCAGGCTGACGGCAAGCTGAACCGGTGCGTGGCCCCGCTTCAGGTAGCCGTCAGGTTCAACCGGCAAAGATAGCTTATGAATCGCACCATTCGGAGGGCAACGCCATGAAGACCATGCTTCCCATTCTGGCCGTGCTTGCTACGCTGGCGCTAAGTGGCACGGCGCTGGCGGACGACGACGACTGCACCGTCCCGATGGCACAGTGGCAGCCGCGAGAGGCCGTGCAGCGCATGGCCGAGGCGCAGGGCTGGACTGTGGCCCGCATCAAAATCGACGACGGCTGTTATGAGATAGATGGACGCGACGCGGAAGGCCGCGAGATCGAGGTCAAGGTTGACCCTGGCACGCTGGCTATAGTCGAAATGGAATATGAGGACTGATGCAGGTTGGTGCTGCTGCGGTTCTCTCGTGCACAGCAAGACTTCAGTCATCTATCCAGCGTCTCGGTCTGCCACCGCGAAAGCTTCCGTTGTAACACCAACCGCCCTATCTGTTGACTTCTTTTGCCCATTCTCTGGTTGCGATTGATCGTATCGTGTCGGGCAGCCCGACGAGCGCATTCCATGCGTCGCAGCAGGCATCGAGGATGGCGTCGTAGGTTTCAAAGACGCGGTTGGCGAGATAGTTCTGGCGAAGATACTGCCAGATGTTCTCGACTGGGTTCAGCTCTGGCGAGTACGGCGGCAAGGGCAGCAGGCTGATGTTGCCGGGCACGACAAGAGCACCCCCAGGCTGATGCCAGCCGGCGCCGTCGAGCGTTATGACGGCATGGGCGCCGGGAGCTACCTGGGAGCTGATTTCGGCCAGATGCAGGTTCATTGCCGCGATGTTGACGCTTGGCAGTACGAGGGCGGCACCGACGCCGCGTGCGGGGCAGACCGCACCGAACAGCCAGGCGGAGGTGTAGCGCATGTCGCGTGGTACCCGCGGGCGGCTGCCACGTTCGGCCCAGACATAGGTCAGGCTGCCCTGCTGACCGACGCGCGCGTTCGCCGGGAAAACAGTCCCCCGGACTGTTTTCTGGCCCGGCTCACTCTTGCCACCAGAGCTCGATCGGCTTGTCCCGGGCGTGCTCGGGGATGACGGCGCAGACAAGCCCGGCGAAGTTTTTTTGTGCGCCTGCTGGGCTTCGAGATCCTGCTCGGGATGGCGCGGGCGAACGGAGACTCGGGAGAAGTTCAGCCGCACCAACAGCTTGCCGACCGTGCGCTCGTGCATCCTCACGCCAAAGTGCCGCGCGATCTCGTCGCGCAGGTCACAGCACCGCCAGCGCACCACCTTGTGCACCTGCAACGTTGGCCCGGCGCGGACCCAATCGGCGACCTCGGCCTCCTGCGCCGCGGTCAGCTTGCGCTTCGGTCCGCCGCAGTTCAGCCGGTTGCTCAGTCCCTGCAAACCCTGCGCGTTGTAGCGATGCACCCAGTCGCGCAGAGTCTGCCGGTCCATTCCCGCCGCGTGTGCCGCCTCGGTCCGGTTCTGGCCCTCCAGCACCAGCGCCAGCGCCAGCATCCGACGCGCTGCCGCTGCATCCTTGGTGCGCCCCGCTGCCGCCCGAAAGCCGCGCGCGTCAAGGTCAGCTCGTGTGATCGCTATCGTCATGTCAAATCCCCCTGCCCAAGAGGCAGTGATTAAGACGCGCCACATCCTGGCAACTCACGTTCGAGTCAGCAAGACCGGCCGTTGGTATAATACTCACGGGCACCAAGCGCCTGCAGAGCTGGGCACGTTCGCCGGAAAGCGCCTCATCTGAAACCATATCCCTCGCCACTGACGGCCCGCTTTCCTGGCGGGCCGCATTTTTCTGACGGCCAGCTGAAGCAGAAATCGCTGTTTTGTCAGCAAACGATCAGGCCGCCATGGGACTCCTCTGTCATCGGCTCAACCAGAGGAGACAGCCATGACCACGCTCCGCACCCTTCTTGCAGCAACCACGGCGCTTGCCGCACTGGCCGCTATTCCGGCCATCGGGGCCGTGCGCGGTTCCGAAAACCCCGCACCCTCGATGTTCATCGCAGCGGATATGGAAGCCATGCTGATCCTCGCCAGCAGCGATGATGATGATGACGAAGACAACGCGGGCTACCGGTCCGCAGAAGACGATGACGATTGCGAAGATGATGACGATGACGATGAAGCTGACGATGGCGCGGGCTGCACGGGCGCTGCGAACCCGGCACCGGCAGGCAGTGTCGCACCGCCCGCCAATGGACTGTTCGGAACCGGTGCTGCGCCGCAGGTACAGGTGAACTGACCGGTTCGTCTGATTGCCAAAATACCGCCTCCTGACGCCAAGCTGAACGCAATTCAACGCAAGGGTCAGGCTGGAATCGGGGGGCGGGCGCAACGCTTGCCCCATTGAACCCAATATCGGAGAGATACCATGAAAACCCTTCTTGCCGCGCTTGCCATTTCAACGGCCCTTGTCGCCCCGGGCCTCGCGCTGGCCCGCCCCGTCACGCTGACCACCACGATGAATGCCTATGGTGGCAACGGGGCTTACCTCGCGATCTATGTGACCGATGCAGAAGGGGCCTATCAGGGCAGCCTGTGGGTGGCAGGGGGCAAGTCGAAGTATTACGAGCATCTGAGCGACTGGTATCGCGCCACTGCTGGAAACACGGCCGAGATCAACGGGATTACCGGCGCAAGCGTGGGTGCAGGGCGCGAATTGACGATTACGCTCGACCTTGCAGATGCGCTGTTTGACGCGGGCTATGTGCTGCACATCGACGCTGCGGTTGAAGATATGCGCAACAGCCCGTCTGAAATTGCGGTGCCGCTGACCACTGCGGGGGCAGGGCAAGCCACGCCCGGTCGCCGCTACATCGCCTCTTTCGCTTACGCGATGTGAGGGTGTGATGCTCCGTTCCCTGCACCGATGGCCCGGTCTGACGGCTGCCCTGCTGCTGGTGGTGCTGGCCCTTTCGGGGGCCGCGCTGTCGGTCTTTCCGGCGATAGAGACTGTGCGGACCCCGGCGCAGACCGAGGCCGGGCTGAGTTTGGCCACACTGGCCACGCGGATCAGGACCGTCCACCCCGGGGTTGAACAGATCCGGCGTGCCCCATCGGGTGCAATCACCGCTTATTGGTTTGAAGGCGGCACCCCGGGTGCTGCAATCATCGACCCGGCCACGGGGGCGGGTGTTGGCAGTGCGGACGCATCCCCCTTTGAGCGTTGGTTGAAAAATCTGCACCGGTCGCTTTTTCTGGATGATACGGGGCGGATCGTGGCGGCGGCAGGTGCGGCGGCGATGCTGATATTGTCGCTGTCGGGCCTGTCTTTGGTGGCAAGGCGCACCGGTGGCTGGCGCAAGATGCTTGCCCGCCTGAAAGGGCCGTTGGCCGGACGTCTGCATGTTGAAATCGCGCGAGTTTCTGTGGCCGGGCTATTGCTGTCATCGCTGACCGCGCTGTGGATGACGGCATCGACCTTCGGGTTTGTGCCCGAGGGCGCCGGTCCGCTGCCGATGCCCGCCGTCAGTGGCCAGACCGGGGTGCTTTTGTCCGAAATGCCCATGCTGCGCGACACGCCGGTGTCAGCCCTGCGCGATCTGACGTTTCCGGCACCCGACGATCTGACCGATGCTTATGCGCTAAAGACCGCTACGGGCGAAGGCTATCTGGATCAGGGCACTGGCCTGGTGGTCGCATGGACCGAAGCCGGGGCGTGGGAGAAGGTGAATGAAACCATTTACATGCTGCATACCGGACGGGGGGCTGCCGTTCTGGGGTTGATCCTGGGGTTGATGGCTCTTGGCGTGCCCGTGATGGCAGGAACCGGGGTCTGGATGTGGGTGTTCGGGCGACGGGGGCGTCCCCGTATGCGCGGCACTGTGGCCGCAGGGCAGGCCGACACGATCCTTCTGGTCGGCAGCGAGGGCGGCAGCACCTGGGGGTTTGCCGCGACACTACAGGCGGCACTGACCGCCGCCGGTCTGCGCGTGCATGTCGCCCCGATGCAGGCGTTTGCGCCCGACCACTATGGCCGCGCGAAACGCATTGTGGTGCTGGCCGCAACCTATGGCGATGGTGTGGCACCGGCGTCGGCCAAGGGTTTCCTTGATCGGCTTGCGGCACCGCCGGATGCCTCGGTCATTCCTCTGGTCGTGCTTGGCTTTGGCGACAGCAGCTTCCCGGCCTTCTGCGGCTATGCGCATGAAGTGGCTATGGCGGCCAGTGACAAGGGGTGGCCGATGCTGCTGCCCCTGGACACGGTAGACCGCCAGTCGCCGCAGGACTTTGCCCGCTGGGGCCGCGATTTTGGCGCGGCGATCGGGGTGCCGCTGGAGTTGAACCACCAGCCCTCAGCGCCTGCCAGCATATCGCTGACCCTGATCTCGCGCCGCGATTACGGGGCCGAGGTGCAGTCGCCCACAGCGATCCTGCGCTTTGCCCTGCCACGCCGCCCGCTGTGGCAGCGTCTGACCGGGCGCGGTCTGGCGGGCTTTGCGGCGGGCGATCTGCTGGGGATCGTGCCCGAAGGGTCACCAATCCCGCGCTTTTATTCGCTGGCCTCTGCGCGCCGCGACGGATTTGCCGAGATTTGTGTCAGCAGGTGCCCCGGCGGTCTCTGCTCCGGGCAACTGCTCGACCTGGCACCCGGCGATGCGGTGCGCGCCTTTCTCAAGGCTAATCCCGATTTCCGGCCAAAGCGGGGGCGTGCACCCGTTATCCTGATCGGGGCCGGAACGGGGATCGGGCCGTTGGCAGGCTTTGCGCGGGAAAACACAGCGCACCGCCCGATGCATCTGTGGTTTGGTGCCCGGCATCCTGACAGCGATTTGCTTTATGGCGACGAGATGACCGCGTGGCAGGCCGATGGCAGGGTGGCTTCGGTCACCACGACATTCTCGCGGACCGCAAAGCGAGCATACGTTCAAGACGCGCTGCGCCAGGATGGTGCGCGGATCGCGCAGCTGATCAAGGATGGGGCGCAGGTTCTGGTCTGTGGTGGGCGTGGCATGGCCGCAGGCGTGGCCGAGGTGCTGACCGATATTCTGGCGCCGCAGGGCATGACACCTGCGATGTTGAAAGCGAAGGGTCGCTATGCCGAAGACGTTTACTGACCTTGTGCGCCATGCGTTGAACGGCCCCACCATGGGCACGCGCTGGTCCGCACTGTTCCATATGCCGCACGGCTTCGATGTGGCCCCGGTTGCAGCGGCCATGCAGGCGGCTGTGGCCGAGGTTGATGCTCAGATGTCCATGTGGAAGCCGGACAGCGATCTGATGCGCCTGAATGCGGCTGCGCAGGATGTCTGGGTCGACGTGCCGCCGCGTCTGATGAGGGTGCTGGCCGCCGCGCTGGAGATCGGGCGCGCGTCTGACGGGGCATTCGACATCGGCATGGGCGATGCTGTCGCCGCCTGGGGCTTTGGGCCCGCGCAGGCCAATGAGGCGGCCATTCGCGCAGCGCTGACCTGCGCGCGCCGCCCGGCGCATAAGCTGCTGGAGTTGGACGTGAGCAAGGGCCGGGCGCGCAAGCATGGCCCCCTGACCCTTGATCTGTCGGGAATCGCCAAAGGATACGGCGTGGACCGGTTGGCCGAGGTGGCGGGCACCTACGGCATCACGGGCGCGCTATTGGCGATTGACGGCGAATTGCGGGCCATCGGCCTTCAGCCAGACGGTACGCCCTGGACCGTCGCCATCGAGCGGCCCGATCATGGGGAAAGGGTGCCACATTCGATCATTGCACTGCAAGATGCCGCCATCGCCACGTCAGGCGATTACCGCCATTGGGTTCAGGCGGGCACGCGCAAGCTGTCGCATACCATGGACCCCGCACGCGGCGGGCCGGTTGCCGCGCCGCCTGCGTCGGTCACGGTGGTGGCGCAGACCTGCATGGCCGCAGATGCCTGGGCAACGGCGCTGATGGTAACTGGGCGCATGAAAGGTGCCACATTGGCGCGAAGATACAATCTGGGCGCCCTGTTCATCGACCGCGAGGGTGGCCATCTGCGCGAGGAGCACGTGGGAAGGCTGTTCCACACGGGTCAGCGCAGTATAAAGTAAACGACATGAAACCCCTGCTGCATGACCGTTTGAATGTGGTGCTAATGGCCATCGCGCTGTTGGGGCTGGTTGTCGGCGTGGGCCTGTGGCTGGCTTCGCGGACTGACCTTGCCACCCTTGTGTGGACGGCGGGCGTCTTGCCCGTTCTTGCCGCGCTTGTGGTCGAGATCGTGCGCAGCCTGTGGCGGGGTGAGGTCGGCCTTGATATCGTGGCGGCGCTGTCGATGTCTGCGGCGCTGTTGTTTGGCGAGACGCTGGCGGCGGCGGTGGTGGCCCTGATGTATTCCGGCGGCACGTTCCTGGAAAGCTTTGCCCAAGGCCACGCCAGGCGTGAGATGAGCGATCTGTTGTCCCGCGTGCCGCGCACCGCCACCCGGCATCGCAATGGCGCTCTGGATGATGTGCCGCTGGACAATATCGCGCCGGGCGATCTGCTGTTGATCCGCCAAGGTGATGTGGCCCCGGTCGATGGCACGGTAGAGAGTGCCGCCGCGATGCTGGACCCGTCCGCGCTGACGGGCGAGTCGATGCCCGCCCGTCTGACCCGGGGCGACGATGTCATGAGTGGCTCGACCAACGCAGGCGAGGCTTTCGATCTGCGCGCCACGCGGCGGGCGGCAGACAGCACCTATGCCGGGATTGTGCGGCTGGTTACAGCGGCGCAGGCGTCAAAGGCGCCGATGGCGCGGCTGGCCGACCGCTGGTCGCTGTTGTTTCTGGCCGTCACGGTTGCGCTGGCAACGGCGGCGTGGTGGTTCACCGGCGATCCGATCCGCGCTGTGGCGGTTCTGGTGGTGGCAACGCCGTGCCCGCTGATCCTAGCGGTTCCGGTGGCGCTGGTCGCCGGGTTGTCACGCGCGGCGCATTTCGGCGTGCTGATAAAGGGCGCCAAACCGCTGGAGGCGCTGGCCCGGATAAAGACGCTGATCCTCGACAAGACCGGCACGCTGACCGACGGGCGACCGCAGATCGTGTCCATCGTGACGCTTGGCGAGATCTCCGAGGACGATATCCTGCAATTTGCGGCTGCGCTGGATCAGGCCTCGAAACATCCCGTTGCACAGGCGATCGTTACGGCAGCACAGGCGCGGGGGGCCGCCTTGCCGGTCCCGCAGAACGTGATCGAGACGCCGGGCGAGGGCGTTGCAGGCACCATCGAGGGGCGGAGGGTCTTGGTCGGGGGGGCCGCCTTTGTCGCGGCGCAGGTTGGTGTCACTGGCGCTGAAATCTCCGACATCGAAGCAGGGTCGGTGGTCGTATCGCTTGG
>JBBRVJ010000121.1:0-11149 GCA_038246975.1 Rhodobacterales bacterium | reverse complement strand
CCTGCAAGGGGCGTCCAACCTGCGCATATTGTGGGGCCATGTGACGCCGCTGTGCCTGTCGTCGGTCGTGGTACGGGTTACGCTGGACATGGCGGGCATCATCCTGACGGCGGCCGGGTTGGGCTTCCTCGGGCTTGGCGCGCGGCCGCCGCAGCCTGAATGGGGGGCGATGATCGCCGGGGGGCGGCGGTTCCTGATCGACTATTGGTGGGTCGCGACCATGCCGGGCATCGCCATCTTCGTCGTATCGCTGGGGTTCAACCTGCTGGGCGACGGATTGCGCGACGTTCTGGACCCCAAGGCCCGCAAATGACCGCCCTGCTGACTGTCGAAGACCTGCGCGTCATCTTCCCCACCCGGCAAGGCCCGTCAGAGGTGGTGCGCGGCGTCAGTTTCACTCTGGGCCGCGAACGGCTGGGCATCGTGGGCGAAAGCGGGTCGGGCAAGTCGCAGACCGGCCGCGCCCTGCTGGGACTGACGCCACCGCCCGGCAAAGCCACAGCCAGAACGCTGAATTTCGACGGCATCGACCTGCGCACCGCCACCCCGGCCAAATGGCGCGAATTGCGCGGGATCCGCATGTCGATGGTGATGCAGGACCCCAAGTTTTCGCTGAACCCGGTGATGACCATCGGCAAACAGTTGATGGAGGCCGCAACCCGCACCGCAGGCCGCACCGAAGCCCGTGACCGCGCCATGGCGATGCTGGAGGCCGTGCAGATCCGCGACCCCGACCGTGTGTTCCGCGCCTACCCGCACGAGATGTCGGGCGGCATGGGCCAGCGCGCGATGATCGCGATGATGCTGATCACCGAGCCGGACCTGCTGATCGCGGACGAGCCGACCTCGGCGCTGGACGTGACGGTGCAGATCGAGGTGCTGCGCATCCTGGACCGGCTGGTGACCGACCGCGGCATGGGCCTGATCTTCATCAGCCACGACCTGCGGCTGGTCAGCAGTTTCTGCGACCGCGTACTGGTGATGTATGCGGGCCGCGTGGTCGAGGAGCTGGCGGCGTCCGATCTGGCGAACGCCCAACACCCCTATACCCAGGGCCTGTTCAAATGTCTGCCGCAGGTTTCGGGCGGACAGCGCCCCCTGCCGACCCTGCAACGCGATGCGGCTTGGGCGCGTTAATGGGCCTGATCGACCTTGAAAATCTGGACGTGACCTTTGGCAGCGCGGGAAACCGGGTCCGCGCGGTGCGCGGCGTGTCGATGTCCGTGGTCAAAGGCGAAAGCTATGGCATCGTCGGCGAAAGCGGGTCGGGTAAATCCACCATCCTGCGCGCAATCTGCGGTCTGGCCCCGGTGACGGGTGGAACGATCCACCTTGATGGGGCTCCGATCAGCCAGCCGCGCGATGCGGACTTCTATCGCCGGGTCCAGATGGTGTTTCAGGACCCCTACGCCTCGCTGCATCCCCGCCACACGGTGGACCGGGTGTTGTCAGAACCGCTGGCGATCCACCGCTTTGCCGATGCCGAAACCCGTGTCGAACAGGCGCTGTCGGATGTGGGTCTGGGCGCGGGCTTCCGCTTTCGTTATCCGCATCAGTTGTCCGGCGGGCAGCGCCAGCGCGTCGCCATAGCGCGGGCCTTGATTCTGGAGCCGCAGGTGCTGCTGCTGGACGAACCGACCTCGGCGCTGGATGCGTCCATTCAGGCCGAAGTGCTGAACCTGCTGGACCGGCTTCGATCCGAACGGGGCCTGACCTATGTGCTGGTCAGCCATGATCTGTCGGTCGTCTCGCACATGTGCGAGCGCCTTTTGGTCATGCAGCACGGGGCCGCCGTCGAAGAACTGACCGTCGAAAGCCTGCGCAACCGGGCAGCGACCCAAGATTACACCCGCGCCCTGCTGACGGCGTCCGACGGGTATGTCCCCCACCCCGCGCAGGAAACCGCCCCATGACCGAACCGCTGCCAATCTTTGACGGCCACAACGATTTCCTGCTGCGCCTGCACCGCGACCCGGGCACGCGCGAAGCGATCTGGCTGACCGGCACCGGTCACGGCCACCTCGACCTGCCGCGCATGAAGCAGGGCCGTTTCGCAGGCGGGTTCTTTGCGATCTACATCCCCTCGCCGCAGGCACACGACGCGCCGGACTATCAGGCGATGATGGAAAACCCGCCCTATCACCTGCCCCTGCCGGACATGATCGACCTGGCCGAAGCGCAATCCGTCGCCCTGTCGATGGCCGGGCATCTGGCCTGGATGGAACGGAGTGCGGCAGGCGCGTTCAAGGTGTGCACCCGTGTCGCCGAGTTGCGCGACTGTCTGGACCGGGGCATCATCTCGGCCATCCTGCATATGGAAGGGGCCGAAGCCATCGGGCCCGATCTCGACGCGCTCTATACCTATCACGCGATGGGCCTGCGGTCCCTCGGGCCGGTGTGGAGCCGCCCGACCGTGTTCGGCCATGGCGTGCCCTTTGCCTTTCCGTCATCGCCCGATACCGGCGACGGGCTGACCCCGGCGGGACAGGAACTGGTGCGCGCCTGCAATAGGTTGGGGATCATGCTCGACGTGTCGCATCTGAACGAAAAGGGCTTCAACGACATCGCCCGCCTGTCGGACGCGCCGATAGTGGCGACCCATTGCAACGCTCACGCCGTCAGCGCGTCAAGCCGCAACCTGACCGACCGCCAACTTTCGGTGATCCGTGACAGCGGCGGCATGGTCGGCCTGAACTTCGCCGCAGGGTTCCTGCGCCCCGACGGGCGCAAATCGGGCGACATGACTTGGGACCCGATCCTGCGGCATCTGGATCACCTGATCGCCCATCTGGGCGAGGACCATGTGGGGTTCGGGTCAGACTTCGACGGCGCGACCCTGCCCGACCCGATTGGCGATGTGACCGGCCTGCCCGGTTTGCAAGCGGTGCTGGTCGCCCACGGCTATGATGGCGCGCTCATGAAAAAGCTGTGCTATCAGAACTGGTTCGCCGTTCTGGACCGGACGTGGAAAGCCTGACGCAGTCACCCCCGCGCAGCCTTTTCGTCGATCCCCGATATCCCTTCGCGCCGCGCCAACTCGGCCATCACATCGCCGAGTGTGACATCCCGCGCCGCCAGCATCACCAGCAGGTGATAGATCACATCCGCCGCCTCGGAACTCAGCGCGACGCGGTCGCCCCTGACCGCCGCGATGATCGCCTCGACCGCCTCTTCGCCAAACTTCTCGGCGCATTTGTCAGGCCCGCGCGCCAGCAGCTTCGCCGTCCATGAACTGTCGGGGTCAGCCCCCTTGCGCGCCGCGATCGTCTCGGCCAGCCGCTCCAACGCCGTCATGTCAGTCTCATCGGAATACCGGCCGCCGCCATATGCGCTTTGGCCTGCCCTATCGTGAATTCCCCGAAGTGAAAGATCGACGCCGCCAGAACCGCCGACGCCCCGCCCTGCACGACGCCTTCGACCAGATGATCCAGAGTGCCTACCCCGCCGCTGGCAATCACCGGCACCGCCACCGCGTCAGAAATCGCGCGCGTCAGGGGCAGGTTGAACCCCGCCCGCGTGCCGTCGCGGTCCATCGAGGTCAGCAAGATCTCACCCGCCCCCCTGGCCACGACCAGCCGCGCAAACGCGACCGCATCAATACCGGTGGCCTTGCGGCCGCCATGGGTAAAAATCTCCCACCGCCCCGGCGCGACCGTCTTGGCGTCAATCGCAACCACAATGCACTGTGATCCAAACCGGTCTGCCGCCTCGGCCACCACATCCGGGTCCGCCACCGCCGCCGAGTTGAACGACACCTTGTCCGCCCCCGCCAGCAACAACGCCCGTACGTCGAGATGACTTCGCACGCCGCCGCCCACCGTCAGCGGCATGAAACACGCCTCTGCGGTGCGCGTCACCAGGTCGAACATCGTGCTGCGATTTTCGTGCGTGGCGTGAATGTCCAGAAAACACAACTCATCCGCCCCTGCCGCATCATAGGCCCGCGCAGCCTCGACCGGATCGCCCGCATCGCGCAACTGAGTGAAGTTGACGCCCTTGACCACCCGGCCATCGGCAACGTCCAGACAGGGGATGAGGCGGGTTTTCAGCATGTCCTGATACCTAACCTTTCGTTGGGGGCGGCGAAAGGGGGGGCTCGCCCCCCCAAACCCCCCGAGGATATTTAGAGACAGAAAATGCAGTCAGACGGTCAAAGCCCTTAACGCCGCGCTCAGATCAATCGCCCCGTCATACAGCGCCCGACCCGAGATCGCCCCGGCAATCACGCCCGTATCGCGCAGCGCCAAAAGGTCCGCGAGCGATGACACCCCGCCCGACGCGATGACAGGGATCGACACCGCACGCGCAAGATGCGCCGTCCCGTCCAAATTCGGACCCTGCATCGCGCCATCGCGATCGATGTCGGTGTAGATGATCGCGGCGACCCCGGCATCTTCGAACCGGTGGGCAAGGTCCACGGCCTGCACGCCCGTCTCGGTCGCCCAGCCCTTGGTCGCCACCATGCCGGACCGCGCGTCGATGCCAACCGCTACCTGCCCCGGAAAAGAGCGCGCCGCCTGCCGCACCAGATCGGGATTTTCGACCGCGACCGTGCCGAGGATCACCCGCGACAGCCCCTTGTCCAGCCACATCTCGATGGTCGCCATGTCCCGGATGCCGCCGCCCAACTGGCAGGGCACTTCGACCGCCGCCAAGATCGCCTCAACCGAAGC
The DNA here is from genome assembly GCA_038246975.1 of Rhodobacterales bacterium. Taxonomy (GTDB): domain Bacteria; phylum Pseudomonadota; class Alphaproteobacteria; order Rhodobacterales; family Rhodobacteraceae; genus JAIYDJ01. Next base: position 6,476 of record JBBRVJ010000121.1, on the reverse strand, counting down.
ACCGTTTACCGGCTTGCCCGCAAATGCGCCGTTCAGATCGACCAGATGCAGCCACCCGCACCCTGCCGCCACGAATGCCGCCGCCTGCGCGGCAGGATCTTCGCCAAACACCGTCGTCGCCGCCATATCGCCGCGCAGCAGTCGCACGCAGGCGCCGTCTTTCAGGTCGATGGCGGGGTAAAGGATCATCGTGCTGCTCCCGGTCTGGTCGCGCGGTCTTTGGCACGGGCCGGACAGGATGCCAAGGGCGGCCAGCACGCACCCTTTCTGGGTCGATCCCCCGTTTCCATTGCCAGAGCGCCGATTCGCCGCAAAAGATTGCCCACACTCAGCGAGGGTACAAAATGAAAAAACTTGAACTCGCCGTCGCAATGATCTTCGCCGCAGGCGCCGCCTTGGCCGATCAAGTCAAAGGCGTCTGGAAAACCAAACCCGACGACAACGGCAATTTCGGCTACATTCATGTCACGCCCTGCGGCCCCGCCTTCTGCGGCGCGTTCATCAAGGGATTCGACGGGTCGGGCACCGAAATCGACAGCCCCAACGTCGGCAAGAAGATCATCTGGGATATGGTGGCCCGTGGCGATGACGCGTACGGCGATGGTCAGGTCTGATCGCCTGATCGCGACAAGACCGACAACCCGGAAATGCCGCTTTCGGATAGCAGTCTGATCGTCAAGGGCTGCGTCCTCGGCATCTGCCGCGACGGTGGCCCCCGGAGCCGGGTAAAGTAAGCAGCTTCCGGGTCGCGGCCCGACCATCGGACCTGTAGCCTCAGCTCCTTGCAGGTTTCAGCACGATTGACCTTGGCCTGATCGCTATAGACGCCAGACTGCTGTTCCCAAATCGGGCAGGCCCCTGACCTCGCCTTCATTTTCTGTCTGGAAATATCCTCCGGGGGTCCGGGGGTGGAAAACCCCCGGCGCGCGGGCTCAAGGCCGCCATCTCAGAAAATTCCCGATCAACCGCAGTCCGGTGGCTTGCGACTTTTCGGGGTGGAACTGCGTCCCCACCACATTGTCCCGCCCGACAATCGCCGTCACCTCGCCCGCATAGCCGACATGGGCCAACCGCTCGGCAGGGCTACGGACCCGGAAGTGATAGGAATGCACGAAATAGGCGTGATCGCCGGTCGAGATTCCCGCCAACACCGGATGCGGATGATCGACGACCAGATCGTTCCACCCCATATGGGGCACTTTCAGCGCGGGAGTGTCGGACACGATCCGCACCACCTCGCCGCCGATCCAGCCAAAGCCTGCCACTTCCTCGTATTCCCGACCCCAATCGGCCAGCATCTGCATCCCCACACAGATGCCCAGAAACGGCACGGCGCGCCGCGTCACTGCGTCGTCTATCGCCTCGAACAGCCCGCCATATGCTCCCAGCGCCCGACGGCAGGCCGGAAAGGCACCGTCGCCCGGCAGCACGATCCGGTCCGCCCGCGCCATATCTTCGGGCTTCGACGAGACCACCACGGCCCCTGAACCCACTTCCTCCGCCATCCGCTGAAACGCTTTTTCAGCCGAATGCAGATTGCCCGAACCGTAGTCTACCAGAACGGTCAGGCTCACAGCGTCCCCTTGGTTGACGGCACCACCCCGGCCCGTCGCGCATCAGGTTCGACCGCGATTCGCAGCGACCGCGCCACCGCCTTGAACGTCGCCTCGGCGATGTGGTGGCTGTTGATACCATGGATCAAATCGACATGCAGCGTGATGCCGCCATGGGTGGCCACGGCCTGAAAGAACTCCCGCACCAATTCGGTGTCGAACGACCCGATCCTGGCCGTGGGAAATGCGACGTTCCACACCAGATAAGGCCGCCCCGACAGATCGAGCGCGCAAGCCACCTGCGCATCGTCCATCGCCAGTCGGAAATGCCCATAGCGCCCGATCCCCCGCTTGTCACTTAAAGCGGCGGTCAACGCCTGACCCAATGCAATCCCGCAATCCTCGACCGTGTGATGGTCGTCGATGTGCAGATCGCCCTTGGCCGACAGCGTGATGTCGATCATCGAATGGCGCGCCAACTGATCCATCATATGGTCAAGGAACCCGACCCCGGTGGCCGAGGAACACGCCCCGGATCCGTCCAGATCGACGGTCACGGTGATCTCGGTCTCGGCAGTCTTGCGGGTGATCGTAGCACGGCGCATCGGCAACCCTCCTTGGCAGTCAATGCCTTATAGGGCGCATGTGCCCGATTGAAAAGCGGCCCTCAAATGCAAAAAGGGCACCCGATGAGGTGCCCTCTGCAAAGTCCAACTGGAGCGGGCGAAGGGATTCGAACCCTCGACCCTAACCTTGGCAAGGTTATGCTCTACCCCTGAGCTACGCCCGCGCCGGTGGGACTGATGTTCATTTATAAACACGCCGGTCGGGCCGCAAGAGGCAAAATGAGGATGGGGCCGATTTTGCCGCAGCGGGCCGTGGTGGGGTCACAGCCCCAGCCGGGCAATCTCGATCGCCGGGCAGCGGTTCACCACCACCGTCAGCCCCGCCGCCCGCGCGGCATCGGCCGCAGGTTCGTGCATCACGCCCAACTGCATCCAGATCACCCGCAGCCCCGGCAAGGCGGCCAAAGCCTCTGCCACCACAGGGCCGACTTCTTCGCTGCGGCGGAAAATGTCCACCATATCGACCGGCTCGGCAATGTCCGACAGCGACGCCCGCACCACCTCGCCCAACACCTCTACCCCGGCCTGTCCCGGATTGACCGGGATCACCCGGTATCCGGCATCCTTGAGAAAAGCCGCAACCCGGTGACTGGGCCGATCCGGCTTGGGCGACCACCCGACCAGCGCAATCACCTTGACCGCCCGCAATACCCCGGCCACGTCTGCATCGCTCAACCCGTCCATTTGGCCCGCCTTTCGCCTGCCTCACCCCCAAGCTGCGGGCAAACCGGGGCCGCGTCCACAAAAAAGCGCCCGAGCCAAACGGCCGGGCGCCAGGTGTGGAACGAGGGACAGTTATGAGGATACGGGAGTTCCAGCCCGAGCCTCGAATGTGACATAGAAACCCCAAGGTTTGATTAAAGCCACAGTAGCGCAGACGTGATCATGTGCCCCGCGTCGCCGCCGCATAGAGCCCCACCGCGGCGGCGTTCGACACGTTCAGCGACCCGAATGCCCCGGCAAAGGGAATTCGCGCAATCATGTCACAGGTGCTGCGCGTGCGGTCGCGCAGGCCCGGCCCCTCGGCCCCCAAGACCAAAGCCACGGCGCGACTGCCTGCCTGCGCCATCGCGGTGGCCAACGGCACATCGCCGTCGCCATCCAGCCCGATCAGCACGAACCCCATTTCGCGCAACTGCTCCATCGCCTCGGCCAGATTGGTCACCTTGAGGTAGGGCTGCCGCTCCAGCGCGCCGCTGGCCGTCTTGGCCAGCGCGCCGGTCTCGGGCGCCGAATGGTGGCGCGGCGCAATCACCGCCCGCGCGCCGAACACCTCGGCGCTGCGCAGCACTGCGCCCACATTGTGCGGGTCGGTCACGCGGTCCAGACAGACCACCAAAGCCTGTCCCACCCCTGAAATGCAGACCTCTTCCAGTTTGCCCCAGTTCAAGGGCCGCACTTCCAGCGCCGCCCCCTGATGGACCGACCCTTCGTCGATCGGCACGTCAAAGCGGCGCGGGTCCACCACCTCGGGCTCCATCCCGCTTTGGCCCACCGCCTCGGCCAGCTTGTCCAGCGCGTTCTTTGTGACCACCAGCCGCAGCTTTTCCCGTGCCGGATTGACCAAAGCATCGCGCACGGCGTGCAGGCCGAACAGCCAGACGGTTTCCCGCGCCTCAGCCCGTTTGCCACGTTCCTTGTCCACCACCCAGCTTGGTTTGACGCCACCGGTCATGCTGATCTCCTGCCCTGACACCCCCTTTAATGCGGCGCACAGGCCCGCAGCACAACCCCCGCCACGCGCGCATTTCTACCTTGACGCCCCCCACCCCCCACACTATCACGCCGCCTCAGTGGGCGACGCGCTGCAAGGTGCGGCAGGAGACTGTAACTCTCCCGGGGCGACCCGTGCCTGGTTCGATTCCAGGGTCGCCCACCATTCATCAAAACCAATTGATTTATAACGGCTTTTGTGCACGACCTAGGCACAGAAGTAGGCCGAAACTGGTTGTTTTTCGATACATCGCTGGAAAATTTCGAGCCATGGCCCCTCAGGACCGAGTCCAATTCCTCCAGATAGACCGGGGTCGATCCTGCCAACAAAGCTGGGCCCCTCTCGATCTCCAGCCAATTCTGGGGACTCGGCGCCAACTCCCCTGCGGGGGCTCGCGCGACCGGATCGCGGCATTTGTGCGTGAAGGGCCGATTTCCCCTGCGGGCGACGATCTGCAAGCTTTCACGAACCGGGAGGTCCGCTTCGATGGCAGCCGGTCAACCGATGCCGATGGCGCGGCCAACGGCTTTGCCTGGACCTTCGGCGATGGCGGCACCGGCAGCGGCGACCGGCCGACCAATGTGTTCACCGAACCGGGCTGGGTCGGGCGATCTTGACGGGCAGATCACCGGCTGGCGCTGGGACTTCGACGATGGCGTGACGCTGAATGGCGCCACGGTGACGCGCCAGTTCGACGCCGCAGGCCCGGTCGGCGTCCGCCTGACCGTGACCGACAACAGCGGCGCTGCTGCTTGTCAGGCGGGCGAAGACACCGCGCGCATCAAGGTCAACGGCACCCCCACCGTCGATGCAGGCCCCGACCGCAAGGTACTGATCGGTGCGGCGCACGACGACCTGCGCTTTACCGCTGCGGGGACGACCGACCCCGACGGCGACGGCCTGACCCTGACGTGGGACTTCGGCGACATGGCGCAGGCGCAAGGCGGCACCGTCAGCCACGCCTACACCAGACCCGGCGACTACGCGGTAACTATCACCGCCCGCGACAGCACCGGCCTTGCCTGCGGGATTGCAGCGGACAGCGCGGCGATCAAGGCATTGGCGCGGAAATAGCCAAGCCATCCGATCCCCTTGCCGCCCGAAACAACCCCGCCCAGGGTTCCGTCATGCGGTTTGATGGGGCGAACCTGCCGGAGCAGAGATCAGAACACAAAGAAATCCGCAGCAGTCAACGTCAGCCCGGATTGCAGGGTGGCGAACAGCATGCCGTCGCTACCGCCAAGACCGTCCGCATCATATAGCAGCCTGCCGGTGTCGGTTTCATAGATGATGCGGTCCGTCGCATCCGCAGCCTGACCCAAGGTATTGGCAGCAAAAGCGGAGCCCGCCAGCCCGCCTAGCCCAAGCGCCGCAAAGATCGCATCGTCGAGGCGGATCGTGTCATCCACTGCCATGAAGTCGGTTATTCTGTCCACATTGTCCGCAGCAAGGGCGTCGTCGAACACAAACACATCCGCCCCGGTGCCGCCGGTCATCGTGTCATTTCCGGCCCCGCCGTTCAGCGTGTCGTTGCCAGCTTCGCCGGTGAGCGTATCGTTGCCCAACCCGGCGGTCAGAGTGTTGCCGCCGCCGTTGCCTCTCAGCAGGTCATTGCCGCTGCCGGTTTTCACATTTTCGATCATCATCAGACTGTCGATGCCATAACCGGTGTTCTGCGCGCCTGTGATCGCCAGATCGACAGTGGCATTTGCCGAGCCGATGAAAACGGCGGTGTCTCGGCCCGCTCCACCCGACATCGCGTCATTGCCAAGGCCGCCGATCAGCACATCATCGCCAATTCCGCCCCACAAGGTGTCATTGCCATCGCTGCCATCAAGAGCGTTCATGCCCGCGTCGCCGATCAGGAAGTCGTCGTTCACCGAACCCGTGACGTTCTCGACGCTGGAGCGCGCCGAGGCACCCAGACGGGCAAAGGTATCCATGCCCGAGGCAAGCGTGTTCTGTTCCCCTGCGATGGACAGGTTCACCATTACGCCACCCTCGTCCAATTTGACGTTCTGATACGTTACAGTGTCGATGCCAAGCCCGCCGACAAAGGTGTTAGCCCCCAGAGAACCCGTCATCGTGTCGTTCAGCGAACTGCCGATGATGTTCTCGAAGTTGCGCACGGTGTCGATGATCTCTGCCACGATGGCCGTTTCGGCAGACAGGTCGATGTTGACCGGGGCAATCGAGTTTTCATACGAGATCGTGTCGATCCCCCACAGACCATCCAGCACGTTGGCAGCGCTGTTGCCCAACAGCAGATCGTCAAAGTTGCTGCCGGTCAGATTCTCAAAGTTGCTGATGGTATCGGTGCCCGACCCGCCGGTGGATTGCCCCACGGTGATGGACAGGTCCAGCGTGATCCCCGAATTGGCGCCGAATTCATAGGAAATCGTGTCGCCCCTGGCACCCGAAGTGGTCTCGCCTCCGCCATCGACAGTATTGTCGGCCACGTTCACCGAATCGATGTTGTTGAGGCTGTTTCACTGACCGTTCAGCGCGTTGGGGCCCATCAGGCGCAGGTTTTCGATCGTGTTGCCAAGGTTGGCGTTGAAGTAGGACAGGACTAGGTCTGTG
>JBBRVJ010000120.1:0-11311 GCA_038246975.1 Rhodobacterales bacterium | reverse complement strand
CTTCGGCAATGTGGTGGATCTGGTCGTAAAGCCAGCCCCAGCCCAATTCGTCTGCCCCGTGCAGGATGATCGACCCGCCGACCCACAACATCGCCGCCGTGCCGACGGTCGACAGGACCGCGAGCAACCCCGGCATGCCCCGCACCAGCCCGCGCCCCACGGCGCGGGTCGCGGCGAGGCGACCGCGCACGGACAGGAACAGGCCGACGTCGTCCATCTTCACAATCAGCGCCACGGTGCCGTAGACCGCGATGGTGATCAGGGTTCCGACGATGGCGAGGGTGATCGCCTCGAACAGGAACGAGCTTTCCGGGATCGAGGCCAGTGCTATGGTCATGATTTCTGCCGACAGGATGAAGTCGGTCTTGATGGCGCCCGCGACGCGTTCTTCTTCCAGACGAACCGGGTCCTTGGGGTCGAGATCAGCGGCAACCACCGCGTTGGCATGGGGAAAAAGCTTGTGATGGACCTTCTCGGCGCCTTCGAAGCACAGATAGGCCCCGCCCAGCATCAACAGCGGCGTGACGGCCCAGGGCGCGAAGTTCGACAGCAACAAGGCGGCGGGCAGCAGAATGACCAGCTTGTTCTTGAGCGAGCCGAGCGCGATGCGCCAGATGATCGGCAATTCGCGCTTGGCCTCGAACCCCGTCACATATTTCGGCGTCACGGCGGCGTCGTCGATCACCACGCCCGCCGCCTTCGTCCCGGCCTTGACGGTTGCTGCTGCGATGTCGTCGATCGAAGCTGCGGCCACTTTGGCAATCGCCGCCACGTCGTCCAGGAGTGCCAGAAGACCGCTCATCATCCATCCTTTTGCCCGGTGGCTCAGTTAAGCCGATCACGCCTTGCGAACAAGCCCGGATGGGTCGCTGCGGGAATTTGACGGAAACGTCACCGAACTGCCGCTGTGGGGTCATGGGGGGGTGCCTAGGGTTTGAGCAAACGGGAGGGAATCATGGCGCTGGATTGGGAACATCGGTTGGTCTGGGCGGAAGGGCATCGCAGCCCGCATCTGGGGGTGCGGTTCGATGCGGCGGGGCGTTTTCTGGCGGAACACGGCAATACCGTAGTGGCGCAGGTCGTGCCGGGATCGCCGACCGAGGCCGCGCTGATCGGTCTGCGCGCCGCGTTGCAGGCGCGGCCCGAGGCGGGGCATTTTGCGTTCACCGAGGTGGCAAGCTATCACATGACCGTCTTCGAAGGCGCGATCGAGACGCGGCGGGCGGGTGGGTTCTGGCCGGATGGCGTGCCGCTGGAGTCGGGGATCGACGCCGTGACGTCGGTGATGACCGGACGGCTGGCGGGGTTTGCAGCACCGCCCGCATTCGCCATGCGGGTGACGGCAGTCACGCCGTTCGGGGTGCGGCTGGCGGGGGCGACTGCGGCGGACGAGGCTGTGGCGCGGGCGTGGCGGGATGGATTGAGCGATGCCCTGGGTCTGCGGACCCCGGCCCATGCGGCGTATGAGTTTCACATCACGCTGGCCTATCTGATGCAGGGTCTGCCCGCCGTCGCCCTGCCGGGCTTGCGCGCCGACATGGCGCGGTTGACCGGAGAGTTTGTGGCCGGGGAGTTTGTGGCCGGGGTGCCGGTGCTGCATCTGGCGCGCCCGAAGTTCTGCCGCTTTGCCGACATGAACGCCTTTGCGCCGGTTCTGGACCTGTAGCGCCGGGACCGCTATGGTCGGGGCGAATTCCGGCTGTGCGGGGACTGCGTGACTGATCGGGCTGCCCTCGTGCTTGCGATTGTGATCCTTGCGGCCTTGGGGCTGGATGCTTTGGTCAACAGCGGGGATGCGACGATGTTCCTGCTGCGGAAAGGTGCGGACATGGTGGAATATCTGGCATTCTGGCGCTGAGATCGGCAGAGTGCGGTTGAAATCGGGGCTGTTACCGCTAACAGAACCCCGTGTCACGATTTTCAGAATCAGGAGCTTTCCATGACCGTAAAAGTCGCCATCAACGGGTTCGGCCGCATCGGCCGCAACGTGCTGCGCGCCATCATCGAATCGGGGCGCACCGATATCGAGGTGGTCGCGATCAACGATCTGGGCCCGGTGGAAACCAACGCGCATCTGCTGCGGTTCGACTCGGTGCATGGCCGGTTTCCGGGCACGGTGACCACCACCGCCACTTCGATTGACGCAGGCCGGGGACCGATCGAGGTTTCGTCGATCCGCAACCCGGCGGACCTGCCTTGGGCGCATGTCGATATCGTTCTGGAATGCACGGGCATCTTTACCGACAAGGAAAAGGCGGTGGTGCATCTGGAGAACGGGGCGAAGCGGGTGCTGGTATCGGCCCCGTCGAGCGGTGCGGACAAGACGATTGTGTTTGGCGTGAACCATGACACGCTGACCGCCGCAGATCTGATCGTGTCGAACGCGTCCTGCACGACCAACTGCCTGTCGCCGGTGGCGCAGGTGCTGCATCAGGCCGTGGGGATCAAACGCGGGTTCATGACCACGATCCACAGCTATACCGGCGATCAGCCGACGCTGGATACCATGCACAAGGACCTGTACCGGGGCCGGGCGGCGGCCCTGTCGATGATTCCGACTTCGACCGGGGCTGCCAAGGCGGTGGGTCTTGTGCTCCCCGAGCTTGCGGGCAAGCTGGACGGGGTGGCGATCCGGGTGCCGACGCCGAATGTGTCGGTCGTCGATCTGGTGTTCGAGGCGGCGCGCGAAACCTCTGTGGCCGAGATCAACGGCGCGATCCGGACGGCAGCGGACGGGCGGTTGAAGGGCATTCTGGGTTATACCGATCAGCCCAACGTCAGCGTGGATTTCAACCACGACCCGCATTCGTCGATCTTCCACATGGACCAGACCAAGGTTCTGGAGGGCACGATGGTGCGGATTCTAAGCTGGTACGACAACGAATGGGGCTTTTCCAACCGCATGGCGGATACCGCCGTGGCGATGGGCAGGTTGATCTGAGGTGACTTGGCGCGGGGTGCCTGCGGGCACCCTTTTGCTTTCTGACGCAGCCATGCGTTTGGTGCATGGCCGTGCGGCGGCTGTATGCGTTGTTCGCAGGTGCAGCATCATCATATCCTGATCTTGCGAAACAGGGACGCCATCCGGGCCGACCAACGCAGAGGACGAGGATATGACGATGAAAAACTTTCTGAATTCGGTGCGCGAAGCCGTGCGCAAACAAGCGCTGTTCGTGCGCACGCGCGATGAAATTGCCGCGATGCCGCGCGCCATGGCGATGGACCTCGGGATTTTTCCCGAGGATGCCGACATGATTGCGCGCAAGGCCGTCTGGGGCTGACTTGCGCCCGAACGCGATGCCGGGGGGGCCGTTTGGCCCCCTTTTGCATGGGCGGCGCTTGCAAGCAGGCCGGGGGTTTCACACCCCCGGACCCCCGTGGGATATTTGGGGACAGAAAATGGGGGGAGTCAGGCGGGTTTCATGCCTGAGCGAAATCTTGCGGCGTTGGCGCGGTAGCTTTCGGCGGATTTCAGAAGTCGGGCGCGGGCTTCGGGGTCAAGCTGGCGGATCACCTTGCCGGGGCTGCCCATCACGAGGCTTCCGTCGGGGATGTCCTTGCCTTCGGTGATCAGCGCGCAAGCCCCTATCAGGCAGGCGGTGCCGATGCGCGCGCCGTTCAGCAGGGTCGCCCCCATGCCGATCAGGCTGCCGTCGCCGATGATACAGCCGTGCAGCATTGCCTTGTGGCCGATGGTGCAGTTTGCACCGATGGTCAGGGGCGCCCCCATGTCGGTGTGCAGGACGGCGTTTTCCTGAATGTTCGACCCTTCGCCCACCACGATGGGTTCATTGTCGCCGCGCAGGACCGCGCCGAACCAGATGTTGGCCCCCGCCCCGACGATCACGCGTCCGACCAGAACGGCCGTGGGCGCGATCCACGCGTCGGGGTGAATTTGCGGGGTGATGCCGTCGAGGGACCAGATCATCGGCCGTCAAACTCCTTGTTCAGGGTGCGCACGAAGTCGGACAGGGCGGGCTGGCGGGTGCGGCGCATTCTTTCGGCGTCGAGGATCGTCTGCAAGTCGATGAAACAACGGTCCAGATCGTCGTTGACCAAAACATAGTCGTATTCCGCCCAATGGCTGATCTCGTCGCGGCTTCGGTCCATGCGGCCTGCGATCACGGTGTCACTGTCGGCGGCGCGCGCGTGCAGTCGGGCGTCGAGTTCGGCGATCGAGGGGGGCAGGATGAACACCGACACCACATCGTTGCCAAGACTGGAGTTGCGAATCTGCTGACCGCCCTGCCAGTCGATGTCGAACAGCGTGTCGCGCCCCTTGGCCATGGCGGCAGCGACCGGGGCGCGGGGTGAGCCGTAGAGATTGCCGAACACCTCGGCATGTTCCAGCATGTCGCCATTGTCGACCATGGTCTGAAACTGCGCGCGGCTGCGGAAATGATAGTGCCGGCCGTCGACTTCGCCGATGCGGCGCTGTCGGGTGGTGGCGGAGATCGAGAATTGCAGCGCGTCGTCCTGCGCCATCAGCCGCCGCGCAAGGGTCGATTTGCCCGCCCCCGAGGGGGAGGACAGGATCAGGAGGAGTCCGCGCCGCTGCATTGTCATTCCACGTTCTGAACCTGTTCGCGCATCTGATCTATCACGGTTTTCAGGTCAAGCCCGATGCGGGTCAGCGCCAGGGCCTGCGCCTTGGAACACAGTGTGTTCGCCTCGCGCATGAATTCCTGCATCAGGAAGTCGAATTTGCGCCCCACAGAGCCCGCTTCGGCCAGCAGGGCGCGGGCGGCGGCGGTGTGGGCGGTCAGGCGGTCGAGTTCCTCGGTCACGTCCTGTTTGACCGCGAGCAGCGCCAGTTCCTGCGCCATGCGCCCTTCGTCCACGCCTTCGGCATTGGTCAGGACGCGGGAAAGTGCGTCGCGCAGGGCGGCGGGGGCGGTGTCGCGGCGGGCGGTGGCCTCGTTTGTGGCGTCGGCAGTCAGGCGGGCGATGGTGTCAAGCTTGGCTGCGATGATGGCGGCCAGCGCCGAGCCTTCGGCGGTTCGGTTGGTCTGAAAATCGGCGATCAGCGCGGGCAGGTCGGCCAGCAGGGCGGCGCGCAGGGCGGTGGTGTCGGCCTCGACCGCGCCTGCCTCCAACACGCCGCGCATCGACAGCACGTCGGCGGCGGTGGCCTGACCCAGCGTGACGCCGATGTTCATCGCCACCCCTTCGACATGGGCCAGACCGCGCAACACGCCGGACAGCACCGCGTCGTTGATCCGCAGCACCTCGGCCTCGCCTGCGTCGCGCGCGACTTTCAGCGTCAGGTTGACGTGGCCCCGGTGCAGCGCGCGGCCGAGTTCGGCGCGCAGGGCGGGTTCCAGCCCGTCGATCCAGTCGGGCACCCGCAGGCGCAGGTCGAGGCCCTTGCCGTTGACCGAGCGGATGTCCCAGCCCCAGGTATAGCCCGCGCCCTGCCCCTTGGCGGCGGCAAAGCCGGTCATCGAGATGGTCATCGGGCGCTCTCCTCGTGGTTGCAGGTGTTTACCATTTGACAAGATTCTGGGCCAAATGCGCGGCAAAGGGTGTATGTTAAGGTCTTGGTAACAATGCTTGCGCCAATCTTAACGGGCCGCAGCATGGCGCGGACGGCTTAACAGACCCTCAGCGCGCCGACAACGAATCTATGTGCGAGGATCGGTGTGATGATGTTTTCAGGGATCGGACGCGGCAAGACCACCGGCAGCGGGCCGCGAGGGCCGCGCTTTGCGATGCTGGCCGAAGTGCGTGCCTATTGGGAGGGTTTGCGCAATGGTGCCGCCCTGCCGCGCCGCGATCAGATTGATCCGCGCGGCATTGCGGGCGCATTGGAGCAGGTGTTTCTGATCGAGCGCATCGCCCCCGGTCTGGCGCGGTTCCGGCTGGCGGGGATGGGGATCAGCGACCTGATGGGCATGGACGTGCGGGGGATGCCGCTGTCGTCGCTGTTCGATCCGGCGGGCCGGACCCGGTTGACCGGGCCGCTGGAGGGTTTGTTTCGCGACGGGGTGGCGCTGGACATCTGGCTGGAGGCCGAGCGCGGCGTCGGTCGCCCGGCAATGGAAGCGCGGATGCTGCTGTTGCCGTTGGTCAGCACGCGGGGCGTCACCGATCTGGCGCTGGGATGTCTGGCGGTCGAGGGGGTCACAGGCCGCGCGCCCCGGCGATTTGCCATTTCGGCGCTGTTGAACGAGCCTGTGGCGGTGGCATCGCGGGTCGGGCCGGTGCGTGAACTGGCCGAAGATCAGGCGGCCTTTGTGCCGCAGGACACCAACCGTCCGGCCCGTGGTCGGCCGCATCTGCGGTTGGTGAAAACCGGGGAGTGATCCGCTACGGCGTGGTGAACAGGGCTGTGACGGGCGCGAAGGCCACCGAGGCCGCGCGCCCCTCGACCGCCCATTCCAGAATGGCGGCGATTGTCTCGGGTCTGGTGTCGCCCACTACCAGCACCCGGCCTTCCTGTGCCGCCTTGAAGGCGGCGCGGTCCAGATAGCGGCGGATCGTGGCGGTTGATTCCGCCTCGGCATCCAGACGGCGGAAGATGGTGGCGGCAGGCAGACCGGCGCGACGCGCCTCTTGATCCGCCGCGTTCAGGCCGGTGTCGAAGGTCACAAGCCCGAGGCCCTGCCCTTGCAGGATCGCGATGACCTGGGTGGCGAGCGGGCGATTGGCCTGAAAACCTCCGGCGGCAAGGTCGATCACGCCCACCGCCTCGGGCAAGGCGGACCCCAGCGATTGGAATGTCTGTTCCAGATCGGCAGCGGTCGCCCCGTCGGGGATGCCGCTGGCCAGCATCAGCACTTCCTGCCCTGCGGCGCGGTAGATCGCAGAAGCCTCGGAGGCACCGGGCGACAGCGGGTCGATGACGAAGGTCACCGGGAAGGACAGGCGCGCGAGGGATTGGCGGTCGAGCGTTGGCTCGCCGGTGTCGCGCAGCAGGATGCCGAAGGTCGGTTTGGCAGCGGGGTTTTCGAACGGGCGAGCGAAGCGTTGCACAGGGGGGGCATCGGCGGCGGGCAACGGTTCGGCGGCGGTCGCGGTTTGATCGGTGCCGATTTTAGGCAGCAGGCCGACTTTGACGCCGGGGGTTTGCGGCAGTTGGGTATCGGGGGTCAGGGTGCTGGCCCCGCCATCGCCGATGATCGACGGCACGGGTTCTTGCGCGGGTGCTTGGGTCAGGGCGGGCGCGGGGGTTGGGGCGGGCGCGGGGGGGGCGGGTGAGGGGAGCGCGGGTGCAGGGAGGGTGGGCAGGATTTCGGGCAGCGGTTCTGCAACCGCCACAGGGGCTGTGGCTTCGGCGGGGACAGCGTCCGGCAGGGTCGCGGGCAGCGGCGGCACCGGCACGACAAGCACACCCACCGGGTTCGCATCGGGGGCGATGGTGGCGGGGGCGGCTTCGGCCTGCGGGGCGGGGCCGGGTTGCAGCAGGGCCTCTTCGGGGGCTGGCGGGGGCAGATCGGCAGTCAGGGCGGGGTCTGCGGTTGCCGGGGCTGCGGGCTGGGTTGCGTCGGGGGATGTTGGGGCTGTGGCGTCAGTGGCGGGCACCGTTGGGGCCGCGGCTTCGGCGATGACGGCGGGGGCGGTTGGGGCTTCGGTCTCGGGCATGGCGGGGGGTGCAGGGCCGGGTTGTGCGGCGGCGGGAGGCTGCGGCACAGCGGGGGTGGCTGCGGGGTCAGGCGCCACGGCGGGCACCGCTGCGGGGTCTGCCGTCGGTGCCTTGGGTTCGGGGGCGACTGCAACAGGCTGAGGGTCCGCCATCGGCGCTTCGGTTTCCGGCGCAACCGCAACAGGCTGAGGGTCCGCCATCGGCGCTTCGCTTTCCGGCGCAACCGCAACAGGCTGAGGGTCCGCCATCGGCGCTTCGGTTTCCGGCGCAACCGCAACAGGCTGAGGGTCCGCCACAGCCACCACCGGCAGCGACGCCGGATTGGGGGCCATTTGCGACACCACCACCAACAGCAGCGCCGAGGCTGCGGTGCCACTGATCACCCCGAACGAAAACCCACGCATTGCCCGTTTCACCCTGATCCTCCGTCTCCCGGCGCGCGGGTTCCCCTTGACGCCCCTTGGTGGGTGGTCCCATGTAGGGACCGACCACGGGCGCATGCGCCCCGCATCATCCCCTATCCGCCAAGGCCCTGCAATATGCTGCTTCTGATCGACAACTATGACAGCTTTACCTACAACCTCGTCCATTATCTGGGCGAGTTGGGCGCGGATGTCCGGGTGGTGCGCAATGACGCGATGGATGTGCAGGCGGCGATGGCGCTGCGGCCGTCGTCCATCGTGCTGTCGCCCGGCCCGTGCGACCCGGCGGCGGCGGGGATTTGCCTGCCGTTGACGCTGGCTGCGGCAGAGGCGGGTGTTCCGTTGCTGGGCGTCTGTTTGGGGCATCAGACCATCGGGCAGGCGTTCGGCGGCGATGTGGTGCGGTGCCACGAGATCGTGCATGGCAAGATGGGGGTAATCCATCACGCGGGTCTGGGGATGTTCGCGGGGCTGCCGTCGCCGTTCCTCGCGACCCGCTATCACAGTCTGATCGTCGACCGTGCCACCCTGCCCGAATGTCTGGAGGTCACGGCGTGGCTGGAGGATGGCACGATCATGGGTCTGCGCCACCGCGAGAAATTGATCGAAGGGGTGCAGTTTCACCCTGAAAGCATCGCGTCGGAACATGGTCACGCCCTGTTGCGCACCTTTCTGGATGCCGCAAAGGCCATGGTTGCGGCATGAGCGAGGGGTTGAAGCCGCTGATCGGCATCGCGGCCGCGCGCCCCCTGACCCGGATCGAGGCGACCGAAGCGTTCACCGCGCTGTTCGAGGGCGCGGCCACCCCGGCCCAGGTCGGCGGGTTCCTGATGGCGCTGCGCACGCGGGGCGAGACGGTCGATGAATATGCCGCCGCCGCCTTTGTGATGCGGTCGAAATGCCACGCAGTCCGCGCGCCGGACGGGGCGATGGACATTGTCGGCACCGGGGGCGATGGCAAGGGCACGCTGAACATCTCGACCGCAACGGCGTTTGTCGTGGCAGGGGCCGGGGTGGTGGTGGCCAAGCACGGCAACCGCAACCTGTCGTCCCGTTCGGGCGCTGCGGATGTGCTATCGGAACTGGGTCTGAACGTGATGGTCGGGCGCGAGGTGGTGGAACGCTGCCTGTCCGAGGCGGGGATCGGCTTCATGATGGCGCCGATGCATCATCCCGCGATGCGGCATGTCGGGCCGATCCGGGCCGAACTGGGAACCCGGACGATTTTCAACATTCTGGGGCCGTTGACCAATCCGGCAGGGGTAACGCGGCAGTTGACCGGCGCCTTCTCGCCCGCGCTGATCCGGCCGATGGCCGAAACCCTGCGCGCGCTGGGGTCGCAGAAGGCGTGGCTGGTGCATGGCGGCGACGGCACCGACGAGATGTCGATTGCGGGTCCTACGCAGGTGGTGGCGCTGGAGGGTGGCGAGATCACCGAATTCACCCTGCACCCCGAGGATGCCGGTCTGCCGGTTCATCCGTTCAGCGCGATTCTGGGCGGATCGCCCGCCGACAATGCCGCCGCGCTGCGGGCGTTGCTGGACGGGGCGCAGGGGGCCTACCGCGATGCGGTTTTGCTGAACGCCGCTGCGGCACTGTTGGTGGCAGACCGGGTGACAACGCTGCGCGACGGGGTCGAGATGGCGCGCGAAAGTCTGGATTCGGGCGAGGCGAAGGGCAAAGTTGCAGCCCTTGCGCGGATGACCGCGGCCTGAGCATGCCCGAATCCTTCCCTTACCGCGTTCAATTGGCTAAGTCTGACGCATGAGCACGATCCTTGACCGCATCAAGACCTACAAACTGGCCGAAGTCGCCGAGCGCAAGGCCGCGCGGCCCTTGCCGGCGGTCGAGGATGCCGCCCGCGCCGCCCCTGCCCCGCGCGGCTTTGCGCGGGCGTTGGTCGAGGCGTCGCAGGGGGGCTATGGGCTGATTGCCGAGATCAAGAAGGCCAGCCCGTCCAAGGGTTTGATCCGCGCCGATTTCGATCCGCCCGCGCTGGCCCGTGCCTATGAAGACGGCGGGGCGACCTGTCTGTCGGTGCTGACCGACACGCCGTCGTTTCAGGGGGCCGATGACTATCTGCTGGCCGCTTCGGCTGCGGTCAAACTGCCGTGCCTGCGCAAGGATTTCCTGCTGGACCCGTGGCAGGTCGCGGAATCCCGCGCCCTGCATGCCGATTGCATCCTGATCATCATGGCCTTCGTGTCGGATGCGCAGGCCGCCGAGTTGGAAGCGGCGGCGATCGCGTGGAAGATGGATGTGCTGGTCGAGGTGCATGACCGCGCCGAGTTGGACCGCGCGGCGCTGTTGCAGTCGAAGCTGATCGGCATCAACAACCGCAATCTGCATTCCTTCGAGGTGACGCTGGACACCACGCGCGATCTGGCGCGGCGCGTGGCCGAAGATCGTCTGATCGTCGCGGAAAGCGGGCTTTATACGCCCGCCGATCTGGCCGACCTTGCCGCTTACGGCGCGCGGTGTTTCCTGATCGGCGAGGCGTTGATGCGGCAGGCCGATGTGACGGCGGCGACCAGGGCGATTCTGGCGCGCCCCCTGACCGCGCAGGGCGGGGTATGAGCGGGCTGTCGCATTTCGACGCTTCTGGTCAGGCGCATATGGTCGATGTGTCGGACAAGGCGGTGACGGCGCGGGTCGCCGTAGCGGTCGGTCTGGTGCGGATGGAGGCGGCGACACTGGCGCTTGTGCTCGCCGGTACGGCGAAAAAGGGCGATGTGCTGGGTGTGGCGCGGCTGGCCGGGATCATGGCCGCGAAAAAGACCGCCGATCTGGTGCCGTTGTGCCATCCCCTGCCGATCACTTCGGTCTCGCTGGTGTTGAAGCCGGACGTATCGCTGCCCGGTGTGCGGGTCGAGGCCACTGTGCGGACCGGTGGGCAAACCGGTGTCGAGATGGAGGCGCTGACGGCGGTGTCGGTCGCGTGCCTGACGATCTATGACATGCTGAAGGCCGTGCAGAAATCCATGCAGATCGACGGGATCAGGGTTATCCTGAAAGACGGTGGAAAATCAGGTCTTTACGAGGCGTCGTGATGTTATCGGTCGAAGAAGCCCTGACGCTGTGCCTTGACTTGGTGCGCCCTTTGTCTGTGGAAACCGTGGCGCTGCGCCATGTCGCAGGGCGCGTGATGCCGGGTGCGGCGCGAGCTGAGCGGGACCAGCCGCCCTTTGCCGCCTCGGCGATGGACGGCTACGCGGTGCAGGGCGATCCGGTCGCGGGCGATGGGTTTCAGGTGATCGGCGAGGCGGGGGCGGGCCACAGCTTTGCGGGTTCGGTGGGCCTTGGT
>JBBRVJ010000119.1:0-11381 GCA_038246975.1 Rhodobacterales bacterium | reverse complement strand
CGCCGGGCATGGTCGCGGCCTTGGGCACGGATGTGGTGGAACCTCGCCCCCGCCGCCAGATCGACCTCCATCACCGAACAGAACCGCGCGGCGGCCACGCCATCCTCCAGCAGCGTCAGCTCGCCACCTGACTCGACCTTGATGCAGTGATGCAGGATCGCATCGGAAGCCTCTGAAACGCGACGATAAATCAGGGCGACAGGCTTCGCCGCCTGCGCCGTGACCCTGATCAGCACTCCGTCCGTCGCAAAAGCCGTGCCCATTACGGCGAGCGGTCGATGAACCGGAATTTGCCCCCGCGCTTCCAGCACCCCATACAGATCGCGTGCCCAGTGCAGGTCGGTTCGTGCGGTGGCCAGACGTTCGATCTCGATCCCTGCCAAGGTCAGATCATCCGAGGCGGCCGCATCGAACACGCCATCGACAAAGACGATCTTCACCCGGTCGATCGCGTCGAACAGCGGGGCCTCCTCGCCCGGATCGAACGGGGGCACTTTGGGGGCAATCGCCGCCGTCAGATCGGACGGATCGGTATAGCGCCAGTATTCATCGCGCCGCCCCGGCATCCCCATCACCTGCAACCGCGCCAAGGCATCGGTCCGTGCCGCCGCCTGCCATCCGCCACCGGGCAGCATCAGCCCCGCGATGCGCGCTGCCAGCGCGTCTTGTTTCAGTGCCGCCAAAGCCATCACGCCGCCCCTGCCAGCAGGTCGGCATAACCGTTATGCTCGACTTCCAGCGCCAGGTCCGGCCCACCCGATTTGATGATCCGCCCTGCCGCCATGATGTGAACCACATCAGGTGCGATATGGTCCAGAAGCCGTTGATAATGCGTGATGACCAAGAAAGACCGCCCGGCATCGCGCAGCGCGTTCACGCCCTCGGCCACCAGTTTCATCGCGTCGACGTCCAGCCCGGAATCCGTCTCGTCCAGAATGCACATCCGGGGTTCCAGCATGGCCATCTGCAAAATCTCGTTCCGCTTTTTCTCGCCGCCCGAAAATCCCACGTTCACCGGGCGTTTCAACATATCGGCATCGATTTTCAGCGCCTTGGCCTTTTCGCGCACCAGTTTCAGGAAATCGCCTGCCGATACCTCGGGTTCCCCGCGCAGTTTGCGCTGTGAATTCAAGGCGGTGCGAAGGAATGTCATGTTGCCGACACCGGGGATTTCCACCGGGTACTGAAAGGCCAGAAACAGCCCCGCTGCCGCCCGTTCTTCGGGATCCATGGTCAGCAGGTCGGCCTCGTCCAGCGTCGCAGACCCTTCGGTCACGGCATAGCCGTCGCGCCCCGCAAGCACATAGGACAGCGTCGATTTGCCCGACCCGTTCGGACCCATGATCGCATGCACCTCGCCTGCGCCAATGCTCAGATCGACGCCGCGCAGGATGACCTTATCCTCTTCCTCAAGTTTGACGTGCAGGTTTTTGATATTCAGCATGTTTTCTCCAGAACCCTAAAAGGGCCGTAAATGGCTTTCGATAACCAGCGCAAGGCGGGTCATCGGGATAAGGCCGGGTGTCAGATCGAACCGGGCCATCCGCCCGATCATCTGTGGCGCGCCCAGCACGGCTTCGGCGTCGTGATAGGGCGGGCGGTCGATGTAGTCGTCGACGATGGCCACCACAGGTTTGGTCGTGCGCAGCGCCACGGTCAGCAGGCAGGCCAGCCGGAACCGCCCGTCGATCAGCACGACATCCGGGGCCGCAAATCCCGGCAGGTCCCAGACCGACTGCGCATAGGACGGCCAGCGGCGAAAGGTGTCGTTGGTGGCCGGATAGCCCCAGGGCTTGGTCGGCCCGATGTTGCCATGATGCATCAGGGGCAGGGACGCGGGCGGATTCTCGACAAACCACGCCCGCATCCGCGCCAGCCACGCCGCATCGCTTTCGACGGACGTGATCCGCTTGTCCGGCAATTCGGCCGCCATCAGCGTGGACCCCCCCGACCCGTATTCAAGAATGACCGACGCCGCCGCATAGACCTGATGCAAGGCTGCCGCCTCTGCCTCCGGCATGGTCAGTCTGGGGCGTTTGACCTGCTCGGCGATCATTCCGCCCTGCCCCGGCCAACCTGCCGAACTTCGGCGACCAGCACACCGCGATGCAGGGGCTGGTCATAGGTCTCGCGGTCCGACCTGCCCTTTTCAAGGGCTGCAAAGGGTTCGGGCCGGGGTTCGAACCCGACCACATCGCAGCCCCCCGCCCGCAGCGGACCCGCATAGGGCACCGCGTCGTGCAGCGGGTTCGCGCCCACATCGACAATCCGCGTCCGCCGCGCCAAAGGCAGGGCCGCCAGCAGGGCCGCAAGCGGCGCGTCTGCGATCAGGCCCTGATCCTTCATCCAACCGACCCTTCAAGCGAGATCGCGACCAGACTTTGCGCCTCCATGGCGAACTCCATCGGCAACGCCTGCAAGACTTCGCGGCAGAACCCGTTGACGACCAGCGCCACCGCCTCCTCTTCGGACATGCCGCGCGAGCGACAGTAGAACAGTTGATCCTCGTCGACTTTCGAGGTCGTCGCCTCGTGTTCGACGCGGGACGAGGTGTTGCGCACCTCGATATAAGGCACGGTATGCGCGCCGCACTTGTCGCCGATCAGCAGACTGTCGCACTGGGTATAGTTGCGGCTTTCCTTGGCTTTGGGGTGCATGCTGACCAACCCGCGATAGGTGTTCTGCGCGCGGCCCGCCGAGATGCCTTTGGAGACGATCCGCGATTTGGTCCGCTTGCCCAGATGCACCATCTTGGTCCCGGTATCGGCCTGTTGCGCGTTGTTCGCGATGGCGATGGAATAGAACTCGCCCTGACTGTCGTCGCCGCGCAGGATGCAGGATGGGTATTTCCAGGTGATCGCCGACCCGGTTTCAACCTGCGTCCACATCACCTTGGAGCGGTCCCCCCGGCAATCGGCCCGCTTGGTCACGAAGTTGAAGATGCCGCCCACCCCGTTTTCATCGCCCGGATACCAGTTCTGCACGGTCGAATACTTGATCTCGGCATCGTCCAGCAGCACCAGTTCCACCACCGCCGCATGCAACTGGTTGGTGTCGCGCTTGGGGGCGGTGCAGCCTTCCAGATAGCTGACGTAAGACCCTTTGTCGGCGATGATCAGGGTACGCTCGAACTGCCCGGTATTTTCGGCGTTGATGCGGAAATAGGTCGACAGCTCCATCGGACAGCGCACGCCCGGCGGGATGTAGACGAAGGAGCCGTCGGTAAAGACCGCACAGTTCAGCGTGGCAAAGAAGTTGTCGGACGGCGGCACGACCGTGCCCAGATACTGCTTTACCAGTTCGGGATAATCGCGGATCGCCTCGGAGATCGGGCAAAAGATCACCCCGGCCTTGGCCAGTTCCGCCTTGAACGTCGTGCCGACCGACACGCTATCGAACACCGCGTCCACCGCCACGCGCCGCTCGCCCTCGGGCGCCTCGACCCCTGCCAGCAGCATCTGCTCTTTCAGCGGGATTCCCAGTTTTTCGTACGTCGCCAACAGCTTGGGGTCGACTTCCGACAGGTCTTTCGGTTTTACGTTCATGCTTTTCGGCTTGGCGTAATAGTATTGGTCCTGATAGTCGATGGCGGGATAGTTCACCATCGCCCAAGTCGGCTCGACCAGCTTGACCCAGCGCCGATAGGCCGCCAGACGCCAGTCCAGCATCCATTCCGGTTCGTTGGTCTTGCTGGAAATCAGGCGGACGATATCCTCGGACAGGCCCTTGGGGGCGTATTCCATCTCGATATCGGTGTTCCAGCCGTATTTGTATTTGCCCGACATGGCGGCAACCGTCTCGATCGTTTCCCGATCCACCCCGTCGCGCACGTCCAGTTCAACAACGTCCATCTTGTAGTCCTTCCTTCACGCCACCCGCGCACGGATGCGCCGATAATCCCGAGCCCAGATGTCGGCAAAGCGCAGCACTTGCGTCTCTGTCACCACCGGCCCCAATGACAGCCGGATCGCCTGACCCGCCAGCCCTTCGTCGAACCTCATCGCGCGCAGCACCTGCGACGCGCGCACCTTGCCGCTGGAACAGGCCGACCCGGCCGAGATGGCGAACCCGGCAAGGTCCATCGCCATCACCTGGCTTTCGCCTTTCCACCCCGGTGCGATGATGCACAGAGTGTTCGGCAACCGCGCCGCAGCATACCCGACAGAAATAGTCTCAAATCCAAAAGACGACAATGCGGATTCTAGAATATTTCTAACTTGGGCCACCTGATCCCAGAGTCCATCGGCCAGATCCCGCGCGGCGGCCTCGGCTGCCGCCCCGAATCCCGCAATGCCGATCAGGTTTTCGGTCCCCGCCCGCCGCCCCATTTCCTGCCCACCGCCGCGCACCTGGGCTGCCACCTCGACCCCGCGCCGCGCGATCAAAGCCCCGATCCCCTTGGGCCCGCCCAGCTTGTGCGCCGACACCAACCCCATCTCGCAGCCCAGCCAGTTGAAGGCGATCGGCAGCTTGCCGAACCCCTGCGTCAGATCTGACACCGCCAGCCCCTGCGGCAATACCTGCACCACCCCGGTTTCCGAATTGGCCAGTTGCAACGCCGTCCGCCCCGGATCGGCCACGGCAACCTTGCCCGCCGCGTCGACCGGCAGCACCGGATCGCACCACGCCAGAACCGCCTCGTGTTCAACCGCAGCACAGACCAACCCGCGCCCCGCACAGGCCAAAGCCGCCGCCTCGGTCGCGCCGGAAGTAAAGATGATCTCCGCCCCGTCCGCCCCCAGCGCCTGCGCCACCTGCCCCCTCGCCCGCTCGATCAACCCCTTGGCCGCCCGCCCCTCGGCGTGGACCGACGACGGATTGCCCATGATCTCCATCGCCGCGATCATCGCCGCCCGCGCCTCGGGGCGCAGCGGCGTGGTGGCGTTCCAGTCAAGGTAAACCCGTTCCATGCCCTCAGACCTTCCAGCTGGCCCAAATATCCCGGGGGGGATAGGGGGGCAGCGCCCCCCGGCCTGTCCGCGCAGAAATGCCCGTCATTCTTCGTCAACCACCCGGAACAGGGCAGGCACCGCCGGACAAGGGTGCATTTCGTTGCGCACCACGTCCGACAACCGGGTCTGGTGCAGGAACACATAGACATGCGCCGACAGCCCCTCCCACAGCCGGTTGGTCAACGACTGCGCCCGCGTGCCCGACACGCCGCCCGACGCCCCTGCCCCGGTGTGCAGCGCATCGACGGTTTCCTCGACCGCCTCCATCACCTCCGAGATCCGGATCGCATCCGCGCTGCGCGCCAACCGATAGCCGCCCCCCGGCCCGCGCACCGCCTCGACCAGACCGGCGCGGCGCAGCTTGACGAACAACTGTTCCAGATACGGCAGCGAGATGTCCTGCCGCCGCGCCACATCGGCCAGCGACGTCAGATCATCGCCCGATTTTGTCTCGGCCAGCGCCAGATCGGCCAGCGCCACCATCGCATAGCGCCCTTTGGTCGACAGTTTCATAGGTCCCGCCTTGCCATATCCATTGACGCAACCGTCCCCAATGCTTAACTCACGAGCCAGTCCATGGGGGTCCGGATGGTCCTTTAGAATGGTTCTAGGTTATCCAAGCGAATTCGTCAACAAACCGCTTGGAATGAAAGACAGGCGCGACACACTATGCCCGAAGTTATTTTTGCAGGCCCCGAGGGCCGTCTCGAAGGCCGTTACCATCCCCAAAAGGAACGCGACGCGCCGATTGCCATCATCTTGCACCCGCATCCGCAGTACGGCGGCACGATGAACAACAAGGTGGTGTATAACCTGCATTACGCCTTCTACAATCTGGGGTTCACCGTGATGCGGTTCAACTTCCGGGGTGTCGGGCGCAGCCAGGGCGAATATGACCTTGGCATCGGCGAATTGTCCGACGCCGCCTCGGCGCTGGACTATCTGCAGTCCATGAATCCCAACGCGAAACATTGCTGGGTCGCCGGGTTCAGTTTCGGCGCGTGGATCGGGATGCAGCTTCTGATGCGCCGCCCGGAAATCACCGGCTTCATCTCGGTCGCGCCCCCGGCCAACCTTTACGACTTCAGCTTCCTCGCCCCCTGTCCCGCCTCCGGTCTGATCATCAACGGATCGGCAGACAAGGTGGCCCCGCCCAAGGACACCGTCAATCTGGTGAACAAGCTGCACGAGCAGAAGGGCATCACGATCACCCATACCCTGATCGAAGGCGCCGATCACTTCTTCAAGGATGACGAAACCCACATGAAGCCGATGATCGACACGGTTTCGGGTTATGTGAAACGGCGGTTGTCCGAGGTGACAAGATGAGCGTGCTGGAGGACATGGGCGACGCGCTGGCCCGCGATGTGATCGCGGCGATGGCCGAACTGGGCGACGAAAAGTTCTACGACAAGATCTCCAAGGTTCTGCTCGACGCGTCGCCCACCATGCAGGAGGCGTTCCTGACCGCCTACCGCGTCCGCATCGCCGAAGCGCGGGGCCGCGCCTTCATCGAAGCCGCGCTGAAAGCCAAGCGCGAAGGCGGCAGCGGCCCGAAAGTCTACATGGAAAGCGGCGGTCATTGACAGCACGGCTGGAACAGCAGTTCGCCTTCCTGAACGACGCCGACCGCCTGAAATCCGTGCTGCGCGCCACCACGCTGTGCGACGGTTCCCGCCCCGAGAATACCGCCGAGCATAGCTGGCACCTCACGCTTTACGCGATGGTGATGGCCGACCACGCCGCCCCCGCCGTCGACATTTTTCGCGTCATCCAGATGCTGATCCTGCACGATCTGGTGGAAATCGACGTGGGCGACGTGCCGATCCATTCTTCTGGCGGTCAGGCCCAGGCCTCTGCCGACACCATCGCCGCCGAACAACGTGCCGCCGACCGGATCTTCGGCCTGCTGCCTCCCGATCTCGGCTCGCGGTTCCGCAAACTGTGGGACGAGTTCGAGGCCGCCGAAACTCCGGACGCGGTGTTCGCCAAATCTCTGGACCGGGTGCAGCCGGTCATGACCAACCTGATGTCGGGCGGCGGGACGTGGAGGACCTACCATGTCACCGCAGAACAACTTGACGCCCGCGTCGGGGTCAAGATCGCCAAGGGAGCGCCGAACCTGTGGGATTGGCTGCGCGAAAAGAGCCGAATTTACTTCGCCAAAGCATAGTATACCACGGCATACCTTCCCGGCGGGGCTGTTCTCGGCTATGCAAGCCCCCAAGCGAATCCTTCAAGTAAAGGGCCGGACATGACCAAGATCAAGGTAGCCAACCCCGTGGTCGAGCTGGACGGGGACGAGATGACCCGGATCATCTGGGACTTCATCAAGCAAAAGCTGATCCTGCCCTATCTGGATATCGACCTGAAATACTACGATCTGTCGATCCAGGTCCGCGACGAGACGAATGATCAGATCACCACCGACGCGGCCCTTGCGATCCAGAAATACGGGGTCGGCGTCAAATGCGCGACGATCACGGCGGATGAGGCCAGAGTGGCCGAGTTCGGCCTGAAACAGATGTGGAAATCGCCGAACGGCACGATCCGCAACATTCTGGGCGGCGTGATCTTTCGCCAGCCGATCATCTGCCGCAACGTGCCGCGTCTGGTGCCGGGTTGGACCAAACCCATCGTGGTCGGCCGCCATGCCTTTGGCGACCAATACCGCGCGACGGATTTCCACTTCCCCGGTCCCGGCAAGCTGACGATGAAGTTCGTGGGCCGCGACGGCGTGACCATCGAGCGGGATGTATATGACGCGCCCTCGGCCGGCGTCTACATGGGCATGTACAACCTTGACGACTCCATCGCCGACTTCGCGCGGGCTTCGTTGAACTATGGGCTGAATCTTGGCTGGCCGGTGTATCTGTCGACCAAGAACACCATCCTGAAATACTACGATGGAAGGTTCAAAGAACTGTTCCAGACGATCTACGAGGAAGAATTCGAGGCGGCGTTCAAGGCAAAGGGCATCCATTACGAACACCGCCTGATCGACGACATGGTGGCGAGCGCCATGAAATGGTCGGGCGGCTATGTCTGGGCCTGCAAGAATTACGACGGCGATGTGCAGTCCGATACGGTGGCGCAGGGGTTCGGCTCGTTGGGTCTGATGACGTCTGTTCTGATGACACCCGACGGCCGCGTTGTCGAAGCGGAAGCCGCGCACGGCACCGTCACCCGCCACTACCGCGAACATCAGAAGGGCAAGGCAACCTCGACCAACTCGATCGCATCGATCTACGCATGGACCGGCGCGCTGAAACACCGCGCCAAGCTGGACGACAATGACCGGTTGCTGCGCTTTGCGACGACGCTGGAACAGGTGACCGTCGCGACGGTTGAGGATGGCTGGATGACCAAGGACCTGGCGCTGCTGATCGGGTCCGACCAGAAATGGCTGACCACCATCGGCTATCTGGAAAAGGTCGATGAATACCTGAACAAGGCGCTGGCGGGCTGAACACGTTGCAAGTGCTCGCCAGTCGCCATGCAACGGTCCGGGACGTTCGGGCGAACCTGCGAAGCGCAGGTCTGGACAGCCCAGCCCGCCAAAGGTAAAAGTTGGGGTATTGGTGCCCTCGGATCATGCCAAAGAAGGCAGGCTGCCGGACTACATCGATCAGGTCGGTTTGCAGATGGGGGGATTCAGGCCAGAGCGGTCGTATCCTGCCGGTCCTTTTGTTGCGCGACTTTTTCAATTGGGCGGCAAGCCGAATTGCACGAACAGCGAGCGCAGGATGCGGGCGAGGTTATCAGAAACTTCGACACGTTGATCAACCTCTGGCTTTCTTGTGCCGCCGAGTTTCCGGGCAGACCACTTTCCTGCCGAATTCCGTGAAGGTTTCCTGTTCGGCTTGGGCAACGAATGCCGCCTATCGGGCCAATCATTTGCGCCAGATGGGCATTACCCTGATCGACAACTCGAACGCTACGGTGCCTGACGTGGGCGGAGGCAGCTATGTGACGACCTGACCGGCGCGCCGGGTGCTCGATTTGGGCCCCTCCGGTCGCGCTACGGCTGCAGCAAACCCCAGTGTGATCAAAAATCCGCAGGGCGACCCTGTTCCAAGCCGCACAAGCAACAACTTGCGCTTGCGACGCCTGACGGGTCTGGTTGGCTCGCTTCTGAAAGGCTTTTTCATTGTTGCGTCCTTGCCTTTGCAAGCTTCTCAACAGGTCCATCCGAACCGCGTTTCGCAAGCGCCCCAGTCGTTGCTGAGGGGGTGCGCCGTCTTTCAAATCTTTTCGGCATTTTCCAACCGACTTTGCCCAACGCAGCAACCTGCCGAAAGTTGCGTAAATTCTCGACGTAAACGACAAAAGAACAAAAGTCCTGGCGGGCAATTCGTCTGATCCGCCGTCGGACAGCCGCCGACCAGAAAATGTGATCAGCCGATCACCTTCGCCGCAGCGCAGCGAAAAACCATGTCAGCCGATCTTGGCTCTGGCGTTTCGGCCCCGGCTGGGGTATCGCCGCGCCAAACCTGACCTCATGAAAGTGACCCCTCCCGATGGAGCTTCGCAATATTGCCATCATCGCCCACGTTGACCATGGCAAGACGACCCTCGTGGACGAACTGCTGAAACAGTCCGGGTCGTTCCGCGAAAATCAGGCGGTGTCCGAACGCGCGATGGACAGCAACGATATCGAACGCGAACGCGGCATCACCATTCTGGCGAAATGCACCTCGCTGGAATGGGCAGGACAGCGGATCAACATCGTCGACACGCCCGGCCACGCCGACTTTGGCGGCGAGGTGGAACGGATTCTGAGCATGGTGGACGGCGTGGTGCTGCTGGTCGACGCGGCGGAAGGCCCGATGCCGCAGACCAAATTCGTGACCGCCAAGGCGCTGCGTCTGGGTTTGCGGCCCATCGTGGTGCTCAACAAGGTCGACAAGCACGATGCCGAACCGTCACGGGCGCTGAACGAAGTTTTCGATCTGTTCGCCAACCTTGGGGCCGACGACGATCAGCTTGATTTCCCGGTGCTTTATGCGTCGGGCCGCAATGGCTGGGCGGATGCGGAACTGGACGGGCCGCGCAAGGATCTGTCGGCGCTGTACAACCTGATCCAGAAACATGTCCCCGCGCCGTCGCAGATCGCGCGCCGGAGCGAGCCGTTCCAGATGCTGGCCACCACGCTGTCCGCCGACCCGTTCATCGGCCGCATCCTGACGGGCCGGGTCGAGGCGGGCACCCTGCGCGCGGGCGAGACGATCAAGGCGCTGTCGCGCGACGGCGATAAACTGGAGCAATTCCGGGTGTCCAAGATTCTGGCCTACCGGGGGCTGGTGATGACCCCGATCGACGTGGCCGAAGCTGGCGATATCGTGACGCTGGCCGGCATGTCCAGGACGACGGTAGCCGACACGCTTTGCGCGCTTGAAATCGACGTGGCCCTGCCCGCCCAGCCGATTGATCCGCCGACGATCTCGGTGACCTTCGGGATCAATGATTCCCCGCTGGCCGGGAAAGACGGCTCCAAGGTGCAGTCCCGCGTCATCCGCGAACGCCTGATGCGCGAGGCAGAGATCAACGTCGCGATCAAGGTGACGGATACTCCCGGCGGCGACGCCTTCGAAGTGGCGGGTCGCGGCGAATTGCAGATGGGCGTCCTGATCGAAAACATGCGCCGCGAAGGGTTCGAGCTGTCGATCAGCCGCCCGCGCGTGATCTTCCGCGAGATCGACGGTGTGAAGCACGAGCCGATCGAAGAAGTCACCATCGACGTCGATGACGAATACACAGGGCCCGTGATCGAAAAACTGACCGGGCCGCGCAAGGGCGACCTGATCGAGATGAAACCGGCAGGCGTCGGCAAGACCCGGATCATCGCCTATGTGCCCTCGCGCGGGCTGATCGGGTATCACGGTCAGTTCATGACCGATACGCGCGGGACCGGAGTGCTGAACCGGGTGTTCCACGCCTGGGCCCCGCACAAAGGCCCGATCGAGGGCCGCCGCGCCGGGGTGCTCATCTCGATGGAATCGGGGATTTCGGTCGCCTATGCGATGTGGAAACTCGAAGATCGCGGTCACTTCTTCATCGGCGTGCAGGAACCGGTCTACACAGGCATGATCATCGGCGAGCACAACCGCGACAACGATCTGGAAGTGAACCCGTTGAAGGGCAAGCAGCTGACCAACGTCCGGGCGTCTGGCACGGACGAGGCGGTGCGGCTGACCACACCGGTGAAGCTCAGTCTCGAGCAGTGCATTTCCTACATCGACGATGACGAGTTGGTGGAAGTGACCCCGAAAACCGTGAGGATGCGCAAACGCTTCCTCGACCCGAACGACCGCAAACGCCAATCCCGCGCCGGGTGACGCACTCAGCGGTGGGGGGGCGGGCCCCCCCCCCACCCACCCCCCCCCGGAGGGGCCGGGGGCGCGACACCCCCAAAACACACAAGCCGGG
>JBBRVJ010000118.1:0-11392 GCA_038246975.1 Rhodobacterales bacterium | reverse complement strand
TACGAATGCGGTCGAGGTCGGCGGAATCGCCTGCCTCGTCGATCAGATTGGCGCGGCCCCGCACGATCAGCCGCTCCGACCGCTCGCCACCATTTTCCCAGACCGCGAGGCCGCTTTGGACCAGTGCTTGCGCCAGACCGTCGATTTCCTGACGCCGTGCGGCGATGTCGACCCCGATGGTGCGGCGCAGATCGGAAAGAGATTTGCCTTCGGCGAGGGCGTTGAGAAAGTTGGCCGCCTCGCGCATCGAACTGGGGGTTTGACCGGGAGGCGGGGCAAAGATGCGGTTCTCGACCTGGCCATTGGCGAAAACCAGCACGACGAGCGCGCGGTCGGGGGCGAGGCTGACGAATTCGATATGGCGGATCGGCGATTCCTGTTTCGGAGCCAGGACGAGGCTGGCGCCTTTGGTGATACCCGACAGGGCCGAGCCGACATGGTCGAGCAGGTGGCCGACGCCTTGTTCGTTTGACCCCAGCGTGGCATCCATCTTTTCGCGATCGGCGTCATTGACGGTGCCCACTTCGAGCAACCCGTCGACGAACATCCGGAGGCCAAGCTGGGTCGGGATGCGACCGGCCGAGATATGGGGGCTATCGAGCAGGCCGAGGAGTTCGAGATCCTGCATCACATTGCGGATGGTGGCGGCGGACAGTTTTTCAGTCATGCTGCGGGTCAAGGTGCGGGAGCCTACCGGATCACCCGACGTCAAATAGCTTTCCACGACGCGGCGAAACACCTCGCGGGAGCGGTCGTTCATTTCGGACAGGAGGCTGGCGGTGTCGGGCATTCGATATTTCCTGTGGCAGGCCACTGTAGGGAGGCGACGGTCGTCGCGTCAATCGACGTTGGGGTGAGGGGTTGCATTAGGGCAGTGGCCTTGCGTATCTGGCGCGGCAAAACAGGTAGGATGATGAGATGCGACCTTCTGGCCGTTCGTTGGGCGATATGCGCGCCGTTTCCATGGAAATCGGCGTGATGAAACATGCCGAAGGGTCTTGCCTGATCAAGATGGGCGAGACGCATGTCTTGTGTTCGGCGAGCATCGAGGACAAGGCCCCGCCATTCCTGAAGGGCACCGGGTTAGGCTGGGTGACGGCGGAATATGGCATGCTGCCGCGCGCCACCCACAGCCGTAACCGGCGTGAGGCGGCGATGGGCAAGCAGTCTGGCCGGACGCAGGAGATTCAACGGCTGATCGGGCGGGCGCTGCGGGCCGGGGTCGATAGATCGGCCCTGGGCGAGCGGCAGATCGTGATCGACTGCGATGTGTTGCAGGCCGATGGCGGCACGCGCTGTGCGTCGATCACCGGCGGTTGGGTGGCATTGCGGCTGGCGTTCAACAAGCTGTTGAAATCAGGCGCAATTATCAGCGATCCGATGATGGATCATGTGGCGGCAGTGTCTTGCGGTATTTACGCGGGGCAAGAGGTTCTCGATTTGGACTATGCCGAGGATTCGGCGGCGGGCACGGATGGGAACTTCATCATGACGGGGCGGGGGCGTTTGATCGAGGTCCAGATGTCGGCAGAAGGGGCGACGTTTTCGCGCGCCGAGATGATGGGACTGCTTGACATGGCCGAGGCCGGTTCAGCGCATTTGGTGGCAGCGCAGAAGGCTGTTTTGGGGTTGGTATGATGCGATTTTCTGGCGGCAAGCTGGTGGTGGCGACCCATAACCGGGGGAAGCAGGAAGAGATCGCCGATTTGCTGAGCGGGTTTGGCGTCGAGGTGCTGTCGGCGCGAGACCTCGGGCTGGCCGAACCAGCCGAGACTGAGAACAGTTTCGTGGGGAACGCGCGGATCAAGGCACACGCAGCGGCTTTGGCGACGGGGCTGCCGGCGCTGGCCGACGACTCCGGGTTGTGCGTCGATGCGCTTGGCGGTGCGCCGGGGGTTTACACGGCGGATTGGGCGGAAACCGGGGTTGGGCGGGATTTTGTGATGGCGATGGGGCGGGTCTGGGCCGAACTGATGGCGGTGGCCGCCCCAGCGCCGCGGCGGGCTCAATTTCGTTGCACTTTGGTGATGGCCTGGCCTGAGAGGCAAGATATGGTATTTGAGGGGGTCAGGCATGGCCAAATCGTGTGGCCGATGCGTGGGACGCAAGGCCACGGGTTTGACCCGGTTTTTCAGCCGGATGGGTATGACGTGACGTTTGGCGAGATGGATCGCTGGGAAAAGAACCGGATCAGCCACCGCGCCGATGCGTTCCGCAAGCTGGTAGAGGGATGTTTCACGTGAAACATATCTCGACAGGATCGCCCTTCGAGGCGGCGATGGGGTACAGCCGTGCGGTCGTCAAAGGTGGGTGGTGTTTCATTTCGGGGGTGACGGGCTATGATTATTCTACGATGCAGATGCCCGAGGGAGTGGCCGCGCAAGCGATCAATTGCTTCGCCACGGTTGATGATGTATTGCGTCAGGCTGGGTTTGACCGGGGTGACATTGTGCGCGTGCAATACACGCTGGTCGATGTTGGATTGGTGCAGGCGCTCGTGCCGGTCTTGGGGGCTGTTCTCGGCGAGGTTCGGCCCGCAGCAACGATGGTGATTGCCGGATTGATCCGACCTGAAATGCTGATCGAGATCGAGGTTACGGCGTTCAAGGGATGACGATGGAGGACTGGCAGCATGGTGGATTCGGGCTGTATCTGCATTGGCCCTTCTGCCAGTCGAAATGCCCTTATTGTGACTTCAATAGCCATGTTGTTGAAAAGATTGACCAGAATCGCTGGAAACGCGCCTATCTGGCCGAGATTGACCGGGTTGGGACGGAAACGCGGGGGAGGGTGCTCGAGACCGTCTTCTTTGGTGGCGGCACCCCTTCCTTGATGGAGCCCGATCTGGTGGCGGCAATTCTGGAAAGGGTTCGCGCAACCTGGCCGATGGTCAACGATCCCGAGATCACGCTGGAAGCCAATCCGGGGTCGGTGGAAGTCGCCCGATTTCGGGATTATAGAGCGGGTGGTGTCAGTCGAATTTCTATGGGCGTTCAGGCGTTGAACGAAGCAGACCTGCGGCGGCTCGGGAGGTTGCATTCTGTTGCCGAAGCCGAGGCGGCATTTTCAGTGGCGAGAGGCGTGTTTGACCGGGTCAGTTTTGACCTGATCTATGCCCGGCAGAACCAAAGCATCGCAGACTGGCATGAGGAATTGCAGAGGGCGCTGAACATGGCAGTTGATCACCTGTCGCTTTATCAACTAACCGTCGAGCCGGGCACAGCCTTTGGCGATCGATTTGCCAAGGGAGGGTTGCGGGGGTTGCCGGGCGAAGATCTTGCCGCGGACCTTTATGAAATTACGCAAGATCTTTGTGGCGCTGCCGGAATAGAGGCTTACGAGGTTTCCAATCACGCAGCGGTCGGGTCGGAGTCGCGGCATAACCTGATCTACTGGCGGGGCGGCGACTATGTCGGGATCGGACCGGGGGCGCATGGACGCTTGACCTTGAACAGAACCCGGTGGGCGACTGAGGCTCCAAAGGCGCCGGCCGCATGGTTGGCGGCGGTGGAGAAGGCGGGCTTGGGAGAGGTACCGCGAACTGTTATGACAGGAGAGGATCGGGCACTGGAGTATATGTTAATGAGCCTGCGGTTGAGCGAGGGGCTGTCAGTTTCCCGACTTGCTGCCATGACCGGAGCTGCGCTGCCGCCTGCGCGGGTTCAGCCTCTCGTCGACGACGGCTTGGTCCAGATTAATGGCGACCGACTGCGCGCTACTGCGACTGGTCGAATAGTTCTGAACGCCGTTTTGCGCGCCCTGGTGTAAGGTTTCGCGTCACACAGCAAGATCACGCGGCAGTTGCGACAATGCCTGGCATAGTAGATCAAGGTCATCGAGAGTCCGATATCGGATCGTGATCTGGCCCCCATCATTGCCCGGAAAATGGTCGATCTTGACCAACATGTTGAGATTGGCCGATATATCTGCTTCCAATGCGCGTGTGTCGGCGTCTTTGTCGACCCTGGTGGACTTTTTCCCTCGCGCTTTTGCTTTGGCTTCGGCGGTTTCCTGGACCAGCCGTTCAGTTTCACGAACCGACAAGCCCTTACTCACTATCTGACGGGCCAATTCCGAGGCGTTGAGTGTGGTGATCAACGCGCGAGCATGTCCGGCAGATAAACTGCCGTCGCGGACCATGGCTTGCACATCCGTCGGCAACGCGAGGAGCCGCAGCAGATTGGCGATATGGCTACGGCTACGCGAAAGCGCTTCGGCCAATTTTTCCTGGGTGTGGCCGAACCGATCCATCAACTGACGGTAGGCGAGCGCTTCTTCGATCGCATTCAGATCGGCACGTTGGACATTCTCGATGATCGCGATTTCAATGACTTCCGAATCATCAAGATCCCTCACGATCACCGGAAGCTGATGCAGCCCGGCCAGTTGTGCAGCGCGCCAGCGGCGCTCTCCAGCGACAATCTCGAAACGGTCCGAGTCGGAAATAGCCCGCACGATAAGTGGCTGAATGACCCCCTTTTGCCGCAAGGACTTGGCAAGTTCCTCCAACGCCTGCGGCTGGAAATCACGGCGCGGCTGGTGAGGGTTCGGGACGATTTTTTCGACCGGAATCATCTGTTGGCCGCGCAGAGCTTCGTCCGGGGCCATTCCATTATTGAGGTTGACATCGGCCATTAGAGCCGACAAGCCGCGCCCCAAGCCGCGACGCTCAGTTTTTTTCTCCATCAGATGGCAGGCTCCTTTGTTTCGCGGATAAGGGGATGGCGGGCCAGAAGTTCGGCGGACAAGCTGCGATATGCGTCGCTTCCCTTGGATTGGCTGTCATACTGCAGGACTGACAAGGCGAACGACGGGGCCTCGCTGACCCTGACATTACGCGGAATGGTGGTTTTGAAAACAAGAGCACCCAGCGTCTTTCGCGCATCGGTTTCAACTTGTTGCGACAAACGGTTTCGCCCGTCGACCATGGTCAACACCACGCCTTCGATCCGCAAGCTGGGATTTGCGGCTTGCCGCACCTGTCGTACCGTCAGCATCAGTTGCGACAGACCTTCCAGCGCAAAGAACTCCGCCTGCAACGGAACCAGAACAGAATGACAGGCCACCAGCGCATTGACCGTCAGCAGGCTGAGCGAGGGCGGACAGTCGATGAGGATGAAGTCGAGCAAATGCGCATCAATGGCGGGCTGCCGTAAGGCATCATGCAACAGAAAGCTGCGTTTTTCGTTTGAGATCAATTCCATATCAGCTGACGCGAGGTCGGCATTTGCAGGGCAGATCAAGAGACCTGGGATCAAGGTGGCATGCACGACATCGGCCAGAGGGGCCTCGTCGACAAGCAAATCATAGGTCGTCTTGCGCCGATCTTCGCGCGCGATCCCAAGGCCGGTGGATGCGTTGCCCTGCGGATCCAGATCGACCAGCAGAACCCTTGCACCGCCCTCGACCAAACCGGCGGCAAGGTTGATGGCCGTAGTAGTTTTTCCGACCCCGCCTTTTTGATTGGTGATTGCTATGATTCTCGGGTCAGTGCGGCGGGTCGGATCAGACATAGGTGATGTCTTTCAACTCCAGGATTGTGGCGAACGAATCCGTGCGACTCAGGTGGCGGGTCAGAGTGAACTTCCAGCGCTTCTGCGCCACCGCAAGTTCGTCATCCGCCTGCGCACCTTTCGGAAACACAGCAATACCATTGTCCGCGAGATGGCGGATAGCAAGACCACACAGCCGGTCAAGCGGTGCAAGGGCCCGGGCTGAGATAATGTCGGCAGCGAAAGGCCCGACAGTTTCAACTCGACCCCGGTGCAAGACTGTCGTCAATTCCAGGGTCCGGATCACCTGATCAAGAAAGCTTGCCTTGCGCTGATCTGCTTCGATCAGAATCACCTTCAGGTCCGGATGCGCTTCGGCCGCCAGAATTGCAATTATCAAGCCGGGGAACCCCGCGCCACTGCCCATATCCACCCACACCCGGCGATCTCTGGATGCAAACACAAAAAGCTGGGCAGAATCAAGGATGTGACGCTCCCACAGCGTGTGCATTGACGTCTTGGAAACCAGATTTATCGCTGGATTCCATTTTTCCACCAGCGCCGCAAAGGCAGCCAGCCGGGCCTTAGTGTCTGAAGACACCACGAGCCACTCCGGAAGAACAAGAGCGACACCGTCTTTCATATGGCTGTGCGATCCCGCTGTTTCTTGCGAAGATGCGCCAGAACAAGCAACAGCGCCGCTGGAGTCATGCCCTCAATCCGACCGGCTTGGGCCATGGTTTCAGGCACGCGGCGTTCCAACTTCTGCCGAAGTTCGCTCGACAATCCAGACAGACCCGCATAGTCGAAATCACGCGGAATCTCAGTCGTCCCACCTCTGTAAAGGGTTTCGATTTCATTGGTTTGCCGATCTAGGTACTGGGCATACAGCGCGTCTCGTGCGATCTGTACCCGAATGATCGGGTCAAGTTCGCCAAGGCCGGGCACCAAGGCAGCCAGTTGATCTATCGTCACATCCGGAAACGCGAGAACTTGGAACGCTGAGCGCCGCGAGCCGTCTTCTCTAACTGCGATCCCTGCGGCCCGCAGGACATGCGGACTGAGCACAGTGCCCTCCAAAACCTGCCGCGCCTGTTCCAGTTCTGACCGCTTGGCCTCGAACATCGCGATTCGGGCGGGACCCACCAACCCTGTCGCAATCCCCAACGGAGTGAGCCGCTGATCGGCGTTGTCAGCGCGCAGGGCAAGCCGGAATTCCGCACGCGATGTGAACATTCTATATGGTTCCGTGACTCCCCGAGTCACCAGATCATCCACCATCACCCCGATATAACTGTCTGACCGCCGCAAGACCAACGGCGCCCGGTTCAGCGCCAATGCAGCAGCATTCGCCCCTGCCAGCAATCCCTGAGCCGCCGCCTCTTCATATCCGGTAGTCCCATTGATCTGCCCCGCGAAAAACAGCCCCGGTTGATTGCGCACCTCCAACCCCAGCGTCAGTCCGCGAGGATCAAAGTAATCGTATTCGATGGCATACCCTGGTTGCAGGATCCGAACGTGTTCCAAACCTGTGATCGTACGAACATAGCACTCCTGAACCTCGACCGGCAACGACGTGGAAATGCCGTTCGGATAAACCGTGTCGTCATCCAGTCCTTCCGGCTCCAGAAACACCTGATGTCCGGTCTTGTCCGCAAAGCGCACCACCTTATCCTCGATCGACGGGCAATACCGTGGACCGACCCCTTCAATGTGCCCGCCGTACATCGCCGACCGACCCAGATTGGCGCGCACGATAGCGTGGGTGCCCTCATTGGTATGGGTGATCCCGCAGGCGATCTGACGGGCAAAAGGTTTGGTATTCTCGAATGAAAACAACACAGGATCATCATCACCCGGCTGCATTTCCAGCTTTGCCCAGTCGATGGTCCGGCCATCCAGCCTAGGCGGCGTGCCTGTCTTTAGCCTGCCGCGCTCCAGATCAAGATCGGCCAGCCGGGACGCGAGCCGCACCGACGCCGCATCACCGACCCGACCGCCAGAGCGACGTTGATCACCAATGTGGATTGTGCCATTCAGAAAAGTTCCCGCCGTCAAGACAACCGCAGTCGCACTTAGCGTCGACCCATCCGCCAGAACGATTCCCGACACCGTACCGTCGGTAACAGAAAGATCGATGACCTCTGCCTCAATAATCTCCAACTGCGGATACCCCGCAAGCAAGGCATGAATGGCCAACCGATACAACTTGCGATCCGCCTGTGCCCGCGGCCCTTGTACCGCCGGTCCTTTGCGCCGATTGAGCAAGCGGAACTGTATCCCAGCCCGGTCCGCGGCGCGCGCCATAATCCCGTCCAGCGCATCAATCTCGCGTACCAAGTGGCCCTTGCCCAACCCACCAATCGCCGGATTGCATGACATGACGCCAATCCCGTCGCGGCGCAAAGTCACCAAGGCCACGCTGGCACCAATCCGCGCTGCTGCCACTGCGGCTTCCACCCCCGCATGACCGCCCCCAATGATCACGACATCATAATGTTTCACGTGAAACATCCTCACTTCCCGATACAGAAACTGGAGAAAATCTCATCCAGCAGGTCTTCTACGTCCATTCGACCGACCAGTTGATCCAGACTGCGGATCGCCGTCCAAACCTCCGCCGCTACAAGCTCAACCCGACCGGAATCCTTGCATAACTCAAACCGCGCCGATTCCATAGCCTCCATCGCTCGTTCCATCGCAGACCGGTGCCGCGCGCGCGTCAGAACGCCCGCAGAGGCCATCCGATCATTCAAAACGCCTTGAATCCGCGCCGTCAGCCGGTCAATTCCCTGCCCGGTCAACCCCGATACACCGTCCAGACCACCCGACTGCACATCAGACTTCGCCATTATCAGAATATCGCCCTGCGCCGGCGTCAGCAACAGCTCTTCATCCGCCCTATCCAACAAAAACACCCGCAAATCCGCGGCACGCGCCCGGTCCAGCCCCCGCTCAATGCCGATTCTTTCGACATCGTCGCTGCTTTCGCGCAAGCCCGCCGTGTCAAGCATCGTTACCGGAACTCCCGCCAGGTCCATCCGAACCTCGATCACGTCCCGTGTGGTGCCTGCAACAGCCGAGGTTATCGCGGCATCCCTGCCCGCCAAAGCATTGAGAAGGGTCGATTTTCCGACATTCGGAGCGCCAACGATAGCTACCTCGAACCCGTCGCGCAACCGTTCCGATATTACCGACCCCGCAGCCTCCCGCCCCAGATCGGCTATCAAATCGTCCAGGAGCGTCAACACCTCGGGATACACATCAACCGGAACGTCTTCGTCAGCAAAATCAATCGTCGCCTCAATCAGCGCCCCCGCCCGGATCAGCTTTTGCCGCCACCCCTCCGCCCGACGTCCGATCGCGCCGGACAATACCCGCAAAGCCTGACGTCGCTGCGCTTCGGTTTCCGCGTCAATCAGATCCGCCAACCCCTCCACCTGCGCCAGATCAAGTCGCCCGTTTTCCAGTGCACGCCGGGTAAATTCGCCCGCGTCCGCAATCCGCAGACCCGGCTGCTCTCCAAGCGCCCGCGTGACCGAAGCCACAACCGCCGCACCCCCATGAACCTGCAGTTCAGCTGCCATCTCGCCGGTAAAACTGGCACCCGAAGCGAACAGCAAAACCAAGGCCACGTCCAAATCTTCACCCTGCCAGCGCAGCCGCCGCAAGCTTGCCCGGCGCAGATCAGGCAATTCCCCGACCAAAGCCGCAACCGCCGCATGAGCCAATGGGCCAGACAGGCGAAATACCGCCACACCGGCCTTGCCACGCGCCGAGGCCAAAGCGAAAATCGTCTCCATCCGTAGAATTCCTTGGGGTCAGCCCCGCCTCAGGAGTTCATCGATTCAAAGAACTCGCCGTTGGTCTTGGTCTGTTTCAACTTCGACAAAAGGAACTCGATAGCGTCCGTCGTCCCCATCGGGTTCAGAATTCGCCGCAGTACATACATCTTGGACAGATCGACCTTCTCGACCAGCAGATCCTCTTTTCGCGTCCCCGACTTGGTGATGTCAATCGCCGGAAACACCCGCTTGTCGGCAACCTTGCGGTCCAGAACGATCTCGGAATTGCCAGTGCCCTTGAATTCCTCGAAAATTACCTCGTCCATCCGGCTGCCCGTATCAATCAGCGCCGTGGCGATGATCGTCAAAGACCCGCCTTCCTCAATGTTTCGCGCCGCACCAAAGAACCGCTTCGGCCGTTGCAATGCGTTGGCATCCACACCCCCGGTCAAAACTTTGCCCGACGACGGCACCACCGTATTGAACGCCCGCCCCAGACGGGTGATGCTGTCCAGCAAGATTACCACATCCCGTTTGTGCTCGACCAGCCGCTTGGCCTTCTCGATCACCATTTCCGCCACCGCCACATGCCGCGTCGCAGGCTCATCAAAGGTCGAGGCCACGACCTCCCCCTTTACCGTACGCTGCATGTCGGTCACTTCCTCGGGCCGCTCGTCGATCAGCAGTACGATCAGATAGCATTCCGGGTGATTGACTGCGATGGAGTTGGCAATATTCTGCAATAACACGGTTTTACCGGTCCGCGGCGGTGCCACGATCAACCCGCGCTGCCCCTTGCCGATGGGCGCCACCAGATCAATGATCCGCGCGGAACGATCCTTTATGGTCGGGTCTTCGACTTCCATCTTGAACCGCTCATCCGGGTACAAGGGCGTCAGATTGTCGAAATGTACCTTGTGCCTTGCCTTTTCCGGATCGTCAAAATTGATCCGCGTCGCCTTGGTCAGACAGAAATACCGCTCATTCTCGCGCGGGGCCTGGATGATCCCCTCGATCGTATCCCCCGTCCGCAGCGAAAACTGCCGGATCATCTCGGGACTCACATAAATATCATCCGGCCCCGACAGATAGTTGGCAGACGGCGAGCGCAAGAACCCGAACCCGTCCTGCAAAACCTCCAGAACCCCGTCGCCGCCAATCTCCCAGCCTTCCTCGGCATGTTCCTTCAGGATCGAGAACATCATCTCGCCCTTGCGCATGCTCGGCGCGTTCTCGATCTCCCACTCCTCGGCCATCGCCAGCAATTCGGCAGGTGTTTTTGCCTTGAGTTCGGCAAGGTTGAGTTGTTCAACAAGCGGCGTGGCAACGGTCATGGCAGGTGATTTCCTCGGAACGCCCACCCCAAGGGTCGGCATCTGCAACAAAGGTCAGGGGAGTGCTTTCGGTCGAACGACCAAGCAAAATCCGTATAACCGCCATGCCCCTTTGAGTCAACCAATCAGAACTTTACGATCACCGACGCGACGATCACCACCATCAGACCCGTCGGTACCTCATTCATCAACCGGTACTGCCGCCCCGACAGCAGGTTTTGACCCGACACAAACACCTTGCGTCGACCCGCCAGCCACATGTGAAACCAAGTCATGGCCACAACCGAAACAGCCTTGGTCCACGGCCACACCGCCGACCAATCGACAATGCCCGGTGTCATCACCAGCGCCAGACCAAAAACCCACGTCAGAATCATCGACGGGTTCATGATCGCCTTCAACAACAGCCGTTCCATTTTCTGAAACATCACATCCGTCTTGGTCCCCGGTTCGACCTGTTCGGTGTGATAGACGAAAAGCCTCGGCAGATAGAACAGTCCCGCCATCCAGGCGATCACGGCCATCACATGCACGGCCTTGACCCACAGATAGGCTCCACTCAACAGATCATCCATCGCACGCTCCTCGGTTTGCCTTCTTCTTAAAGATAGATTATATCAAGAAAAGATGTAGTTGTAGGGGCTGGGGGAATCCGGATTGGCAGAACACTCCACAGAACACCCCACAGTGCATAACCCTGTGGATCGTTCACGCGGTCGACAACAAACGTCAAAAAAATGCAGAACGATCAACAGGATAGACATCTCTTTCGCATCCTTAG
>JBBRVJ010000117.1:0-11797 GCA_038246975.1 Rhodobacterales bacterium | reverse complement strand
GCATTGCGACCACCGCGCGATCCTGCATCTGTATGCCTCGCCCGCGCGGCCTGCCGATACAGCGTTGCTGTGCCGGTCCACCGGAGCCGCGCTGGCGCTGATCGAAAGCGTGTCTGGTGGGAATGCGTTCGACGAGGCGCACACCGCCCCGTGGCTGCACCTGCAACACCGCTTTCCCGATCACCCGATCCCGCACGCCACCTTTGCCACGACGCTTGAGTATCGCGGGCAGCTCGATGTCGATGACAAGACGGCCGCCGGGGACGCTCACAACCTGATGACCTTTCTGGCCGCCATCGGTGTGCTGACCGGTTGGCCGGGGCAACCGTCCCACCCCGATGCCGCCTACCTGCCGCTGGCCGGTGCGGGCGAGGCGTTTGCACCGCAAGGCGGGGTCGTCACTTGGGCTGTTCCACCCGGCGCGATGGTTGCTGCGGAGGAGGTAATTGCCCATGTCACCGACCCCGCCACCCGCCTGCGGCTGCGCCTGCTGGCCCCGAATGCGGGGATCGTGTTCCGGCAGGAACTTTGGCCCTCGACGCTGCGTGGCCAAAGCCTTGCCCATGTTGCCGGCGAAACCATCGTGCGGCGGGGCGATCTGCTGGCGGACTGAAACATAACGGAGAAACAGATGAAAAAGATTGTCACCAACATTCTGCGCGGTCTGACCCTTGCCACCCTGCTGGGCACAACCGCAGTTGCCGATGATGTGCTGGACCGCGGGATCGGGTCGGAATGGAGTTCGCTCGACCCGCAGGTGGTGTTCGATGCGGCGGCAGGCTGGATCATTCTGGACGGGTACGAAGGGCTGGTCACCTTTGACCCCACCGGAAAGGTTATTCCGGGCGCCGCCGAAAGATGGGAGGCATCGGCAGATGGCAAGACCTATACCTTCCATTTGCGCGATGGGCTGAAATGGTCCAATGGCGATCCGTTGGTGGCGCAGCAGTTTGTCGACGGCGTCTTGCGCACGCTGAACCCGGCGACCGCGTCGGAAAAGGGCTATTACTTCTATTCGGTCATTCGCGTCAAAGGGGCCGAGGCGTTGGCCAAGGGCGAAACGACCGACCCCGCCACGCTGGGCTTCACCGCCCCCGGTGACCGCACCGTGGTGGTCGAAATGCTGACGCCCGCGCCGCATGTTCTTGCCGTCATGGGCTCGTTTCAGGTGGCCCCGCTGCACCCGTCGGTGACCGATGCCTCGGTTTTTACCGACCCGTCGAAATTCGTCGGCAACGGCGCTTATGTGATCAGCGAAATCGTCCCGCAAAGCCATGTTTTGATGACCGCAAATCCCAATTATTGGGACGCCGCCAAGGTCGCCATTCAGACCGTCAAATACCATGTCACCGAGGATGTCGCGACCGAGTTGAAACGCTATCAGGCCGGGGAAATCGACATCACCTATGACGTGCCGCTGAACCAGATCGAACCGCTGAAGGCCGAAATTCCGGCCGAACTGATGATCTTTCCATCCACCGAAGTCACCTACTACAGCTTCAACCTGACCAGGGAACCGTTCCAGAACATCGACCTGCGCCGAGCGCTGTCGCTGGCCATCGACCGTGTGGTGCTGGAGGAAAAGATCATGAAGGGCGGGGCGATCCCGTCCTTTTCCTATGCGGGTGGGTTCGATCCGGACTACTTGGGGCCAAAGATTGCCGAGGCTGGCCTGACGCAGGCCGAACGCGAAGCCTTGGCGCAGGAATTATATGCCAAGGCGGGCTACGGTCCCGACAATCCGTTGAAAGTATCGGTTGTGTCAACCGTCAACGAAGACAGCACACGCCGCGCCCAAGGCATTGCGCTGATGTGGAAAAAGGTGCTGGGAGTCGAGGCGGTCAACGAAGCGCAGGAACGCAAGGCCTGGCTCGACACATTCTATGCGGGTACATGGGATGTGTTCGCCGACAATCTGACTGGAGACTTTGCCGGAGCCGAGACATTTCTGGCCTACATGCGCCCTTCTGCCGAGCCGGGCTATAACTGGGTGAAACCCGAATACGACGCCGCGATGGACCTGGCCGCCGAAAAGACCGACAGCACCTCGCGCAACGCGGCGCTGGCACTGGCCGAGAAAATCCTTCTGGATGACTACATCTTTGCGCCGCTGGCCATCCAGCCGTCGCGCCATCTGGTCAAGCCGAACGTGAAGGGGTTTGCCGCATCGGCGGCGAGTTATCACAACTCGCAGTTCATCTCTTTTGAATAAGTGCTGCGCTTTGTCCTGAAACGCACGGGGGACGGGCTGCTGACGCTGGCAGCACTCGTCACCCTGACATTCTTTGCCTTGCGTCTGGCCCCCGGCGGGCCGTTCTCGCGCAACCGCAAAATCTCGCCCGAAGTGCAGGCGAACATCGAGGCGGCGTTTCATCTGGACGAACCGGTGATCCAGCAATTCGGGCGCTATCTTTGGGGGTTGGCGCACCTTGATCTGGGTCCCTCGACCCGGTTTCGCGATTATTCGGTGTCTGATCTGATCGCGTCAGGTCTGCCCTATTCGCTGACCATCGGCTTCTGGGCGGTGGTAGTGGCGACGTTCGTTGGCATCGGTTTTGGCCTGATCGGCGCGTTGCGGCGCAATTCGGCGACCGATTATGCGGTGGGGGTGATCGCGGTGACAGGCATCGCGGTCCCGATTTTCGTGATCGGCCCGCTGGCGCAGGTGGTGTTCGCGCTGAACCTGAACTGGGTGCCGGTGGCGGGAACCGATGGCGGCTGGCGCAGTCTGATATTGCCGATCCTGGTGCTGTCCCTCCCGAATATAGCCTACATCAGCCGCCTGACCCGCAGCGCGATGATTGAAACCATGCGCGAAAACTATGTCCGGACAGCGCGCGCCAAGGGGATCGGGCCAACGCGAACGATCGTTCACCACGCCCTGACCGGCGCCATGCTTCCTGTGATCGCTTATCTTGGCCCCGCCACCGCCGCCATTATCACCGGCTCGATCCTGATCGAAACGATCTTTGCCGTCCCCGGTATTGGCCGATTTTTCGTCGATGCCGCGCTGAACCGGGACTATCCGTTGGTGATGGGTATCACGCTGCTTTACGGGGGGCTGTTGATCGCGTTCAACATCGCGACCGACCTGCTCCGCGGCTGGATGGACCCACGGGTGCGGCATGGCTGATTTGTCCCCCCTTGCCCTGCAATTACGCCGTTTCCGCGCCAACCGGCTGGCAATGGTCAGCCTTGGCCTGTTGACCTGCATTATTTTCGCGTGCTTTTTCGGCCCCTACGCTTTCCCCTTCTCCGGCGAGGACGCGGATTTCGACTATATCAGCGCCCGGATCGACCTGTTCTCGCCCCACCCCTTCGGCACCGACGAATTTGGCCGCGACCTGTTGGTGCGGGTGCTGGAGGGCGGTCAGGTGTCGCTGACCATCGGGTTTCTGGGGGCTTTGGTGGCGGGCGGCATTGGGGTGCTGTATGGCGCAGTCGCAGGCTATGCCGGAGGGCGCGCCGACAGTCTGATGATGCGGGCTGTCGAGATTCTGTATGGTTTCCCGTATGTTATCCTCGTGATCCTGCTCAG
Source organism: Rhodobacterales bacterium (assembly GCA_038246975.1). Lineage (GTDB taxonomy): Bacteria > Pseudomonadota > Alphaproteobacteria > Rhodobacterales > Rhodobacteraceae > JAIYDJ01. Next base: position 8,259 of record JBBRVJ010000117.1, on the reverse strand, counting down.
CCTTCTGCTTGGCGGCGGCAATGTGGCGCTGTTTGCGGCGATCGTGTTCACCCTCTGGCTGACCCCTGCCGTGATCGTGCGGGCGCAAGCGCAATCGCTTGCCAAACGCGAGTTCATCGAGGCGGCACGGGCAGGCGGCATGACCCCTCGGCAGATCGTGCTGGAACATATCGTGCCGAATTGTGCGGGCGTGGTGATCGTCTATGGCTCGCTGCTGGTGCCCGAAGTGATCCTGGCGGAATCCTTCCTGTCCTTCCTCGGCATCGGCATCAAGGAACCGCAGGCCAGTTGGGGCAATCTCATTCAGGCCGGGGTGTCCGAGATGGAAACCGACCTGCGCCTGTTGCTGCTGCCCGGTGGTCTGCTGGCCGCCACCCTGTTCTGCCTGAACTTCATCGCCGATGGCCTGAGGGATGCCTTTGACCCCAACGACCGCTAACCTGTTGTCCGTGCGCGACCTTGTCGTGAGCTTCCGCCTTCCCGGCGGGGCGATGACCGCTGTGGACCGCGTGACCTTCGACGTGAAACCCGGTGAAGTGCTGGGCATCGTCGGCGAAAGTGGGTCGGGCAAGAGCCAGATATTGTTCAGCCTGATGGGCCTGCTGGCCGCAAACGGCAGCGTCGGTGGGCAGGCGGTTTTTCAGGGCCAGAACTTGCTGGGCCTGACTCCTGCGGCGCTGGACCGGGTGCGCGGCGTCAGCCTGTCGATGATATTTCAGGACCCGATGACGTCTCTCAACCCCTATAAACGGGTGGGAGACCAATTGGCCGAAGGGTTGCGCGTTCACCAGGGGTTGTCGAAATCCGACGCATGGCGCTCGGCGGTGAAAATGCTGGACCGGGTGCGCATCCCGGATGCGGCGAACCGCGCGCGGCGCTATCCCCATGAATTTTCAGGCGGAATGCGGCAAAGAGTGATGATCGCCATGTCGCTTCTGGTGCGGCCCGCGCTGTTGCTGGCGGACGAGCCTACCACGGCGCTGGACGTCACTATTCAGGCGCAGGTGTTGGATCTTATGGCGGAACTCGCGCGCGAGATCGGCACGGCGATCATTCTGGTGACCCATGACCTGGGCGTCGTGGCCCGGTTGTGCGACCGAGTGATCGTTCTTTACGGTGGCAGGATCATGGAGCAGGGGCCTGCTGAACCTTTGTTCATAAATCCGGTTCACCCCTATTCCCAAGGCCTGCTGGCCGCCACACCACGGCTGACCGATACCTTGACCCCCCGGCTTGGCACCATTCCCGGCACCCCGCGGTCCGGGGGGGCGATGCTGCCCGGTTGTCCCTTTGCACCCCGCTGTACCGTCAAGATCGCCGCGTGTGAGACGACCCAACCGCCGCTGACCGCCATCACCCCCGACCGCCACGCCGCCTGCCACCTGACGGGGTCACCATGACCCTTCTGCAAACCCGTAATCTGGAGGTCGGCTACCGCATTCCCGGCGCAGGATTGCTGTCAAAGCCGCGCATCCTGCCGATTGTTCACAATGTGAATCTGACCCTGCACCCCGCCCGGACCTTGGGCATTGTGGGCGAGTCGGGTTGCGGTAAATCCACCCTTGGCCGCGCGCTGATCCGGCTGATCGCGCCGACCGCCGGACAGGTTCTGTGGGACGGTGTCGATATGGCCGAAATGCCAGCGCAAACCCTGCGTCTGCGCCGGGCCGAGTTGCAGATCATCTTTCAGGACCCCGTTGCAGCCCTTGATCCGCGCATGACGCTGGCCCGGATCATCTCGCGACCGCTTGCGACGTTCGAGCCGGGACTGACCCGCGCGGCGCTGACCCAGCGCGCGGTCCTCGCCCTGCAACAAGTCGGCCTCTCTGCCGATTTCGCGCACCGCTATCCGCATGAGCTGTCGGGTGGGCAGGCGCAAAGGGTCGGAATTGCCCGCGCCTTGATCGGCAAGCCCCGGCTGATCGTCTGCGATGAACCCGTCTCGGCATTGGACGTGTCGATTCAGGCGCAGGTGGTCAACTTGTTGATGGACCTTCAGGACTCCGTGGGGCTTGCACTGGTGTTCATCTCGCACAACCTGTCGATTGTGCGCCACATCAGTCATGATGTGATGGTCATGTGCCTTGGCCGCGTCGTCGAGTATGCGCCACGAGATGCGTTTTATGCCCGCCCCCTGCACCCTTACGCGCAAGCCCTGATGCTGGCCGTCCCCGAACCCGACCCCGCCCTTGAACGGCGTCGCATCGGGCAATCCCTGCCCGGCGAACTGCCATCGGTCCTGAACCCGCCCGCAGGCTGCGTCTTTGCCAGCCGCTGTCCCATTGTCCAACCGCGTTGCCACGCTGAACGCCCCGAACTTCGCGACTTTGGCGGGCGGCAGGCGGCATGCCATTTCATCGAGGCCTGACATGATCGCCAAAGACTGGGCGCACCTGCCGCAAATCAACAATATCCATGCCTCAGCCGATGGGGTGTGGGCCTTCTGGTGTTGGGCCGGAGTGACTGAAACCGAAGAGGTGTGGTGCACCCGCACCGATGGATCGACCTCGCCGGAACGATTGACCCAAGGCTCCGATCACTTCCTGATCCGCGATGTCAGCCCCGATGGAATGCGCCTGATCCTTGCCCAGTCGCGCAATGCGAATGAACACGACCATCTGTTCCTGTTGGACCGCGCCGTAGGGAACAGCCTGACCCAACAGACCGCGGAACAGTCCACCCACTATCTGTTCGGCGGCACCTTTACGCCTGCTGGCTCTGGCATCATCTTCATTGCGGACCACGATTACGAACATTCGGTTACAACTGCAGGCGGCTGGGTCTGGCATCAGGACCTGACCACGGGCACCCGCACCTGCCTTGCCCGCAGCGCGACCCCCTTCGAGACCGGACCCCGTCTGTCGCCCGACGGCCACCGCCTGCTGTGGCACCGGCACGAGTCTGCGCCGGGGGCGACCCAGCTTTGGGTGATGGACGTGACCGGCGAAAACCTGCGCGAAGTGCTGAACCTCGGCCCCACCAATGTCGCACACGGCGATTGGGTAACCGATGACCAGATCGGCTTCGTGGCTGATGTGGATCGGCAAGACCGGCTGGGTCTGTTGACCCTTTCCACCGGGGCCATCGAATGGCTGGCGGCAGAGCCTGACCTTTTTCCCCATGACCTTGTGGCGGGCCACGGCACATTCGCCTGCATCGCGCACCGATCTTCCCATAGCTATGCCGTCATCGGCCGGCATCTTGCGCCGCTGGCCAACCCCACCAACCGACGCAGCCTGCTGCCTCGCGCGGCTCTTCCTGATGGGGGATGGCTGGCCGAGGCGTATGATTCGTCCGCCCCGCATCAGCTCGTCCGCCTCCATCCTGATGGCGCGGCGACGATCCTGACCCCTACGCCCGACAGCCCCCGCAGCTACAGCATCCCCACCGACCACCACTGGCCCGCCCCCGATGGCCGCGCGATGCAGGGCTGGCTTTACCAACCCAAAGGCCGCTCAAAAGGACTGATCTGCTATGTCCATGGCGGGCCGACCTGGCACTCCGAGGATTGGGTGAACCCCAAGATTGGCTACTGGGTGCAACTGGGCTACACGGTTCTGGACCCAAACTATCGCGGCTCTACCGGGTTCGGCCACGCCCACCGCGAGGCGGTCAAGGACGACGGCTGGGGTGGGGCGGAACAGGCCGACATCCGGGCGGGGATCGAATCGCTGGTGTCGGCGGGTCTTGCGGAACCCGGCCGGATTGCTGTAGCGGGAAATTCCTATGGTGGGTTTTCCAGCTGGTTCGCCATCACCCGCCACGCCGATCTGGTCAACGCCGCAATCCCGATGTGCGGCATGTATCGGCTGGACATCGATTATCACGCCACCGAAATGCCGCATGGCCGCGCCTATTCCGAAGAGATGATGGGCGGCACCCCTGATCAGTTCCCCCGGAAATACGCCAACGCCAGCCCCGGCAATTTCATCCATCAGATCAAGGGCGCGGTGATGATCGTGCATGGTCTGGCCGACAGCAACGTGGGGCCTGAAAACACCCGCACGGCGGTGCGCGAGTTGACGGCGGCGGGCATCTCCCACGAGCTTTTGCTGTTCGACAACGAAGGCCACGGCGTATTTCGCCGCAGCAACGTTGAAATTTACCTCACCCGCACCGCGACGTTCCTGACCCGCGCCTTTGGAGATACAGAATGAAAGGGTTCTTCACCGCTGGCCCCTATGACGACGGCGATCCGGTCACCGGGCACTACTATGAAATGGCCTCGGCTGATCCGACCCGCCCCCAAGTCTGGGGCTATACCGATGCCCTGTCTTACGCCCCCGGCGACAGCCTCACCCTGCACGCCATCTGCTCTGCCCCCACCGCGCACCTTGCGATAGCGCGCGACGGGCTGACCCCCCGGACCGTGCTGGAAACGACGATCCCAACCACCTTCGCCGCCACCCCCGAACAAGCCTCGGTCACCGGCTGCAACTGGCCAAAGGCCTACCAGCTAAAGCTGCCGGACTGGCCCAGCGGCGTCTACCGGATCACCCTGATCACACCGGGCCACCAATCGCACCACCTGTTCGTCCTGCGCAGCGCAAAGCCCGCCGCGAAAATCCTGATGCTGCTCTGCACCGGCACATGGTGCGCCTACAACGACTGGGCCGGGTCGAACCACTATCAGGGTCTGACCGGCCCGCGCAAAACCGACTTTGCAGCACTGGTCAGCCTGCACCGCCCGTGGGCCACCGGATTTGTCGCGTGGCCCGACGATGCCCCCCGTATTCCCCACGCCTCGCCGCTGTTGTCCAAACCGCGTTACCCGCATATGGACTTTGCCCGCGCCAACGGTGTCTCCAAGAAATACGCCTCCTCTGGCTGGGCCGCCTTTGAACGCCCCTTCGCGCTCTGGTGCGAAGCGCAGGGCATCGCACTCGACTACACCACGCAGCACGACCTGCACCGCGACCCCAAGGCACTCGACGGCTACGACCGCGTGCTGATCGTCGGCCACGACGAATACTGGACGTGGGAGATGCGAGATCATCTGGAGGGCTGGCTAGACCGGGGCGGCCACCTCGCCCGGTTTGCGGGCAATTTCTTTTGGCAAACCCGGCTGTCGGATGATCTGACGACCCAGACCTGCCACAAGACCGACCCCGACCCCGACCCCCGCCCGACCCGCCGCACCATCTATTGGGACGCCCCCCAGATCAACCGTCCCGCCACCGCAACCCTTGGCCTGACCGGGTCGATGGGCGTCTATGCCGGGTGGAGCCGCTGCGCCGCCCATGGCGCAGGCGGCTTCACCCTTTACCGCCCCGAGCATTGGAGCCTGCGGGACACCGGCCTCGGCTATGGCGATGTGCTTGGCGCGCAATCGAAAATCTTCGCCTACGAGGTGGACGGCATCGACTATACGATGACCCACGGACTGCCCTTCGCGGCGGCTAACACCGGGTTGCAAGGGGATCTGACAATCGTCGGCCTGTCCCCGGCCACCACCCTCAGCCACTCGACCGGCCCCCACGACCGCGACCCCTTCATCGCGCATCTGGATGCCGAAGAAGTGGCCCGCGTGATTTATGGTGCAGTTACCCCCGAAACTCTCGGCCTCGCCTCGCGCGGCAACGGTTGCATGGCCGAATACCGCAGGGGCAAAGGGGCCGTGTTCAACGCCGCCTCCTGCGAATGGGTGGCCGGCCTGATCGCCCGCGAACGCCCCGTCGAAACAGCGACAAGGAACGTCTTGCTCGGACCCTGGACCTGACATTTTCTGTCCGCAAATATCCCCGCCGGAGGCGCCCGCGCGTCAGCGCTCAAGGATCTTGCGGCGGCACGCCGCGCCGTGTGGTCAGCCAAAGAGGAAGTTAGAGGCTACGGCAAACTGGTTCCAGACCACAGTATCGGCGACATCGACCAGAATGCGTTCATGGGTGGACAGTACATCCATGTAGAAGAAGACATTGGTCCCTTCGCTGTATTTCCAGATGGTGAAATCCGAAAGGTCGCTCGCCCCGGCGATGCCCTTGAAATTGATCAGGTCCTCTCCGATCACAAAGTCGGTGATCCGGTCAAATTGCAGCGCTCGTTCTGCTTCGGTTCCGGTCAGGGTATCGCCATCAATCATGTCGCCGGACCTGAACACAAACACATCGTTCCCGCTGCCGCCCGTCGTCTGATCGCGCCCGGTTCCGCCGCGAAGGGTGTCATTGCCAACGCCACCAGTCAGATTGTCATTGCCCGCATCGCCATTGACCAGATCATTGCCGTCATTCGCCCAGATCCTGTCGTTGCCAGCCCCGCCATAGGCAGAGTCATTCCCATTGCCAGCGCTTATATGGTCATTCCCATCGTCGCCCCAAAGGCGATCGTCCCCATTGTCTCCATTCAAGGTGTCATTCCCGACCCCACCATAAACCGAGTCATTGCCTGTGCCACCTCTCAGGTTATCGACCCCGGCACCCCCAAAAACCGCGTCGTTCTGACCGCCCCCCCAGATCTGATCGTCGCCATCGTCACCGTAAAGCATATCGCGATCAATACCGCCTGCGATCAGGTCATTGCCAGTGCCGCCATTGACGGTGTCACGGCCTTGGCCGGCGTCGATAATATCGTTCCCGCCACCGGCACTGATCAGGTCGCTGGTTAATCCCGGGCTCCACGTCCTGATATAATCGTTTGCAGAGGTTCCCGACACTGTGCCGGCCCCTTCCAGGCGCACCAGACTGTCATCAACCTGCGAATAAAGCGTCCATGGCACATAATTTATCTGATCGACAAAGCCGACCGTCGGTTGCGAGAAAATCTCTGATGGAAAGTCTGCAGCATGCCAGAAGTGTGATTCCTCAAGATCATGAGCATGATAGAAGGGGTTTTCATCAGCCAGCCGCCCGCCTTCAAGGCCGATGACTATTTTGGGGCCGATCAGCAGGAACTGCTGCCCCCAGAACTCGACAACCCGCATGTCCGATGGCAGCGCCGCCAGATCGAGTTCGTTTCCGTCGACCCAGATACTGTCTCGCGAAGCGTCGAAATCATCAATGCGGTTCATGATCGTGAAACTCGCAGCACTTGTGTCGGTGAACTCGAACCGATCAGCCCCTTCGCCGCCATAGGCGTGATGCCCTTCGGTGCCCCACGCAGCGGCGCTGTTTGTTAACGACATTACCAGCCGGTCATTATCCACGCCTGCCCAATGATGATATTCACCTTTTGCGGTCTTTCTAGCTTCCAGATAGTCGTCGCCCTGACTTCCTGCGAGGTTGCCGCCCGTGCCATGGTGAATAAGCGTGTCATTCCCGGCCCAGCCTGAAAGGCTGTCATGGCCGCCACCGCCGTAGATCGTATCATTGCCTTGCAGACCGACCAGATTGTCGTCACCCGCAAGACCGTACATCAGGTCATTACCGCTGCTGCCTTGCAGCGTGTCAGACCCGGAGGTTCCGGTGTAAGTTGGCATTTTATCTTCCTTTTAAGTTGTCCATCGAGCCAGAAGGCTCAACCCGGAAATCCGTGCACTGTAGGTTGATCGTTGTGCCGACTTTCCATTCTTCGGATCATGTGCCAAAAACTTGCAATCTGGCCTCTAGTTCCACGGCGGAACTATATGAAGGAGCTTTTGCGATCAAGAATATATTACCTAGGGTTGAGTATGCAGCGACTTATCGCCTGCCGCTAGGCAGATCGGAAGTGGTCGATGGCCTTTCACCGGTCGTTTGACGGGGTTTTCAGCGATATCGGGAAGATCTGCCGCTGTCGCTTTCGCCGTTCAGGCAGTCATCCAAGTGACGTGCCGCGCAGGGTTGGTGAGGCCTTGGCCAGCAGCCTCGGCGAAAACATGGCACTCTTGAAGAGGCCCGGCGATTATGGGCGTGCGATGACTGCACACCCGAAATTGGTCCAAGATTGACAAATGAAATCAAGGAGACCGGACGGAATGTTCCTCTGCACGATCGCCGTCCCAGCTACCCCGATCAGCGAAACCGGCTCAACACCGCCGCAAGGTTGTTGCCCAGTTCGGCGCACAGACAGCCGCCTTCCTTCGGGATCACCACCGCAGCGCCCGGCCCCTCCATCGGCGTGGGGGCATAGCCGCCGTCGATGGCGTCGAATTGTCCTGTGATCCAGGCGGCTTGATCGGACGCAAGATAGGCCGCAAAGGCGCCAGTTTCTTCCAGCTTACGGCCACGCGGAATGGAAGCTATGGTTCTGCGGGCTGCCAGCGCTGCAACCGGGTCCGGCTCAGACTGCGCGGTTGCCATCGAAAAATCGGTTTCGACAAATTCGGGACAGATTGCGCTACATCGG
>JBBRVJ010000116.1:0-11843 GCA_038246975.1 Rhodobacterales bacterium | reverse complement strand
GTCGCCGTGGTGATGTTCTGCGAGTTTCTGATGACGGTGCAGCAATGGCGCGGGGTGTGGCGGCAGGTCGATTGGCGGCGGGTGATCACCCTGATGATCGGGGCGGTGGTCGGGTTGCCCATCGGGTTGTGGGCGCTGACCGGAGTGGGCATCGACGCGGCGCGGGCGGTGGTGGCGATTTATGTGCTGGTGATGTGCGGGGTCATGCTGATGGGCTGGCGGCTGCACAAACCCCAAGGCGATGCGGGGCATCTGGTGGCGGGGGTCGCTTCGGGGCTGGCCAATGCGCCAGGAATGGGAGGGCTGCCGGTGGCCAGCTATTTCACCGCGCAAGGCATGGGGGCGGGGGTGTTCCGCGCCACGCTGATTGCGTATTTCGCGCTGCTGGATTTGTATTCCGCGCCGGTAATGTGGTGGCACGGGATGGTGACGTGGGATACGTTGTATGCGGCGGTGTTGTCTTTGCCGATCATCGTTCTGGGAACATGGGCGGGGGGGCGGCATTTCCTGAACACCGATCCGCAGGATTTCCGCCGCTTTGCCATTGTGTTGCTGGCGGTGCTGGCAGTGATGGGGCTGGCGAAGTCGGTGCTGTAGCATGTCGCAAACCGGACAGTCGGGCGCTGTGCGGCGCGGCAAGGTAATCCGAGGGAGGCTGATATGACCCATCAACCCAGGCTGGACACCTCACCCCCGGTGTCGGACGAGATCCGCAAGACCACCTGCTACATGTGCGCCTGCCGTTGCGGGATCGACGTGCATCTGACCTCGGGCCGGGTGAGCTACATCGAGGGCAACCGCGATCATCCGATCAACAAGGGCGTGCTGTGCGCCAAGGGGGCGTCGGGCATCATGCAGGTCACTGCGCCCAGCCGTCTGCGCACGCCTTTGCGCCGGGTCGGGCCGCGCGGGTCGGGCGCGTTCGAGCCGATCTCGTGGGACGAAGCCTTGGCGCTGGCGGTGTCGTGGATGGCTCCGCTGCGCAAAACCGCGCCGGAAAAGCTGGCGTTCTTCACCGGACGGGATCAGAGCCAGAGTTTCACCGGCTGGTGGGCGCAGCAGTTCGGCACGCCGAACTATGCAGCACACGGCGGGTTCTGTTCGGTCAACATGGCGGCGGCGGGCATTTATACCATCGGCGGCGCATTCTGGGAGTTCGGCAGCCCGGACTGGGAGCGGACCAGACTGTTCGTGCTGTTCGGCGTGGCCGAGGATCACGACAGCAACCCGATCAAGATCGGTCTCGGACGTCTGAAAGAACGCGGCGCGCGGGTGATCGGGGTCAATCCGATCCGCACCGGCTATAATGCAGTGGCCGACGATTGGCTGGGCATCACGCCGGGGACGGATGGGTTGCTGATCCTGTCGCTGATCCATTGCCTGCTGGAGGCGGGGCGGATTGATCTGGAGTATATGGCGCGCTTTACCAACGCGCCCTTGCTGGTGGTCGAGGACGGGCCGGACAAGGGCATGATCGCGCGGAATGCGGAAAGCCAGCCGTTTGTGATCGACAAACGGACCGGGATGCCGGCCCCATGGGATGGTCGCGGGGTGCAGCCCGATCTGGGGGCGGTTTACGGCGGCAACCGGACGGTGTTCCAGCATATGGCCGAACGCTATCTGTCGGCAAAGTATGCGCCCGAAGCGATTGCTGTGCGGTGCGGGATTCCGGCGCTGCGCATCCGGGAGTTGGCGGCAGAGTTGGCGCGGGTGGCGTTTGACGAGGCGTTTGAACTGCCCATTGCATGGACGGATTTCCGGGGCGACCATCACACGTCGATGCCCGGTCGCCCGGTCAGCTTTCACGCGATGCGCGGGATTTCGGCGCATTCCAACGGGTTTCAGACGGCGCGGGCGTTGCACTTGCTGCAAATCGTGCTGGGCACGGTCGAGGTGCCGGGCGGGTACCGCCTGAAACCGCCTTACCCCAAACCCGTCGAGGCGCATCCGACGCCGCATTTCGTAGCCGTTCCGGGCAAGCCTTTGTCCGGTCCGCATCTGGGCTATGTGCGGGGGCCGGAGAATCTGGCGCTGAAGCCGGACGGGTCGCCCGCGCGGATCGACAAGGCGTTCACCTGGGAAAATCCGTTTTCGGCCCATGGGTTGATGCAGATGGTGATCCCCAATGCCCATGCGGGCGACCCCTACCGGATCGACACGCTGTTCCTGTACATGGCGAACATGGCGTGGAATTCGTCGATGAACACCGCCGCCGTGATGGCGATGCTGACCGACAAGGGGCCGGACGGCGAATATGTCATCCCCCGCATCATCTATTCCGATGCCTATGCGTCGGAAATGGTGGCCTATGCCGATCTGATCCTGCCCGACACGACCTATCTGGAACGCCACGACTGCATTTCGTTGCTGGACCGCCCGATATCCGAGCCCGATGCGGCGGGGGACAGCATCCGTTGGCCGGTGGTGGAGCCCGACCGCGATGTGCGGGGGTTTCAGTCGGTGCTGCTGGACCTTGGCGCACGGTTGGGCCTGCCTGCGATGGTGACCGAGGATGGGGGTGCCCGCTACAAGGACTATGCCGATTACATCGTGAACCACATTCGCAGGCCGGGCGTCGGGCCGCTGATCGGGTTCCGGGGCGATGGCACGCTAGAGGGGCGCGGGCCTGCCAACCCCGACCAGATCGCCGCCTACATCGCCAATGGCGGGTTCTATCAGGCGCATGTGCCGGACGGTGCGTCGTTCTATAAACCGTGGAATGCCGCCTATCAGGATTGGGCGGTGGCGACCTCGTTCTATGAAACGCCCCAACCCTATCTGCTTTCGATCTGGTCCGAACCGATGCGGCGGTTTCAGGCGGCGGCGGAAGGGGTCGGATTCGTTCAACCGCCCGACCACCTGCGGGATCGGTTGAAACAGGCGATGGACCCGTTGCCGATCTGGTATCCGCCGTTTGGCGACGAGGCGGCGGGCTATCCGCTGCACGCGCTGACCCAGCGGCCGATGGACATGTATCATTCGTGGGGGTCGCAGAATGCGTGGCTGCGGCAGATCCGCGGCAAGAATTTTCTATATGTCCCGACGAAGGTCTGGGCCGAACATGGCTTTGCCGTGGGGGACTACGGCCGCGTAACCTCGCCCAACGGGTCTGTCACCGTGCCCGTGGCACATATGGCGGCGCTGAACGAGAACACCGTCTGGACGTGGAATGCGATCGGCAAGCGCAAGGGGGCGTGGGCGCTGGACGAGGCGGCACCCGAGGCTGTGGAGGGGTTTTTGCTGAACCACCTGATTTCCGAATTGCTGCCCGCCAAGGCGGACGGCCACCGCTATGCCAATGCCGATCCGGTGACGGGGCAGGCGGCCTGGTTCGATCTTCGGGTCAGGATCGAGAATGTCGGGCCGAGGGCGGCGTCGGAGCCTGCGTTCGGGCCGGTGTCAAAGGTCGTGCCGCAGGGGGACAAGCAATGACGATGCTGCCTGCGAGCACCGAAAAGAAACTGGGGCTGGTGGTCGATCTGGACACTTGCGTCGGGTGCCACGCTTGCGTGACGGCCTGCAAGGGGTGGAACGATCAGGGGTACGGGGTGCCGTTGTCGGATCAGAACCCCTACGGGGCTGACCCTTCGGGCGTGTTCCTGAACCGGGTGCACAGCTATCAGGTGCAGCCGTCCGAAGGGGCGTCCCAGATCATCAACTTCCCCCGGTCCTGCCTGCATTGCGAGGATGCGCCCTGCGTGACCGTGTGCCCCACCGGAGCGAGTTACAAGCGGGTCGAGGACGGCATCGTGCTGGTCAACGAGGACGCCTGCATCGGCTGCGGGTTGTGCGCCTGGGCCTGCCCCTATGGCGCGCGCGAAATGGACGCGGCGGCGGGGGTGATGAAGAAATGCACCCTGTGCGTCGACCGGATCTATAACGAGAACCTGCCCGAAGAAGACCGCGAGCCTGCCTGCGTGCGGACCTGTCCGACCGGCGCGCGGCATTTCGGCGACTTTGCCGACCCTGACAGCGCGGTGTCGCGGCTGTCTGCCGAACGGGGCGGGTATGCCTTGATGCCGGACCTTAAAACCAAACCGGTCAACCGTTACCTGCCGCCGCGCAAGAAGGATGTGCGGTCGGAAGCCAGTCTGCTGGCCCCGTTGCTCGACATCAAGGCCACCGGATTTGCCGGGTGGCTGGACAAGGTTCTGGGCAAGATCTGATGCATCCTGCGCCGAGTATCATTGGATTCACGGTGTTTTCCGGGTTCGGCTTTGGCCTGTTGGTGTTCCTCGGGGTTGGGTGGCCTGCGCCTGTGGGGTGGGAGGCGTTCGTGTGGTGGGGACTGGCGTATGGCTGTGCCGCCGGCGGATTGGTCGCCTCCACCGCGCATCTGGGCAATCCGCAGCGGGCGTGGCGGGCGTTCAGCCAGTGGCAGTCAAGCTGGCTGAGCCGCGAGGGAATCGCGGCGGTCCTCACGCTGGTCCTGTTGGCCCCCGTGGCGCTGTCGGATTGGCTGGGGCTGGGATGGTCGCGCCTGCCGGGAATATTGGGCGCGGTCGGTGCGCTGGCGACCATTGGCGCGACGGCGATGATCTATGCGCAGATGCGGTCGGTGCCGCGGTGGCATCACTGGACGACGCCCGCGCTGTTCTTTGGCTTTGCGCTGACCGGGGGGGCGATGGCGGCGGGGCATGGTTGGATGGGGGCGGGATTGGGTTTGGGGCTGGCGGGATTGTTGGGGGTCGCGTTCCGGCTGGGGGACGGGCAGTTTGCGCGGGCGGGGCAGACCATCGGCTCGGCCACCGGGCTGGACCGGATCGGCGAGGCGGCGGTGTTCGAATTGCCCCATACGGGGGGAAATTATCTGTTGCGCGAAATGATTTATGTCGTGGGGCGCAAGCACGGGGCCAAGCTGCGGATCATCGCTGTCGTGGCGGTCGTGGGGGGGGCGGGGCTGGCACTGGTACCCCAAGCCTTGCCCGTGGCGGCGGTGCTGCATCTGGGCGGGGCACTGATGGCGCGGTGGTTGTTTTTTGCCGAAGCCGAGCATGTGGTGGGGCTGTACTACGGGCGCAGGTAGGCGGTCAGCCGGTTCAACCCATGCGCCGCGAGCCCCGCGACCAAGCCCCAGAACGCAGCCCCGATGCCAAAGGCCGCCACGCCCGACCCCGCGACCGCCAGCGTCACCACCGCCGCGAACCTTGTATCCACAGGCACGAACGCCCCGGTCAGCGCGCCCATCAGCGGGCCGAGCAGGGCCAGCGCCACCAGCCCCGCCATCAGCGGCGCAGGCAAAGCTGCCAGCAGCGGCAGGATGACGGGGCTGAGCAGACCCAACCCCCCCCAGACAGCGCCATAGGCCAGCCCGACTTTCCAACGCTGATCGCGGTCGGGGTGCACGTCGTCGCCCAGGCAGATCGCCGCCGTGATCGCGGCCATGTTGACGGGATGCGCGCCAAACAGGGCGGACAGGGCCGACAGCCCCCCCGTCACCATCAGCGCAGGCCGCACCGGGGGGGTATATCCCGCCGCGCGCAGCACCGCAAAGCCCGGCAGGTTTTGCGACGCCATCGTGACCAGATACAGCGGCAGTCCCAGCCCGATCAACACCTGCGGCTGTAATTCAGGGGCAATGAAGGTCATATGGGGGAAAGGCAAGCCGAGCGCCGGCAGCACCGCCGCCCCTAGTCCGAAAGCCAAAGCCAGCCCGGTGCCAAGCGCCGCCAGCACCGCCAGCGCCGGGTTCCACAGTCGCACCAGCGCAAATACCGTCACCATCGGCAGGATCAGAGCGGGCAGGGCCTGTGCCGCCAGTGCGCCCTTCAGACAAAAAGGCAGCAAGACGCCCGCCAGCATCGCCGCCGCCACGCCATCGGGGATCATCGCCACCAGCCGCCCCAAGGGGCGCACCACTCCGGTCAGAATGATCAGCAGGCCCGCCAGCACAAAGGCCGCAACCGCCTGCGCCACTGTCACGCCTTGCGTGGCCGCGATCAATGCGGCCCCCGGCGTGGACCATGCGAGCACGACAGGCACCCGCGCCCACCAGCTGAGGCTGGCGGAGCCCACGGCTTTGGCCAGACAGACCGCCAGAACCCAGCTTGCTGTCTGTTCTGGTGTGGCCCCCAGCGCCGTGGCCGCCGACAGGACCAGCGCAATCGTGCTGCCATAGCCCACCAGCGCCGCGACCAAGGCCGCCGAAATCATCGAAATCCGCATCCGCCCCCCCGTATCGCGGGCCGTTATTCCTGACGGCACCAAGGCTTGCAAGGGGGGGAAGGTGCGGCGACCCACGGGGAGGAGGTCGGGGTCGCCGCTGATTTGATCGGCCCAGGGAGGAGGAGGGGCCGCTCAAACGCCGTGTCGGAACCGCGAAGGCCCCGGAAACTTGTGCGGCGACCCACGGGGAGGAGGTCGGGGTCGCCGCTGTTCTGGCCGCCCCAGGGAGGAGGAGGGGGCTTCCATACTCGATCCGGTTCCAAAGGGTCTTACCCGTCGGTCCGGTAGAAAAAACGGCGGCGCCAGGGAGGAGGAAAAGCGCCGCCGCGCTTGTCATAGGCCTCCGGGAGGAGGTGGAGGCCCGACAAAAACCTTACTTGCCGTAGGCCGCCTCGCGGGCGATCACGGCGATGTTTGCGCGGGCGATCCCCAGATCGGCCAGCTCGCGATTGGTCAGGCCGTTCAGCTCGCGCAGGGTTTGCGCATAAACGGCGCGACGGGCAATCGCGGATTTCACGGATTTGACGAGTGTGCCAAAGCGGTCGCCAAGTCCGTTCGACGCGGCGCGGGTGCTGTTCACATATGCCATACTGAGCCTCACATTCATTGCATCAGATCGGTGCCTGTCGGGAACGTCCCTTTGGTTCTGCCGTTCTGTTAGGGCAAACATGGGGCAAATGCTGCGGTCGCACAATGACCGGGGGATGCAATGCTGCCATGCAGCATCTGCATAGCTGTTCTTCGCGAATCCTTCAAGAATTTCAGGCGGTTCGCCGAATTTTTGAGCGTTTGGCAAACCCGGCCTTGCCCTTTGCCACAAAGGGAACAAGGTTGCGTGAAGATCAGGCGAAGGAGAAACACATGCCCGTGAGCCGCGAGAATATTCTGACAGTGCTGTCGGCGATTTCAACCCCCGACGGGCGCAGCCTGACCGATGCCGATGTGATTCGCGCTTTGACTGTCGAGGGCGATCAGGTCCGCTTTGTGATCGAGGCGGCGACCCCGGATCAGGCCCGCGCCCTGGCCCCGGCGCAGGCGGCGGCAGAGGCGGCGCTGCGCGCGCTGCCCGGTGTGGCGGGGGTGCAGGTGGTGATGACCGCGCATGGCCCGGCCCCCAAGCCGCCCAGCCTCAAGATCGGTCAGCATCCCACCCCGCAACAGGGTGGTCCGCAGCGGGTGACGGGGGTCGACCGGATCATCGCGATTGCGTCGGGCAAGGGCGGTGTGGGGAAATCCACGCTGTCGTCGAACCTCGCCGTGGCGCTGGCGCGGCAGGGGCGGCGCGTGGGGCTGCTGGACGCCGACATATACGGTCCAAGCCAGCCGCGCATGATGGGAGTATCGAAACGCCCCGCCTCGCCCGATGGCAAGATCATCGAACCGTTGCACGCGCATGGCGTCACGATGATGTCGATTGGCCTGATGCTGAAAGACGACGAGGCGGTGATCTGGCGCGGCCCGATGATCATGGGGGCGCTGCAGCAACTGATCACGCAGGTGCAGTGGGGGGAACTGGACATCCTCATCGTCGATCTGCCGCCCGGCACCGGGGATATTCAACTGACCCTGTGCCAGCGGACGCATCTGACCGGGGCCATCGTGATTTCGACGCCGCAGGACGTCGCGCTGCTGGATGCGCGCAAGGCGCTGGACATGTTCGTCAAGCTGAAGACCCCGGTCCTTGGGCTGGTCGAGAACATGTCGACCTACATCTGCCCGAACTGCGGGCACGAGGCGCATATCTTTGGCCATGGCGGGGTGGCTGCCGAGGCGCGGAAACTGGGGCTGCCGTTCCTCGGGGAGATACCGCTGTCGCTCGACGTGCGGCTGGCGGGGGATGCGGGGGTGCCGATTGCCGCGGGCGAGGGACCGATTGCCGACGCCTATGCCCAGCTTGCCGCGCGGTTGATCGCGGGCGGGATGGCATAAGCGGGGCGCGACCGTCCAATTCCGCCAGTCGCATGGGAATGGATGGGAATGGGTCGACAGACGAATCAGATTCATGGGATTTGACGGGAGAGCCGGGGGAAAACCCCGGTTTTTCGCTGTTGGATTCCTTGATCCGGCATCTTTGATAGGCTTTCGGGAGTGTGGCGTTCGATGCTGTCTGGAAAAATTTCGATCTCTACAGATTGTGCCAAATAGATCACGCATCAATATCTAGCGGTCACGGGCGCGTGAGTCTACGATTGCAAGCTATATCTGGATTTTCACATTCAGGATGCGGTGTAACAACCCCATGTCACACAAGATATCCCCGTTCATGCCCAAAGATTTCCATTGCTTACCATGCAATACCATGGCATCCCTTTTCTCACGAAGATGGAACGGTAAACAAAGCAGGGGCGGCTGAAGACCCCGAACAAGGCGAAAAAAAAGACAGGCTCATACAGGCAGCCTTTCCATCCAAAACAGAGATCCGGCGCGCGAGCGAGCAGACATCTCCCCCAGGTGGCGCGCGTGCATGGAAGCCCAGCGATGGGACAGGCGACGGATCGAGCAGTGGCAGCAGCTCGGTCCGTCGTTTTTTCGTTTTAGCGCAGGCAATTACAGGCAGATGTTAAGGAGCCGCAAGGCCCATGTCAACAGAGCGGTTCATCGGGACTTTCCACCAGAAAGTGGACAGCAAGGCTCGGGTTTCGATCCCTGCCGCCCTCCGCCGCAAGCTTGATTTTGAAGATCCCGCCTCCGCAGATTTCCCCAAGACCCGCATCGTTCTGGTCTACGGCGGCCGCAAACGGAAATTCGTCGAGGGCTACAGCATGGTCGGAGCGGCCTTGCTTGCCGCCGACGTGGAAAACATACCCTTGGGGTCGAAGGACCGAATGCGCTCCGAACGGGATTTCATCGAGGATTCGCAAACCGTCGAGATCGACGATGACGGCCGCATCGTCCTGCCCCCCCCGGTGCGCGAGAAGATGGGCTTTGGATCAGCCGACCTCGACGCCGGAGCCATCGCCACGTTCACCGGGGCCACCAACCGCTTCAAACTCTTCAAGTCCGAGGTCTGGAAGGCCGAACGCGCGGCGTTGGACGAGGAAGACGACGAGGACGAGGACGATGACCCCCTCGCCCGGAACGAAAAGTACAAGACCCGGGGATGACCGTGGGCACCGACGATACGTCCTTTGGTCGCAGCCCCCATGTCCCGGTGCTGCTGCGCCCTTTGCTCGCGGCTGTAGCCCCGGTGACGGGGGTCTGGCTGGACGGCACGTTCGGCGCCGGCGGCTATGCGCGCGGGTTGCTGGCGGCGGGCGCGGCGAAGGTCATCGGCATCGACCGCGATCCGCTGGCCTTGCAGTTGGCGGCCGGGTGGGTTGCGGACTATGGCGACAGGTTGCGGCTGGTGCAGGGCAATTTCTCGGACCTTGGCGAGCACGGCCCGCTGGACGGCATCGTTCTGGACCTCGGGGTGTCGTCGATGCAGCTTGATCAGGCCGAGCGGGGGTTTTCGTTTCAGAAAGACGGCCCCCTGGACATGCGGATGGCGCAGTCGGGCCTGTCTGCGGCGGATATCGTGAACGGGGCCACCGAAGAGGCGCTGGCCGACATCATCTATCATTATGGCGAGGATTTCGCCGCCCGTCGCATTGCAGGGGCCATCGTCAAGGCACGCGAGGCCGCCCCGATCACCACCACGCTGCATCTGGCCGAGGTGGTCAGTTCGGTTTTGCCGCGCCCCAAACCCGGCCAAAGCCACCCCGCGACCCGAGCCTTTCAGGCGATCCGCATTGCGGTGAACACCGAATTTGACGAATTGGCCGACGGGTTGGCTGCGGCAGAGGCGGCGTTGAAGCCGGGCGGCGCGCTGGCGGTGGTCACGTTTCACAGTCTGGAGGATCGCATCGTCAAGCGGTTCTTCCAGCTTCGGTCGGGCGGCGAGGCCAACACCAACCGCTATGCCCCGGCCCGCCCCGAGGATGCGCCGCGCTTTACGCTTGTCACCAAGCGCGCCGTGGCCCCCGACGGTGCCGAACTGGCGGAAAACCCGCGTGCTCGGTCGGCCAAGCTGCGGATCGGCCGTCGCACCGATGCCCCCGCAGGCCGCGCCGACAATGCCGCCTTGTCCGTCCCCACGCTGCCCGAGAAACCAAGGAAAGGACGCCGTTGATGCGCCCGCTGCTATATGTCGCGAGTTTCATGGTCGTCATGGCGTTGGCCTTTTGGGCCTACCGCGAGAATTATGCCACGCAGCAGGCGCTGCGCGATCTGGCCCGCGTGCAAAACGATATCGCCTTGCTGCACGAGTCGCTGGCGATCCAGCGGGCGGAATGGGCCTATCTGAACCGCCCCGACCGGCTGCGCGAGTTGGCGTCGCTGAACTTTGACCGGCTGGGCTTGTTGCCGCTGGCACCCGACCAGTTGGGCAATGCCGCTCAGGTTGTCTATCCGCCCAATCCGACGCTGAACGTCACCGATCCCGTCGATGTGGTGGGCGATGTTGAACAGGAGTCCGTGCCATGATCCGCAGCCCGTTGCGCCCTTTGGCGCGCATTCTGCAAGCCCGCGCCAAGGGCGAAAACCCGGACGGAATCGAGCGCGAAAACCTGCGCCTGCGCAACGAGGCGACGCGGGATCGGGCGCGCTCGCGGGCACAGTTGCGGCTTTTGATGCTGGCTGTGGGGTTCTTTGCCGCGTTCGGCGCGATTGGCGCGCGGATGGGGACGCTGGCGGCATCGGTTCCGGTCGAGCCGCGCGGCCACGCAGGCGGGGCCGAAGTGGCCGCGACCCGTGCCGATATCGTCGATCGCAACGGGCGGATTCTGGCGACAAACATGCTGACCCATGCGCTGTATGCCCACCCCAGGGATATGGTCGATCCCGCCGATACCGCCGAAAAACTCGCGGCGATCTTCCCCGAGTTGAAGGCCCCCGACCTGCTGCGCCGCTTTACCGATGGCCGCAGTTTCCTGTGGCTGCGCCGGGTGTTGTCGCCCGAACAGATGCAGGCGGTGCATGACATCGGCGATCCGGGCCTGCTGTTCGGCCCGCGCGAGATGCGGCTTTATCCCAACGGGACGCTGGCCTCGCATATCCTCGGCGGGGCGCAGTTCGGCGATGAATCGGTGCGCTCGGCGCAGGTGATCGGCACGGCGGGGATCGAAATGGCGATGGACGCGCGGTTGCGCGATCCGGGGCAGGCGGCGACGCCGCTGACCTTGTCGGTCGATCTGACGGTGCAGGCGGCGATGGAGGAAATCCTGGGCGCGGGCATGGGAATGATGAACGCCAAAGGGGCGGCGGGCATTCTGATGGACGTCAAGACCGGCGAGATCCTGGCGATGGCGAGCCTGCCGAACTTCGACCCCAACGACCGCCCCAACCCGGTGCTGCCCAAGGAGGCCGAACCCGGCGACAGCCCGCTGTTCAACCGCGCGGTGCAGGGGGTGTATGAGCTGGGGTCGACCTTCAAGATCTTCGCGGCGGCGCAGGCGATGGACCTTGGCCTGTTGACGCCCGAATCGATGGTCGATGCCAATGCCCCGATGCGGCATGGCAAGTATCTGATCAAGGAATTTCAGGGCAAGAACTATGGCCCGCTGCTGTCGGTCACCGATGTGATCGTGAAATCGTCGAACGTCGGCACCGCCCATATCGCGATGATGATCGGCGCGGTGCGCCAACAGGCATTCCTGAAATCGCTGGGCTTCTTTGTGGCAACTCCGGTCGAATTGATC
>JBBRVJ010000115.1:0-11969 GCA_038246975.1 Rhodobacterales bacterium | reverse complement strand
GTCAACACATGCGCAATCAGCGCAATTGCCGAGTTGCTTTCGACCATCGCGCTGACCTGCACCCCCGCCGTCGCCAGATGCTGATTGACGATGCGGCGATTCTGCATGTCGGCGGTCAGCAGGCATAGCGGTTCGGCGGCCACCTCTGCCCATGTCACGCGCGCCCGCCCCGCAAGTGCCGTCCCCGGTGCGCAAAGCAAGCGGTAGAACTCGGTATACAGCGGCACCTGCGTGACCCGCCCCAGCGGTTCGTTGTCCAGATAGGTGATCCCTGCGTCCAGTTCCAGCGTGTCGATCCCGGCCAGAATCTCGGCACTGGTGCGCGAAAGCACGGTGACCCGCACATTGGGATGACGCTGGGTGAACGGCTCGGTCAGTTCCGCCACCATCGGCAGGGCTGTGGGGATCACCCCGATCCGCAGGTTGCCCGACAGGCCCGACCGCACCGCGCGCATCTCGTCCTTGAGGCTGCGCATGTCGCCTGCGATGCGGATGGCCCAGTCCAGCACCCGCGCGCCTTCGGGGGTCAATCCCTGAAATCGGGAACCGCGAAACACCAGTTGCACGCCCAACTGTTCCTCCAACTGCCGGATGGCTGACGACAGCGTGGGTTGCGTGACCCGGCACGCTTCGGCGGCGCGGCCAAAGTGGCGCTCGCGGGCGAGGGCAATGAACATTTCCAGCTTGTCGATCATCTCCGCAGGATGCCCGCACCCCCGCGCCGGAACAAGCGGTGTTCCCGCAGTGAAACACCGCCGGAGTTCTGTGCCCCGGCACCCGATTCGCGCCGGTCGCTGCCCCAGACCATGCCGGATCCGAAATTCCGCACCGAACAGGCGGTTGCCCCAGACCCCGGCGCATACTATCTGACGGTCATGCGCAAACTCATCCCCTTCCTGTCCCAACCGGCCACGGTTCCCGTCATCCGCCTGCAAGGCTCCATCGGGGCCGGAGCGCGGGGCCTGTCTGACGCGGCGCTTGCCCCGTTGATCGAACGCGCCTTCACGCGGGGCAAACCGGCGGCGGTGGCGCTGATCATCAATTCGCCCGGTGGATCGCCGGTGCAGTCCAGCCTGATCGCCGCCCGTATCCGGCGGCTGGCCGAAGAGAAAAAGGTGCCGGTCCACGCCTTTGTCGAGGATGTGGCGGCCTCGGGCGGCTATTGGCTGGCCTGTGCGGCGGATCACATCTGGGTCGATGCGTCGTCGATCGTGGGTTCCATCGGCGTGATCTTTGCCAGCTTCGGCTTCCCGGATCTGATGGCCAAACAGGGCGTTGAACGCCGCATCGTCACGGCAGGGCGTTCCAAAAGCCTCGCTGATCCGTTTCTGCCGCAAAAGCCCGAAGACATCGACCGCCTGCGCGCGTTGCAAACCCCGATCCATCAGGCGTTCATCGCGCATGTGCAGGACCGCCGTGGCGCGCGGTTGGCGGATGCAGACTTGTTCAATGCCGATGTGTGGGTCGGGCAGGGGGCCGTCGACATGGGACTGGTCGATGGGCTGGGCCATCTGGTGCCGAAACTGAAACAGCTTTATGGCGATAAAGTGCGCCTGACGCCATTTGGTCAACGCCGCAGCCTGATGCAGCGGTTTGGACTGAACATAGTTGACGATACCCTGTCGGCGGTCGAGGATCACGCCCTGTGGTCAAGGTTCGGTCTGTAAATGCTGTTCAAGATCATGCTGGTGTTTCTGGTGGCGATGGTGGGCATCGGGATGGTCGGCAACGTCCTGTTTCCCGGCGCTTTGAGCAGGCAGGTCCGCAGCCGTCTGGCCGGACGAAAAGCCACCACTTGCCCGGCCTGCGGGCGCCACAAGATCGGCCGCACCTGCGACTGCGGCAAGAAGGGATAGCCGATGCGGGCTTTGGTGACAGGCGGGGCCAAACGGCTGGGTCGGGCGATGGCGCTGTATCTGGCGGGGCGGGGGTATGACGTGGCGGTGCATTACGCGTCGTCGCATGATGACGCCGAGGCATTGGTTGCCGAAATCACCGCGATGGGGCGGCGCGCCGTGGCCTTGCACGCCGACCTGCTGGACGAGACGCAGACCGAAACCCTGATCGCCCGCGCCGCTGATGGGCTGGGCGGTCCGCTGGACGTATTGATCAACAACGCCTCGATCTTCGAATACGACAGCATCCAGACCGCCACCCGCACCAGTTGGGACCGCCACATCGAATCGAACCTGCGCGCGCCGTTCGTGCTGATCCAGCACTTCGCCGCACAGTCCCCCAAGGCGCAGCCCGATGCGGCGGGCGAACCCATCTCCAGTGCGTTGGTCGTCAACATGATCGACCAACGGGTTCACAAACTGACGCCCGAATTCATGTCCTATACCGTGGCCAAGATGGGTCTCTGGGCGCTGACCCGCACCGCCGCCCAAGCGCTGGCCCCCGACATCCGCGTCAACGGCATCGGCCCCGGCCCGACGCTGCAAGGCGCAAGGCAGACCGACAGCCACTTTGCCCGGCAGCGCGCAGCCGGTCTGCTGCATCGCGGGGCAAATCCCGCCGACATCACGGCAGCGCTGGGGTTTTTCCTCGATTCGCCCGCCGTCACAGGCCAAATGATTTCGGTGGATGGCGGTCAACATCTGGCCTGGCAGACCCCCGATGTGTTGGGGGTCGAGTGACCCCGCGCAACGCAGTCGCCAAAGTTGTGCACCGTTGCCTCTCTGTTCACATAGCCGTTACAAATTCCTAAGGCTTATCAGCGATTTGCCCGATGGGAAAATTAAACCTATGAAAATCAATGCTTTGGTAAATAGCTTAAAAAACAGGCACATCAACGAACCGGGCCAAATACAAAGGAAATTCCACGCTCCCGAAATGTTGTGCGCAGAGTTGTCCACAGAAACCGGGGACAGCTTTTCTCTTGCCACAGCCCGATTATCATTGCAGCCAATACCTGGAATCAACGCCCCAGACAAAGGCCCCCGCGCGTGACCGACAGCCCGACCCAACTGACCGGATACGAGGTCGTTCAAGGCTACCTCAAGACGCTGGACGCCTCTCCGGGGGTCTACCGGATGCTCAACGACAAGTCCGAAGTGCTGTATGTCGGCAAGGCCCGCCAGTTGCGCGCGCGTGTTTCGAACTACGCCCGCCCCTCGGGTCATTCGGGGCGCATCGCCCGGATGATCCACGAAACCGCCAGCATGATGTTTCTGACGACGCGCACCGAGATCGAGGCGCTGTTGCTGGAACAGAACCTGATCAAGCAGTTGAAACCTCGCTACAACGTGCTGTTGCGCGATGACAAATCCTTTCCAAACATCCTGATCGGCAAGGAACATCCCTTTCCGCAGTTGAAAAAGCACCGCGGCAAGAAGTCGGAAAAGGGCAGTTATTTCGGCCCCTTCGCCTCGGCAGGGGCGGTCAATCGCACGCTGAACCAGTTGCAGAAGGTCTTTTTGCTGCGCAACTGCACCGATTCGATGTTCGACAGCCGCACCCGGCCATGCCTGCAATTCCAGATCAAACGCTGTGCCGCGCCCTGTGTGGGCAAGGTCGATCCGGCGGGCTATGCCACCCTCGTCGCCGATGCCGAACGCTTTCTGGCAGGCAAGACCACCGACGTGCAGGCCAATCTGGCGGTCGAGATGGCGACCGCCTCCGACGCGATGGAGTTTGAACGCGCCGCCGCCCTGCGCGACCGGATCAAGGCGCTGACGCAAGTGCAATCGTCGCAAGGCATCAATCCGGCGGGGGTGCCCGAGGCGGATGTGGTCGCCCTGCATCTGGATCAGGGGCATGCCTGCGTGCAGGTGTTCTTCATCCGCGCCAATCAAAGCTGGGGCAACCGCGACTTTTATCCCAAAACCGGAGCAGGTGCCGAAGAGCCTGAAATCATGGAGGCTTTTCTTGCCCAGTTCTATGACGACAAGGAACCGCCCCGGCTGATCCTGCTGTCGCATGGGGTGGAAAACCCCGATCTGGTCGGCCAATTTCTGTCCGATCGCGCAGGTCGCCGGGTTGAAATGGCAGTTCCCCTGCGCGGCGAAAAGGCCGAACTGGTCGAAAACGCCGCCCGCAACGCCCGCGAAAGTCTGGCGCGCAAGATGGCCGAAACCAGCACGCAAAACCGCCTTCTGGATGGTCTGGCCGAGGCGTTCAGCCTCGACGCCCCGCCCCGCCGGATCGAGGTTTACGACAACAGCCACATTCAGGGCACCAACGCGGTAGGCGGCATGATCGTGGCGAGGCCCGAAGGCTTCCTCAACGCGCAGTATCGCAAGTTCAACATCAAGTCCGACGCAGGCGCGAACAGCGACGATTTCGGCATGATGAAAGAGGTGCTGACCCGCCGCTTCGAACGCCTGATCAAGGAAGACCCCGACCGCAAGTCGGAGTCATGGCCCGACCTCGTGCTGATCGACGGCGGCGCGGGGCAGGTGTCGGCGGTGGCGGGGATCATGGCCGAACTTGGCGTCGATGACATCGCGATGATCGGTGTGGCCAAAGGCGTCGACCGCGATGCGGGCAAAGAGGAATTCTACCGCCCCGGCGAGCGGCCTTTTGCCCTCCGGATGAACGATCCGGTCCTGTATTTCGTGCAACGCCTGCGGGACGAGGCCCACCGCTGGGCCATCGGCGCACATCGGGCCAAACGCGCCAAGGCGGTTTCGGCGACTCCGCTGGACGATATTCCGGGGGTCGGGGCCGCGCGCAAAAAGGCGCTGCTGTCGCATTTCGGCTCGGCCAAGGCGGTGGCGCGGGCGGGCCTGCCGGACCTGCTGGCGGTGAACGGCATCTCGGCTGCGATGGCGACGCTGATCCACGATTTCTTTCACGAGAAGGGGTAAGGGGGGCCGGACAGGGCACAGTCGATAAGGATGCCCGACGGATGCCCGACGTTATCCGACGCGAAAACCGAACCATTGCAGCCGATCAACCCACAGAACCCCCTAAACCGGGATATTGTCGATCAACCGCACTCCCTCCAGCCACGCCGCCGCCAGCAACCGCAGGGGCCGGTCCAGCGCCACAGGCTCCATCAGCGTCGCCGCGTCGCGCAACTCCAGATATTCCACCGACTCGAACCCCGCCGCCAGCACCTCGGCGGCGCAAGTCTCCAGCGCCCCGAGTTGCCCGCGCCGCACAGCCTCAGCCGCCCGCCCCATCGCCGCATGCAAGGCCGCCGCCTTGCCGCGCCCCGCAGCCGATAGCCGGGCATTGCGCGACGACATCGCCAGCCCGTCCGCCTCGCGCACTGTTTCACAGCCCACGATCCACACGGGCATGTTCAGATCGCGAACCAGCCGCTTGACCACCTGTACTTGCTGCCAATCCTTCTGCCCGAAATAGCCCCGGTCGGCCAGGGTCATGCCAAACAGTTTGGTCACCACCGTCGCCACCCCGTCAAAATGCCCCGGCCGCAGCGCGCCCTCCATCGGCCCCGACACGCCTCCGACCGACACCGTCGTGACAAACCCCGCCGGGTAAACCTCGGCCGGGTCGGGCGCAAAGATTGCGTCCACGCCAACCGCCGCCAACAGCGCCAAATCCGCTGGTTCCGACCTGGGGTATTTCAGCAAGTCACCGGGAGTGTTGAACTGCTTGGGATTCACGAAAATCGTGACGATCACCCGCTCGCATTCCGCCTTTGCCGCACGGGCCAGCGACAGGTGCCCCGCGTGCAGCGCCCCCATGGTCGGCACCACGCCCACCACATCGCCCGCCGCCTTCCAACCCCGCACGACGCCGCGCAGATCGGATACCGTCCGGAAAATCAAGTCGTTGGCCCCATCACCACATCGGCGAACCCATGCTCCGGCCCCGGAAACCGCCGTGCGCGGACGTCCTCGGCATAGGCGGCAATCGCCTCGGCAGCGGCCTGTCCCAAGGCGCCATAGCGCTTGACGAACTTGGGGCGAAACTCGGTGAACAGGCCCAGCATGTCATCGACCACCAACACCTGCCCGTCGCAATCGACCCCGGCCCCGATGCCGATGGTGGGGATCGCCACCTGCGCCGTGATCCGCCCCGCCAGCCCCACCGGCACCTTTTCCAGCACCACCGCAAAGGCCCCGGCAGCCGCCACGGCCACCGCATCGGCCATCACTCGGTCGGCCTCGGCATCGCGGCCCACCACCTTGTAGCCGCCCAGCGTGTTCACCGCCTGCGGCGTCAACCCGACATGCGCCATCACTGGCACGCCCCGCGCCGTCAAGAACGCAATGGTTTCGCCCATATGCGCGCCCCCCTCCAGCTTGACCGAAGGCGCGCCGGTTTCCGTCATCAGACGGGCCGCGTTGCGATAGGCCTGCTGCGGACTTTCCTCGTACGACCCGAACGGCATGTCGATCACCGCCATCGCGCGCAACAATCCCCGCACAACGGCCCGGCCATGCAGAATCATCATCTCCATCGTCACGCCCAACGTCGACGGCATGCCATGCAGCACCATCCCCACCGAATCACCGACCAGCGCGATATCGCATTGGGCATCGACCAACCGCGCAACAGGGGTGGTGTAGGCGGTCAGCACCACCAGCGGCACCCCCCCCTTGCGGGCCAGAATGTCGGGCGGCAGAACGGGGCGGTTGGGGGATGTGGCGCTCATGGGCGAACCTCGGGCGTTGTGGAACTGCCCGACATATGGGCACAACCGCCCCCCCGCCGCAACAATCTAGCGCCGCAGCGCAGCGCAAGGCGGGCTTGACGGGGCGGCAAAGCTGGTATGCCATGGCGAAAACAGGAGAATCCATGACCCATATCGCCCAAGTCACCCGCACAGGCATCGCGCCCGAAGTCACCCGCCCCGCCCCAGATCGTGTGATCGCAGGCGACCCGGTGCATACCAGTTGGAACATCGAAGATCGCTACGGGCTGTATTGCGGGTTATGGCAGTCCACCCCCGGTATCTGGCGGGTGTCCTATTCCGAATGGGAGTATGTCCACATCCTTGAAGGCCACTCGATCCTGACCGAAGCCGACGGCCCGGTCACCACCCTGCGGGCCGGTGACAGTCTGATCATCCGGCCCGGATTCGAGGGCATCTGGGAGGTCGTCGAAACGACGCTGAAGGACTACGTTATCCGGTCGTGACCTCTTCCAGCACCTCGGGCTGCGGGCAATCGTCCGGGCCTATTCCCTGACGACGGCAGGCGGCCAGACGTCTGCGGTCGGCCCTTTCGGCCTCGACCGCTGCGTTTTCCGCGGCAATCGCGGCATCTCGCACGGCCTGTGCCTCGCGTTCTGCGACGACTATCTTGTCACGCTCTTTCTGGGCGATGTTCTCGGATGTTTCCGGCACCGCCAGGCCAAAGGCGTCGTCCATGAACGGGCCTTCCAGCGCCAGACTTTCTGCCAGACTGCGGACCTTGACCCGTGCCCCCATCTCGGTCCGGTTGTAAAGGTCCATGGCGTCCTGATTGAACAGCCGGATACAGCCCGCCGAAGTGGCCCGCCCGATCGACGCGTTTTCGATCGTGCCATGGATGCGGAAATAGCTGTCGCGGCCGTTGCGATACAGATACAACGCCCGCGCGCCCAGCGGGTTTTCAAGCCCACCCGGCAGACCGCCGGCATAGGCGGCATACAGGTCGGGGCGGGTGCGGATCATGTTGGCGGTCGGCTGCCAAGACGGCCATTCCGCCTTGCGCCCGATGACCCCGGTGCCGCGAAACGACAGACCTTCGCGGCCCACCGCAATGGCGTAGCGAACGGCACGCCCACCATCGAGCACGAAGTACAGCCTGCGGGTAAAGGTGTCGACGACGATTGACCCCGGCGATTCGCTGCCCGCATAATCGACCTCCTCGCGCGCATGACCGCCCGCCAGGTGACGTTCCTCGACCGACTGAATGAAGAATTCACCATCCTGCGTCGCCTCGTAACCGGCACGGGTGGTCAGCGTGGGCCCGTCCGGGGGGGGCGGGGCACAGGCGGCGAGGCTCAGCACAGACAAAACGGCGGCCATACGGCAAAAAAGCTGGGTCAATTGGGGCACTCGTCGGTTCCACGCCATTGTAGCGATTTTTGCACCAAGCCGCGCCGCGACCCCGCCGTCAAGCCTTTGTCGGGCGTCGCAAAAAAGAAAAGCCCCCGGCGGCGCTGCCGGGGGCCTTGAAAGGGGGAGTTGAACGCCTACCGGACCGCGCCGAACGACCAGAACAGCGTCTCGCCCGAACTGTCGCTCACGCCGTCATTGTCGGTGACGACCCAAGTGGTGCCTGCGGCGTCAATCGCAAAGCCTTCGACCTTTTCCGGGGTATAGCCGTTCAGAACCGCCAGATCGGGCATCAGGTCGCGCACCAGCTCTTTGGTGACCACAGGCAGCGCGCCGCCAAGTTCCGCCGGAACCAATTGCGACAGGGCCACGCGGTAGATCTTCTTGGTCACCGCCGCAGCACCGATCTGGTTGTCACGCTCGATGACATAGACCCAGTCGCCGTTCACGGTGATGTCCGACAGACCGATCCATGCCGCCTCGGACGCACCGTCTGCCAGCGCGTCGAGCGGATAATGCACCGCACCCCAGGTTTCGTCGACGGTGTTGTAGGCCAGCAGCTTGACCATGCCCTTGGCATCGTCCTTCCACTCGCGCTGCACGGCCATCCACAGCCAATCCCCGGCCACGGTGATGCCTTCGAACCCGAAGCGGATTTCGTTGGCCAGCAATTCGGCGGGCAAGGCGATCTCGGTCTTGATCTCGCCCTCGGCATCGACCCGGTAGATCGCATGCGGGATCAACCGGTCGCTGCGGCCTTCCGACGCCAGCCAGAAGCCGCCTTCGCCGTCGCTGGCAATCCCTTCCAGATCCAGCTTCTGCGCCGCATCGCCGCCGCGCGTCACCAGCAAACCGCTGGTGATCCTGGCCGGGGTTTGCGCAGCGTCGATGGTGTAGATCATCGGCATCGCGCCATAAACGCTGTCCGACACCGCATAAAGCTTGCCCGCCTCGGCCGGATCAGCCGCCAGACCCGACAAAGCCCCCCAACCCAGCAAGCTTTCGGTACCCGCCGAAGTGATCATCGGATAGGTCGCTGGCGCTTCGGACAACTCAAAAATCATCACATGCGAGCGCGCGCCGCCATCCTCGACGAAATCGACCTCGTTGGCGGACGCAAGCAGGTTGCGCCCCGGCATTGCCACCATGCCTTCGGGCGACACACCCGACGGAAGCAACTGTTTCAGCACCGGAGCCGCAGGGTCGGTCAGATCATAAACCCCGATGATCGAGCCGCGCTCCGAAGCGACGAAGGCCATGTTGGTCTCGCCGAACCTGGCAATCTCGACCGATTCCAACTCCGCACCTTTGGACCGCGACCGGCCTTCCGGATAATGGCCGATCGCGGCAATCGCATGCTCCAGGCTCGGCCCGGACTCGTAAACCACGGTGCCGTCCTTCCTGAAGATGGTCCACGACCGGCTGCCGCCTTCGTAGTCGCCCTCGTTGGCCACGGCGAAATGGTCGTTGTCCAGCCATTTTGCGCCATCGGGTTCGCGCGGCACACCTTCCTTCGCGGCGGTAAAGTCCAGCTTTCCGTCCCGCTTGGTGTCGATGCCATCAAGGTCGACGGCCCCCGCGCTGAAGTTGCTGGCGATTGCGCCGTCGGTCCCGATCACCACGATGTGGTTGTTTTCCTGCATCGTGACGACGATCTCGCCCGCGTCGCTCACGTCCACGAACTCGGGTTCCGGGTCGTCGCCGCCAACCTCGGCCAGCCCCGTCACCTCGATCTTCTGCAATCCTGCGCAATCTACCACGCCGTTGGTGACCGGCAGCTTGACCACGAAACCTGCGGGCATCTGCGGCAGTTCGCCATCGTTCAGGTCCTCGTCCCGCTCGTTCTCGATGGCAATCGCAAGGAACGATCCGTCTTTGGCAGAGGCCACCGAATCCGGCTGCCCGCCCAACTCGCATTCCGCCGTGATCGCGCGTGTGGCCAGATCAATCGTGACCAGCTTGCCCGAGGTGTTGATCTTGTCGGCTGATGTGTTGACCGCCACAAAGGCTTGTGTGTCGGAAATCTTGGCCGTCGTCGGCTCGCCGCCCACATCGACATTGCCCAGCGCCTTGGGGGCCTTGGGATCGGTGATGTCGATCAGACCGACCGCGCCCAGCGGGCTGTCGGTATAGATCAGCGTCATGCCATCGGGCGAGGCCGAGATGATTTCGGCGCTGGTCGGACGGGCGCGGTCTTCGCCGGTCGCCATGTTTTCGGGGGTCGCGAAAGTCGCGATGCGGTTGAAATTCATCTCGGCAAGGGCAGGCAGGGCCGCCCCTATTGCCAATACCGACGTCAGACCCAGAAGCCGAGCGGACATGAAGCATCCTTCCTTGAACAGGTTACATTGTCACGACAGATGGCCCAGCAAGGTAACGCCTTCGCGACATCGTCGTCTCGGTTTGGTAAATTTGACCCCGCAGGCAAGGAACCCCAAAGGCACAGCCTGCGTTGACGATTTGAAGTCGGGTATTCGCCGATTTGCAACAAAAAGAGGCACGTCCATGGAAATTACTGCACTTCTCGTCGTCATCCTTGTCGGTGCCATTGCGGGCTGGCTGGCAGGCCAGATCGTCAAGGGCTACGGATTTGGCCTGTTGGGAAATATCGCGGTCGGCATCGTGGGGGCAGTCATCGCATCACTACTGTTCCCGCGCCTCGGCCTTGGCCTCGGTGTCGGCATCGGCGGCGCGGTCATCTACGCGACCATTGGTGCGGTGATCCTGTTGCTCTTGCTGCGGGTGATCCGGCGCGCCTGACCCATTGGTCAGGGACCTCGAAAGCCGCCCCGAGATCGGGGCGGCTTCCACGTGGGGAAACGGTGGGAAGGGTCAGAGTTTTTGCGCGCCGCGACTTGCAGGCAAGCGGCGCAACCCCATGTTGAGGCGGTGTAATCAAGGAGAAGCCGATGCAATGCCCCGTGGATGGTGAACAACTGGTAATGACAGACCGCAGCGGCGTCGAGATCGACTATTGCCCGAAATGCCGGGGTGTCTGGCTGGACCGCGGCGAATTGGACAAGATCATCGAGCGTGGCATCCCGGCTGCCGCACCCGCGCGCGCGTCGGCCCCGCCTCCGCCCCCTGTATACCAGCCTGAACCGCGGCGCGCCGCCGAACCCTCAGGTTACCGCGATGCGCCCAGGGGCGGGCGTCACGACGACGACGACGACCGCCGCGGCTACAAGGGCAAACGCCGCGAAAGCTTTCTGGGCGATCTGTTCGATTTTTGAACGGCGGTGCGTGCAAGCACGCACCCTACGCGGGTTCTTCCGTCAGCGCTGGGGCAGCACCGATGGCGCTGGTGTCCAAACTTCCGAACGGGCGCCCTGGTCTAGCACGCCCTTTACCTGTTGATCGTTGAGATTGGGGCAAAGCCGTGGCGCTGAGAGATTCTCGTGCGGCGGACCTTGCCTCAGTCGCTGCCGTGCAAATCGAACAGATGTAAACTTGCGTCTGCGCGGTTGTCCCAGATCGTCACGCTACCAGCCAATCACCCCGCCAACCGGAGCGGCATTTCGCGGCGGTAGGACGAATAGGGCCAATCGCGGCCATCCTCGACCAGCCCATGCCGGGCGGGGTCATCGCGGCAGAACCGCAGATGGGCGGCGTGATCCTCTGGGGTAAACAGATGATGCTCCCAAAACCGGCGCTGCCAGATGCCCCGCTCGTTCCGCGCGATGTGGCTGGGTCGCAATAGCCCCTTGGGCAAGCCTGCCGAAAACCGCGCCTTGATCAGCCGCCACCGGGTGGAATAGTCGCTATCGCCTGCAGGCAGCGTCCAGATCGCGTGCAGATGGTCGGGCAGCACGACCCAGGCGTCGATCACAAAGGGCCGCTCGGCCCGTGTGATGCGCACCGCCTGTCGCAACCGTTCCACCTCGCGCAGCAGCAGGTCATCGCCCCGCGCCGCCAAAGCAACGGTGAAGAAGATGGAACTGGCGGTGGTCTGGGGGCGGATGTAATTGGGCATGACCGCAGTCTGCCATCACAGGGTTAACGGTTGGTTAGC
>JBBRVJ010000114.1:0-12111 GCA_038246975.1 Rhodobacterales bacterium | reverse complement strand
TCCCCTGCCGTTCGACACGCTGGTTGGCAATGACGGTTCCTGCATGGTGGGAACGGCGGGCGGCGTGCCGACGGCTGTCCATCAAGGCGATGAACGGGTGGTCAGCCAATTCTCGGACGTCACGGAAATGTCTGCGCCTTCCGAAGGTTACGTCGCCTTTGTCGCGGGAGGCAAGGCCGGGCATCTGGACTGCGCCTATTCCTCGATCAACGGCGGCGAGGTTCCCTTTGACCACGTCGGCCGCTTTGCCGAAGGCTTTGCCGCCGTGCAAACCGGTGATGTGTGGAATTACGTCGGTATCTACGGCACCTCGACCGAATTCGACGGCAGCTTTCAATCCGCGCGCGAGTTTTCCGAAGGTCTGGCCCCGGTGCAGGATCCGGCGACAGGGCTGTGGGGTTACATCGACCGGGCGGGTGACTACATCATTAAGCCGCAGTTCGATCAGGCCTATTCGTTCTCGGATGGTCTGGCCGGGGTGCAGCAGGGCGACAAGCGCGGATTCATCCTTGAAGACGGCAGTTATGCCGCCAGCCCGCAGTTCGACGATTTCTGGCGGCATGGCGGCGGGATCGTGCCGGTTCGGTTGGGCGATCTGTGGGGGGTGATCGCCCCCACCGCCACCGACCCGGCAACGCGGTTGAACCTGCCGCTGGCGTCCTTGGCCGAGGCGCAAACGGGGCGCGTGCCGGGCTACACCCTGCAACCATCCAACCCGCATTACTATGTTTTTCAAGACATTGCCTCGATCCATTCGATCCATGTCACGCCGGATCAGTCGGTCATGCTGACCACGCTGGCGCTGCAAGACCGGGCCGAGATCGCGCTGTGGGACTTTACCTCGCACCGCCTGATCCGCAAGCTGCCGCTGGCCGAGGCGGTGCAGGCCGTGCTGTTGCCGGGGAGCGAGTTGATCGCGGCGGGGCTGTCGACCGGGCATGTTCTGGTGCTGGACGCCGTGACGGGGCAGGAATTGACCCGCATCCGCCCGCATCAGGGGGCGGTGATCGACATGGTGCTGTCGCCGGATGGGGCGATGCTGGCCACCACGGATGGTCAGACGATCCAGACCTGGGATGCCCGGACCGGGCAGCGGGGCATGCAACGCATTGAAAAGGCGCAAAAGCTGCGGTTTTCCGACGATGGGGCCACGCTTTATGCGGGGTCGGTGCGCGGGGGGCTGATCGCCATGACGCTGGCAGGCGAGGTTACGTTCCGCCAACCCGAAGGCCCGCCGCCAGAGTTTGGCGATGGCCCCTTTGACGGCGCGGTGCCGTCCATGGCGCTGTCGGCCGAGGGGGTTCTGGTGAACCTGCGCTATGTGCTGGAGCAAGGCACAGACGGCTTTTACCACCCGCGCAACTGGCTGGAGGTGACCTCGGACCAGGGGGTGCGCAAGATCGACCTGCCCAAGGGCATCCGCGATATCCTGACGCTGGATGTTTCGGCCGATGGCGGGCTGGTGGCCTATGCCGGGCAACGTGACGCCGACGATGCGGACTATGTGGCGATCATCGAGGTGCGCGACCTGACCACCGGGGAAGTGGTGTTCAATCAGACACTTGACCGCAACGCCGAGGCAGCCCGGGCGGGGCTGACGCAGTTCATCTACTCGGTCGACCGGCTGGCGTTCACCCCCGGAGGCGAGCTGGTGATCGTGGGGATGGAAGGGCAGGATATCCTGTTGCTGGATCCGGTAAAGGGACAGGTGACCGCCAGCTTTGCCGCGCCGCTTACCGTGTCGGACAGTGCCACGGCGGCCTTGCAGGGCAGCCGGTTCTTTTCGTCCGATGGCGACAGCAACATCTGGGTCTGGGATCTTGTGCAGGGCAGGCTGGAAAGTGTCGTGCCGACAAACGGTTACGGCTTTGGCAGCGAAGAGCGGATCGAAACCGAGGGCGACCGGTTCTATCTGTATTCCGGGCTGGACGAAGGTCTGGTGACGGCCTTTGACATGACCACGCTTGCCCCGGTTCCGCTGTCGGACGCAGAGCAGGCGGCGATCGCGGCGCGGCTGGATTACGACGCGGCGCAGGTCTATCCCGCCGAGGTGCAGGCGCGGCTGGAGGCGTTGCCGGGCCCGCTTGCAGGCGTTGCCCTGGCGGGTGGGCGACTAGGGGTGGTGTCAGAGCCGGTCGGCCTCCACCGTGCTTATGATCTGGCGACCGGTGCGCTGCTGGCCGAATTTCTGGCAACCCCGGATGGCGAATGGCTGGTGCTGACGCCCGAGGGGTTCTTTGCGGCGTCGGAAAACGGGGCCAAGCTGGTATCGGTGTCGACGGGGCTGCGCGCGTTTTCGGTCGATCAGGTCTATCAGGCGCTCTATCGGCCCGATCTGGTCGCGGCCAAGCTGGCGGGCGACCCGCAGGGCGAGGTGGCACGGGCTGCACAAGAGCTTGATCTGTCCCGGGTTTTGGGGTCGGGACCTGCGCCTTACATCCGGTTCTCGCTGCCCCGCGAAGGGTCGATGGCGACGGAGCCCGAGATCGAGATCGAGATCGAGTTGCAGGACGAAGGCGGCGGGATCGGCCGGGTTGAGTGGCGGTTGAACGGGTTGACGGTGGATGTGCAGGCCCGGTCCGCAGCACCGCTTGTGTCTGACGCGGCCACGGCTACCACCCGTGTGGCGCTGGAGCCGGGTTTGAACACCATCGAGGTCGTCGCCTACAATGCCGCCGGGCTGTTGGCCTCGGCCCCGCAGACCTTGACGGTCGAATGGGACGGGGTGGCGTCGAGCGAACCGCCCGCGCTGCATGTGCTGGCGGTGGGGGTGAACGACTATGCCGACGGGCGGTTGCAACTGAAGTATGCCGCAGCGGATGCGCAAGCCTTTGGCGATGCGATGAAAAAGGCGGGGTCGGGGTTGTTTTCAACCGTCAGCGTGGTGACGCTTCTGGACGCGGATGTGACGGCGGCCAAGCTGGACGCGGCCTTTGCCGAAATGGGCAAGGTGGTGAAATCGCAGGATGTTTTCCTGTTCTTTCTTGCAGGTCACGGCAAGACGGTGGCGGGGAAATATTACTTCATTCCGCAGGATTTCCGCTTTGCCGGCGATGATCCGATCCGGGCGGGCGGGATCGATCAGGACCGTTGGCAGGAATGGGCGGCGCGGGTCAAAGCGAAGAAATCCGTCATGATTTACGACACTTGCGAGAGTGGCAGCCTGACCGAAACCCGGTCGGTCGACGGGGCCATGGCGCAGTCGGCGGCGGTCGAGCGGTTGACGCGGGCGATGGGGCGCACGATCCTTTCGGCGTCCACCGACGATGCGCCCGCGCTGGAGGGGTATCGGGGGCACGGGGTGATGACTTGGAGCCTGCTGGACGCGATGGCGCTGGGCGATACCAACGGCAATGCCACCATCGAAGTCACTGAATTGGCAAGTTATCTTGACGTGAAGGTGCCCGAGATTTCCGCCTCGGCCTTTGGGTTCCGGCAGGTGCCGCAGATGTCGATCAAGGGGTCGGATTTTGCGCTGGGGGCTTCGGTCACCGTGCTGGGCGATGCGCCGGAGCGGTTTCCGGCGACGTTGAGCCATGTGGTGGCGGTGGGAACGCCGGTGATGGACGCGCCGGGGGGGACGCAGGTGACGGTGATCGACGCAAGCGGGTTCTTTGGGGTGTTTCGCATCGAGGAAAAGGACGGGTTCGCGCGGATTGCGAAGGATGGCGCGGCGTTGGGATGGGTTCCGGCGGCGGCGTTGGTGCCTTTGCAGTAAGTGCATGGGAACGCAGAGTTAATCGTCGGGGTTTGACGAAAAACGGCGGTCTGCCTGCTGTACACCCCCTGTGCACCCCCTGTGCAGACGGGACGGCATCCGGGGGGGTGTTCACCATGATTTGCGAATCAGGGCATGGCGGGGGAACCCTACCCTGCGGGCAGGCATGAAAAAGCCGCCAAAGGTTTCCCCCGGCGGCCTATCCAGTGCTGAATCCACGCCTCAACCCTGACGGGCCTTGTAGCGTTTTTGCGTCTTGTTGATCACATAGACGCGGCCTTTGCGGCGCACGACCTGGCAATCGCGATGACGCGTCTTCAGCGAGCGGAGCGAGTTTGCGACCTTCATATCGGTCCTCCTGTTCGCGGCGCGTCTGCGCCGAATGAAAACAACGTGCCCTCCTTGCGGAGGGCGGTGAATGGTGGGCGGTACAGGGATCGAACCTGTGGCCACTACGATGTCAACGTAGTGCTCTACCGCTGAGCTAACCGCCCGCCTGCCGAAGCCACCCCGCCCAAACAAAAAGGACGCGGGCGGGACCGCGTCGATGGGTGGGCTATAAATCGTAAAGCAGGGCTGTTCAAGGGGTTTTGGTGCGCCAGATTTCCGCGCTATAGCTGTATGTGACAGGAGTGTGCATGACCCGTGACGCTTTCCGCCTGATCCGCCCCGTCCGGCAGGAAACTGCCGTGATCTTTTCGTCGCCCCATTCGGGGCGCGATTATCCGGCGGCGTTTCTGGAGGCGTCGGCGCTGGATGCGCGGGCGATCCGGTCTTCGGAAGATGCGTTCGTCGAAGGTCTGTTCGACATGGCCCCTAGGTTCGGCGCGCCGTTGCTGGCGGCCTGCGTGCCGCGCGCCTATCTGGACCTGAACCGGGCGCATGACGAGTTGGACCCCGGCGTGATCGAGGGGGCGATGCGGGCGGCGCACAACCCGCGCATCTCGTCCGGTCTGGGGGTGATCCCGCGGGTCGTGGCGGGGGGGCGCGCGATCTATCGCGGCAAGATCCCGCTGGCCGAGGCGGAGGCGCGGATTGCGCGCTACTGGCACCCCTATCACGGCGCGCTGCGCGGGTTGATCCAGACGACGCGGGCCGAGTTCGGCGAGGCCATCGTGATCGACTGCCATTCGATGCCGCACGAGGCGATCGAGAGCCATTCGCGCATCGCGCATCCCAAGCCCGAGGTGGTGCTGGGCGACCGGTTCGGGGCGGCCGCCTCGCCCGAAGTGATGGCGCGGGTCGAGGCGGCGTTCATCGGCGCGGGCCTGCGGGTTGCGCGCAACGCGCCGTTTGCGGGGGCCTATATCACGCAAGCCTATGGCCGCCCCTCGGTGTTGCAGCATGTGGTGCAGGTCGAGATCGACCGCAGCCTGTACATGGACGAAGTCCGGATCGAGCCGTTGCCGGGCTTTTCCGCGTTCCGCGAGTTGATGACGGGGGTGGTGGCCGAGATCGCCGACATCGGGCGTCGGCAGGTGCCGCTGGCGGCGGAATAGGGGTTGCGTCCCTCTGACTGTCGGCCTTAGCGCAGACTGCGCCCCCTGATGATTGCGTCATGGCCAAACCGGGCGCGAATTTCGTCCGTCGCGCGTTCGGCGGCGGCGCGTCTGGGGGCGTCGGGGTCCAGCAGGTCGCGGCTGAGGTCGGCGTCGGCTTCGGGGGCAAGGTCGCTGATGCCCACCCCGATCAGGCGGAACGGGCCTTGCGGGGCGTGGGCGAACAGGTCGGCGGCGGCGCGGTAGATCCGGTCGGTCAGTTGCGTGGGGTCGGGCAGCGCGTGCCGCCGGGTGACGGTCTGAAAGTCGCTGCGTTTCAGTTTCAGGGTGACGGTGCGGCCGGAAAGCTGTTTGGCCTTGGCCCGGTCGGCCACCTGTTCGGAAAGCCGCCACAGGTGGCCGTCCAGCAGGTCGGGGTCGGCGGTATCCTGGTTGAAGGTGGTTTCCTTGCTGATCGACTTCACTTTCTCGTCCCGGTTCACCCGGCGGGTATCAAGCCCGCGTGCCAGATGCCACAGCCGGTCGCCGTTCGAGCCGAAGCGGGCGATCAGGTCTGTGCGGTCCCAGCGTTTCAGATCGGCGATGGTGCGGATGCCTGCGGCCTCGAGTGCGCTTTGCGTGGCGGTGCCGACGCCCCAGATGATGCGGACGGGTTTGGAGTGCAGGAAGCTTTCGGTTTCGGCCCGCCCGACCACCGAAAACCCGCGCGGTTTGTCGAGATCCGAGGCGATCTTGGCGAGGAACTTGTTGTGGCTGAGGCCGACCGAACCGGTGAGGCCAAGGTCGGTTTCCATTTGCCGCGTCAGTTGGGCCAGCAGGGTGGCCGGGGCTGCGCCGTGCAGCCGTTCGGTGCCGGTCAGGTCGAGGAAGGCCTCGTCCAGAGACAGCGGCTCGATGGCAGGGGTCAGGCGTTCCATCAGGGCGCGGATGGCGCGCGAGGCCTCGATGTAGGCGGGAAAGCGGGGTTTGACGACGACGGCCTGCGGGCAGAGTTTCAGCGCCTGAAACATCGGCATGGCCGACCGCACGCCGTGGATGCGCGCAATGTAGCAGCAGGTCGATACCACCCCGCGTGTGCCGCCGCCGACGATCACGGGCAGGTCGCGCAGGGCGGGGTTGTCGCGCTTTTCGACGCTTGCATAGAAGGCGTCGCAGTCCATGTGGGCGATGGTCAGGGCGGTCAGTTCGGGGTGGGCCACGAGGCGCGGGCTGCGGCAGGCGGGGCAGCGGGTGCCCGCAGGAAACGAGGTCAGGCAATCGCGGCACAGGGCGGGCATGATCAGCACTATGGGCCGGGGGCCGGGCTGTGTCGAGAGAGCGGTGTTGCGTCACTGCCGGTTTCGGGGCAAGTTGACAGGGGTGTTTTTGGAGGGCTGATTGTGAACATCAATGATTTCCTGGGCGGGAATGCGGTTTTTCTGGCGATTGCCGCATTCATCATCCTGTGTATTTTCCTTGGCGTGCGGATCGTGCCGCAGTCGGAAAAGCATGTGGTCGAACGGTTCGGGCGGCTGCGCAGCGTGTTGGGGCCGGGGATCAACTTTGTCGTGCCGTTTCTGGACCGGGTGGCGCACAAGGTTTCCGTGCTCGAACGGCAGTTGCCGACCGCGCAGCAGGATGCCATCACCACCGACAACGTGCTGGTGAAGGTGGAAACATCCGTGTTCTACCGGATTACCGAGCCGGAAAAGACCGTCTATCGCATCCGGGATGTGGATGCCGCGATTGCGACCACGGTGGCGGGGATCGTGCGCGGCCAGATCGGCAAGATGGAACTGGATCAGGTGCAGTCGAACCGGGCGGAAGTCGCGACAAATATCCGCGAGCAGGTGCGGCTTCTGGTCGATGACTGGGGGATCGAGGTGACGCGGGCCGAGATTCTGGATGTGAACCTGGACGACGCGACGCGCACCGCGATGTTGCAGCAACTGAATGCCGAGCGGGCGCGGCGGGCGCTGGTGACGGAAGCCGAGGGCAAGAAGCGGGCGGTCGAGTTGAACGCCGATGCCGAACTTTACGCCGCCGAGCAAGAGGCCAAGGCGCGCCGTATTCTGGCCGATGCCGAGGCCTATGCGACCGGGGTGATTGCCGTGGCGATCAAGGAAAACGGGATCGAGGCCGCGCAGTATCAGGTCGCGTTGAAACAGGTCGAGGCGCTGACGGCGGTGGGTCAGGGAGCCGGCAAGCAGATGATCATCGTACCGGCACAGGCGCTGGATGCCTTTGCCGACGCGTTCAAGATGTTGAAGGGGCGGGCATGAGGCCGGGGATTGATCCGGGTTGCTGTGGACCATTTCAGCCTGCAGGGGGCGTCGGGTTTCGGATCTTGGGTCAGCGGGTCGGTTTCCGACAGATCGCGCGCGGCTTTCATGGTAGGGTCGGGTTCAGCCGGGTTGCCGTCGTTTCGGCCGAGGCTCGGTGAAAGTTGAAAGGGCGGGACAGATGTGGGCAACGTGGTGGGTCTGGGTGGTGGCGGGGTTCGGCCTGGGCGTGCTGGAGGTTCTGGTGCCCGGCTTTATCTTTCTGGGCTTTGCCATCGGGGGGGTGCTGACCGGGGTGCTGGTGGGGCTGGGGGTGTTGGGGGGCAACCTGCCGCTGCTGCTGCTGGTGTTTGCGGTGCTGTCGGTGCTGGCGTGGCTTGGCTTGCGCGCGAAGATGGGGGTGCGGGGCGGGCAGGTGAAGCTGTGGGACCGCGACATCAACGACAACTGAGCTGGGGGCAGCCGCGGGCCGGATGCCGCCGGCTTTTAAAGACGGTTTCGAGGCTGTGTGCGTCGGGGCCGGATACGTCGGCGGCAAAGTAGCGCGGGTGTAGGGGCAGGCGTGGCGCGGGAGTGCCCCTGCGGCGGGGTTGTCCGTCGTCCCGGTGGCGATGGCGACGGAACAGGCGGCGTGGACTTCGGCCTCTGACCGGGCGAAAAATCAGACATGGACGGCGGCGGGTTCGCCCTGTGTCAGCCAGAAGAAACCGTGGCCGTTTGCGCCGAAGCTCTTGAGGTCGGGATGGCCCATGGGCCCGGTCTTGCCATCATGTTCGTGGCGGGCGGCGATGCCGAGGGGCGGCAGAACGGCATCGCAGAACCGGACCGACCGGGCCAGATCGCGGGCGGTGAGGAAGATGTGGCCGGGCATCGGGGCCGTTTCGGGGGAGTTACCTGAGGGTAAGCTGGAGGCGGCGGGGGCGGAATGACGTGTCAGGGCAGTGGATAGCGCTTTGATCGGCACAGATCAGGGCGGCGGCAGGATGGATTTCACCGGGGCCAAGGCGGCGTTGCTGTGCGGTGGGGCGATCCTGACCTATCTGCGCGATAACCGGGCCGGATTGCCCTGGCCGGGGATGTGGGATTTGCCGGGGGGCGGACGCGAGGGGGACGAGCAACCCGAGGCCTGTCTGCTGCGCGAGGTGGAGGAGGAGTTCGGGCTGCGGTTGCCGGCTGACAGGCTGATCTGGCGGCGGGTCTGGCCGTCGATGAGGGATCCTTTGCGGGCGTCGGTGTTCTTTGCCGGGCGGATCAGTGCTGCGGAGGTCGCGGCAATCCGGTTTGGCGATGAGGGGCAGCGGTGGGAAATGATGCCGCTGCCGGTGTTTCTGGCGCATCCATTGGGGGTGCCAGAGCTGCAACGCCGGGCGGCAATCGCGGCGGTGGAACTGGCGTAGGGTGCGTGCTTGCACGCACCGCTGTTCAGGCCCAGCGGTGCGTGCAAGCACGCACCCTACGCCTCACAACTTCTCGATCATTTCCGGCACCGCGG
Organism: Rhodobacterales bacterium; assembly: GCA_038246975.1. Taxonomy (GTDB): domain Bacteria; phylum Pseudomonadota; class Alphaproteobacteria; order Rhodobacterales; family Rhodobacteraceae; genus JAIYDJ01. The sequence continues at coordinate 3,141 of JBBRVJ010000114.1, read as the reverse complement.
TAAACAGATCCGCGACCAGACCATAATCCGCGACTTGAAAGATCGGCGCCTCCTCGTCCTTGTTGATCGCGACGATGATCTTGCTATCCTTCATGCCGGCAAGATGCTGGATGGCCCCCGAAATCCCGACGGCAATGTACAGGTCGGGAGCGACGACTTTACCGGTTTGACCAACCTGCCAGTCATTGGGCGCATACCCGCTGTCCACGGCAGCGCGGCTGGCGCCCACGGCGGCGTTCAGCTTGTCGGCCAGAGATTCGATCAGATCGAAGCTCTCTTTCGACCCGACCCCGCGCCCGCCTGACACGACAATTCCGGCCGACGTCAATTCGGGACGGTCGGAGGAGGCGACGCGGTCCTCGACCCACGCCGACAGGCTGCCATCGGCGGTCACGGCGATCTTTTCGACCGGTGCCGATCCGCCCTTGGCCGCAGCGTCGAATGTGGCGGTGCGGATCGTCATCACCTTGATCGGGTCGGCGGATTTCACGGTTTGGATCGCGTTCCCGGCATAGATCGGGCGGTCAAAGGTATCGGCGTCGATCACCGCCAGCACTTCCGAGATCACCATCACGTCCAGCAGCGCCGCCACGCGCGGCAGCACGGATTTGGAGAAAGCCCCCGATGGGGCGGCGATGTGGCTGTAATCCTTGGCCAGCGACTGGATCAGCGCGGCGTTCGGTTCTGCCATCGCGTGGCAAAAGGCGTGATCATCGGCGAACAGCACTTTCGAGACGCCCATCAGGGTCGCGGCCTCTGCCGCCGCCGCCGCGCCGCCGGCCCCGGCGACCAGAATCGTCACCTCGCCCAATGCCTTGACGGCGGTCAGCGCCTTAGCGACCTGATCGGTTGCCAGGTTCCCATCGACCACATCGGCCAGAAGAAGAACGCCCATCAGATCACCCCCGCTTCGTCTTTGAGTTTCGCAATCAGTTCGGCGACCGAGCCGACCTTGACCCCGGCCTTGCGTCCCGCAGGCTCGACCGTTCTCAGCACGGCCAGACGCGGCGACACATCGACGCCGTAATCGGCGGGCGTCTTGAGGACCATAGGCTTGGCCTTTGCCTTCATGATGTTGGGCAGCGAGGCATAGCGCGGCTCGTTCAGGCGCAGATCGACGGTGATGATCGCGGGCATTTTCAGCGTGATGCACTGCAACCCGCCGTCCACTTCGCGCGTCACGGTCGCAGTGTCGCCCGCAATCGCCAGTTCCGATGCAAAGGTGCCCTGCGACCAGCCCAGCAGGGCGGCCAGCATCTGCCCGGTGGCGTTCATGTCGTTGTCGATGGCCTGTTTGCCGCACAGCACCAGACCCGGCCCTTCGGCGGCAACCACGGCGGCGAGCAGTTTGGCCACGGCCAGGGGCTCGATGTCGGTCTGCACATTGTCTGTCGCCTCGATCAGGATGGCACGGTCGGCCCCCATGGCAAGGGCGGTACGCAAGGTTTCCTGGCTTTGCTTGACGCCGATCGACACCACGATCACCTCGGTCGCGATGCCCTTTTCCTTCAGACGGATCGCCTCTTCGACGGCAATCTCGTCGAACGGGTTCATCGACATCTTCACGTTGGCCAGATCGACGCCCGATCCGTCCGCCTTGACGCGAACCTTGACGTTATAGTCGATCACCCGTTTGACAGGCACCAGAACCTTCATCGGCGCAAATCCCTTTACTCAAGCCCCGGAGGGCCGCCTCTGCATCGGGTGGTGTTACAACCTGAACGCCCGCCGGAACAGATCAAATGCGACACCCTGATGTGTCGCGACGTCGCGTCCACCACCCTTTGCCTGTCCCTTTCCTCTTGGTCCAAATATCCCACGGGGGTGCGGGGGTGTGAAACCCCCGCTCTTTGGTGCGGGTGCGGGGGTGTGAAACCCCCGCTCTTTAGTGCGGGTGCGGGGGTGTGAAACCCCCGCTTGCCTGGGCAGACACACAGATCAGCGGGTCAGACCCGGCACCCACAGCACATCGTCGCGCCCGTCGTTGTTTGCGATGCGGCCCGCCACAAAGAACCAGTCCGACAGGCGGTTGAGATATTTGACCGCATCGCTGTTCACCTCTTCCATGCTCGCCAATTCCACCACCAGCCGTTCGGCGCGCCGACATACCGTGCGGCATAGATGCATCTGCGCGGCCAAGGCGCTGCCACCCGGCAGGATGAAGCTGCGCAAGGGGGTCAGTTTGGCGTTCATCGTGTCGATTTCCCGCTCCAGCCGGTCGACCTGCGGCGCGATCATCCGCAGGGGCGGGTATTCTGCGCGGGCATCGTTGAACATGTCGGGCGTGCAGAGGTCCGCGCCAAGGTCGAACAGGTCGTTCGAGATGCGGGCAAGGGCTGCATCCGTGTCGCCTGTCGAATGCTGGCGGGCCATCCCGACGGTGGCGTTGGTTTCATCGACGGTGCCATAGGCCGACACGCGCAGCGAATGTTTCGCGACCCGTGCGCCGTTGCCCAGCGAGGTTTCGCCCGCATCGCCGGTCCTTGTGTAGATTTTCGACAGAACGACCATCAGTTGCCGCCTCCGCTGTTGAGCCAGGCGAAGCCCATGATCAGGATCACCGCCACACCCTGTGCCACGATGCGGTAGCGCATTAATCGGTTGGAGTTCTTGCGGCCGAACTCGCCCCCGCGTGCGAAGCTTCCGATGCCCAGCATCAGAACCACCACCACGACAAGGCAGGCGGCGGCGGCCATCAGGAACATCGGATCGTTGCGCAGCATCGGGTTTCTCCGGGTATGAACCCCTGATCTAGGGGGGTTGGCGGGAAAAGCGAAGGGCAATTTTCAGCCGCGCGACACGACCCAGTCGAGCGCCCATGTCGGCAGCACCCGGCGCAGGGTGGCCGAGATGTAGGTCGGGGTGGTCACAAAATAGCGCGCGGCGGGGCGGGGGGCGTCCAGCGCGCGGATCAGTCTGGCGGTGACGGCGGCGGCGGGCAACTCGAACGCATCCGGACCGCGGCTTTCATAAAGCCGGGCGCGCAGGGCGGTGTACTGGTCGCGGCGGGCCGAGTTTTGCCAGTCGATCCAGCGTTCGAAATGCGGGATCGCGTTGACGCGGATGCGGGTGCCGATGGGGCCCGGTTCGATCAGGATGATCCTGATCGGCGTGTCGGCCATTTCGAGCCGCAGCACATCC
>JBBRVJ010000113.1:0-12296 GCA_038246975.1 Rhodobacterales bacterium | reverse complement strand
GCGGAAAATGCTCGTCGAGATGGCGACCGGCACAGGCAAGACTCGCACGGCGGCTGCATTGTTGAAGCGCCTTTTCGAAGCGAACTGGACAACCCGCGCGCTGTTCGTCGTGGACAGGAACACGCTCGCGACTCAGGCCGAAGACACGTTCGCCGAACACCTTCCGCATCTACCGTGTTACCGCGCTCCGCGCACAGGCCGCAGATTCCAGGACGAAAAGCGCGTCACCATCGTCACGCTGCAAACGCTGGTGAATGAGTACGAAAAATACTCGTCCGGCTATTTCGACATGATCGTCATCGATGAGTGTCATCGCAGCATCTATGGCAAATGGCGGCGCGCGCTCGACCATTTCGACGGCATAAAGATCGGCCTAACCGCCACGCCCTGCGTCATGCAGGATACGCCGGATGTGGACGACGAAGACCGCGCGGCGATCCGCGACACGCTGCGTTTTTTCGAGGTTGGCCGCCCGACCTACAGCTATAGGATGGCGGAAGCTATCGCGGACGGCCACCTCGTCCCGTACGAGATTTATCGCGCCATGACGGCGCGCACGGCAGCGACCGAAGGATTTCCTGTCGCGCGGAACGACATTGATTGGGAGGCGCTCGATAGTGCGAGCCGCACCGAACTGGAAGCACTGTTCGCCGACCGTGACCCGCTGATGGTCGATCCATCGGCGCTCGAACGAAAGTTCACGATTCCAGAGCGCAACCGGGCCATGGTGCGCGAGTTCCGCGACGTTTTGGAGAATGGCTATACCGGCCCCAACGGTGTTCGCCGTGCGCCCGACTGGGGCAAGACCATCGTGTTCGCCGTCACCAAACGGCATGCTGAAACACTGGCGCGCATGTTCGATGACGCATTCGCCGACAAGAAGCCAAGCCCCACGACACGCTACGCCGATTTCGTCGTCTCCGGACTAGGGGCGGATGACAGCGTGGATGGGCCTGCCAAAATCAAGCGCTTCAAGAAGGAAGAATTCCCGCAAATCCTCGTCAGCGTGAATATGCTGGATACCGGGTTCGATTGCCCGGATGTGCGCAATCTCGTCATGGCGCGGTTCACCCACAGCTCGATCCTCTATCAACAGATGCGCGGACGCGGCACCCGCCTTTCGCCCGGCAAAGACCGCTTCACCATGTGGGACTTCACCGGCGTCACACTGCGCCACGGCGATGACGAAAGCCCCGGCGAGGGCGGCGTTGTCGTCGTGCGCCCGGCGATCAAGCCGGAAGGCCAACCGCGCAGGATGCTGACGCTCGACTTGCATGACGAAATCGATCCGGCGACGCGTGAATGGGTCACGGTTGATGAGACCGGATACGCATTCCTCGATGTCGATGAGGCCAAGGCGGAAGCACTCGGTGCGGCCTTCGAGACTTGGTTGAACGGACAGGTTTTCAACTCCGATCAGCTTCGCCTGCTGCATCTCATCAAGGAGCAGATCAAGGCGAACGCACGCGACTTGACGCTATTCGAGAGCTGGCGCTTCGATTCCCCACCACTTTCGATGAATGGCGGTTTCGAGCGCGCCCGTGCCGTCTTCGGCGGCGAGGCGGAGCTGGAGCGCATTCTCTCCACCATGAACAGCGCCGTGTTCGGCATCGCTTCGTCGGGCGCGACTGAAGTCGATCCGTCCCGGCCCGACAAACCCCTCAGTTAAAGGCCGACCATGCCCTTCACCCCCGACATGCGCCGCAAGGTCGATCAGATCCGCGATTATCTCTATGGCGGCGGCTATCCCGACCCGCTGTCGAATGCCGAACAGCTCAGCTTCCTGTTCTTCTTCTACATGATCGAGGGGCTGGACGCTTCGAACGTCCGGCAGGCGAAGGCCACTGGCCGGGACTATGCGTCGCTCTTCGCGGGCGACTGGACGTTGCGCAATCCGTTGAACGCTCCCGCCAAGGGTGCCGAGACGGTGCCGCGCGAGCGGATGCGCTGGTCGTCCTGGGCGAACGCCATGTCCGGCGAGCAGCTCGTCATCTTCGTGCGCGATGAGGTATTTCCGTTCTTCGCCACCATCGGCGACACATTCGGCATGAGCTTCATGGCGCAAGCGCGCCTCGCCATAGACGAGCCGACTGTCCTTACCCAGATCGTCACGCTGGTGAATGAGCTGCGGCTTGAACAGGCCGATCCGGACACTAAGGGCGATCTTTTCGAGCATGTGCTGCGCCAGATCAAGCAGGCGGGTGAACTCGGCCAGTTCCGCACGCCGCGCCACATCATCCGCGCCATCGTCGATCTGGTCGACCCTAAGCGCCTTTGCGGCTTATGGCGGGGTCTATATCGCGGCCTCTCTGGTCTGGCTCTGGGCGATCGAGGGCCAGCGACCCGATACCTGGGACCTGACCGGTACGGCCCTTTGTCTCCTCGGCGCCGGCATCATCCTGCTTGCGCCACGCACCGCCTGAAAGGTTCACCTCATGCTGCAATTGCTCGCCAACCGCGCCTATCGCCACCTGTTCGCGGCGCAGGTCATCGCGCTCCTCGGCACCGGACTTGCGACAGTGGCGCTTGGCCTGTTGGCCTACGATCTGGCGGGGGCGGATGCGGGGGTGGTGCTGGGCACGGCATTGGCGATCAAGATGGTGGCCTATGTCGGGCTGGCGCCGATCGCGGCGGCCTTTGCCGAACGTCTGCCGCGCCGCGGAATGCTGGTCGCGCTGGATCTGATCCGCGCAGGGGTCGCGCTTGCGTTGCCCTTCGTGACCGAGGTCGGGCAGGTCTATGTGCTGATCTTCCTGTTGCAGGCGGCGTCGGCCGGGTTCACGCCGACTTTCCAGGCCACCATCCCCGACATTCTGCCCGACGAGAAGGACTATACCCGGGCCTTGTCGCTGTCGCGGCTGGCCTATGATCTGGAGAACCTGATCTCGCCGATGCTGGCGGCGGCCTTGTTGACAGTGGTGAGTTTCCCCGCGCTGTTCGGGGGCACGGTCGTGGGCTTCCTTGCCTCGGCGGTGCTGGTGGTCTCGGTCGTGCTGCCCAGCCCGAAGCCGGGAGTCCCGCGCGGGATCTGGGACCGCACGACGCGCGGTATCCGCCTCTATCTGGCGACGCCGCGGCTGCGCGGCCTGTTGGCGCTGAATCTTGCCGTTGCCGCGGCCGGTGCCATGGTGATCGTGAATACGGTGGTGATCGTGCAGGCCGGTCTGGGCCTTGGGCAGTCGCAGGTCGCCTTGGCGCTGGCGGCCTTCGGGGGCGGGTCGATGCTGGCGGCGCTGACCCTGCCGCGCCTGCTCGACCGCGTGCCCGACCGTCCGGTGATGCTGGCGGGGGCTGCGGTGCTGGCGGCAGGGCTGATCGCCGGGCCATTTCTGATAACGGCCGGGCTTCCGGCGTTGATGGCGCTGTGGGTCATTCTGGGCCTCGGCTATTCGGTCGTGCAGACTCCCTCGGGGCGGCTGTTGCGCCGCTCGGCCTTGCCTGAAGATCGGCCAGCGGTTTTTGCCGCGCAGTTCGCATTGTCGCATGGATGCTGGCTGATCACCTACCCGCTGGCGGGCTGGCTCGGCGCGCGCGTGGGCATGGGGCCGACATTCGCCGTGTTGGCAATGATCGCTGCCGCGTCGGTCGCGCTGGCACTGGCCGTCTGGCCTGCGGCGGGAGAAGAACCGGTCCGGCATCGCCATGAAAATCTGCCGCCCGATCATCCGCATTTGCGCGAGGGGAATCACGCTCTGGGGCACGCCCATCCCGCCATTGTCGACGATCTGCATCCGCAGTGGTCGAGGCTGGCCTGAAGATCCGGCTCTGGCAGGTCGGGCAAAGAGCTGGTCGGATGAATCAGATTTTTCTGAACAGGCCGAAATGGAACCGCTGCACGCTGCCCCAAGGCGTCACGTGATCGTGCATCAAGGACTGAATCAGCCGGTAGCCTGGGCCCAGCCGTTCCGCGAGAAGGGTCGCGTCATAGCGGGCGACCGGTAGGCCGCTGCATTTTTCTGGGCCATCCGGCGCAAACGTGCCGATGATGGCATGGCCACCAGGGACAAGAGCCTGGTCCATGACCCGCAGATAGGCGTCCTGGTCGGGCGCGTCGGTCAGGAAATGGAACGCAGCCCGGTCATGCCAGACATCGAAGTGCACTGACGGTTGCCAGTCGAGGACGTTGGCCACGACCCAATCGACGGGCACATCGTCAGACAGTCGGGCGCGGGCCCTTGCCAGCGCGGTGTCCGACAGGTCGAGCACGGTGATCCTGCGGAAGCCCTGTTCCAGCAGGCAATCCACCAGCCGCGACGCCCCCGCGCCGACATCGACGATGGCGGCATCGATGGTTGCCCCAGTCGCCGCGATCAGTTCGAGCGAGACCTGCGGACGATCCTCGTACCAGCTTGTCTCGGCCTCTTCCTTGCTCTGATAGACGTCTTCCCAGCGGTTCGGTTCTTCAGCCATGGTCGTTCCCTCACAGATCGACCCGACGCAGCCGCAGCGCGTTCGTGATGACCGACACCGATGACAGGCTCATGGCCGCCGCTGCGATCATCGGCGAGAGCAGAAGTCCGGTGACAGGGTAGAGTAGCCCCGCGGCGATTGGCACGCCAAGCGTGTTGTAGGCGAAGGCGAAGAACAGGTTCTGCTTGATGTTGCGCAAGGTAGCGCGGGCCAGCTTGCGCGCCCGCACAATGCCCATGAGATCACCGCCCAGCAGGGTGATACCTGCGCTTTCCATTGCCACGTCCGCGCCCGTGCCCATGGCGATGCCGACGTCTGCCGCGGCCAGCGCGGGCGCGTCGTTTACCCCGTCGCCTGCCATGGCGATCTTGTGGCCGTCCCGGCGCAACTGATCGATCAGGTCCTTCTTGGCCTCCGGCAGCACGCCTGCGCGCACCTCGTCGATGCCGAGCTTGCCCGCCACCGCCTGCGCCGTGCGTTCGTTGTCACCCGTCGCCATGATAACGCGCAGCCCTTGGGCATGCAGTTCCTTGATGGCCTGTGCAGTCGAGTCCTTGATCGGGTCAGCCACGGCCACGATGCCCGCCAGCGCCCCGTCGACCGCGATGAACATCGCCGTCTTGCCCTCGGCGCGCAGGGCGTCGGCCTGTGCCTCGGCCGCGCCCGTGTCCAGACCCATCTCCTGCATCATCGCCCTGTTGCCGAGCGCGACGCCGCGACCCCCGATCTGTCCGCGCACACCTTTGCCGGTGACGGCCTCGAACTCGGTGGCCTCCTGCCGCGCGGCGCCCGCCGCTTCGGCCCCTTCCACGATCGCTTCGGCCAGAGGATGCTCCGAACCGCGTTCCAGCGCAGCGGCCAACGACAGCAGATCCGCTTCGGCCACATCCCCCAGCGCCACCGTATCCGTCAGCTTCGGCTTGCCCATGGTCAGGGTGCCGGTCTTGTCCACGATCAGCGTATCGACCGCCGCCATGCGCTCCAGCGCCTCCGCGTCCTTGATCAGCACACCCGCCTGCGCGCCGCGTCCCGCCGCCGTGGTGATCGAGATCGGTGTGGCAAGGCCAAGCGCGCAGGGGCAGGCGATGATCAGCACCGACACGGCCGAGGCGATGGCGAAGACCAACGCGGGTTCGGGCCCGAAGATCATCCAGACGATGAAGGCGAAGATGGCGATGGCAACAACCGTCGGCACGAACACCGCAGAGACCCGGTCCGCCAGCCCCTGGATCGGCGCGCGAGACCGCCGCGCGTTTGACACCATGGCGACGATCTGCGCCAGCACCGTGTCCGAGCCGACCTTGCCCGCCTCGATCACTAGGCTGCCGTTCTTGTTGATCGTGGCCCCGGTCACCCCATCGCCCGGACCTTTCTCCACCGGCATCGACTCGCCGGTCAGCATGCTTTCGTCCAGAGACGAGCGGCCCTCGATCACCGTGCCGTCGACCGGGACCGCGTCGCCCGGTCGTACCCGGAGCCGGTCGCCCTCCATGATGTTTTCCAGTGGGGCGTCGTATTCCGACCCGTCCGGCAGGATGCGACGGGCGGTCTTGGGCGCGAGGTCCAACAGCGCGCGGATCGCATCTCCGGTGCGTTCGCGCGCCCGCAGCTCCAGGACTTGGCCGACGAAGACCAGCGCGACGATCACCACGGCCGCCTCGAAATAGGTGCCGACGCCGTGGCCCATCCGGTATTGTTCGGGGAAAACGCCCGGCAGAAAGGTGGCGACGATTGAATAGAGGTAGGCTGCTCCCACGCCGAGACTGATCAGCGTCCACATGTTGGGGCTGCGGTTCACGATCGAGTCCCAACCGCGCCGGAAGAACGGCAAGGCCGCCCAAACCACGATGGGTGTCGCCAGCACGAACTCCAGATAGCTTGCGACCTGATTCCCGATCCAGTCGCGGATCGGCAGGGCGACCAGTTCGCCCATCGTCAGGATGATGAGCGGCACTGCGGCGGCGGCGGAAATCCACATCCGGCGGGTGAAGTCGGTCAGCTCCTCGCTGGGCTCGTCCGAAGGCACCATCGGTTCCAGCGCCATGCCGCAGATCGGGCAGGCCCCCGGCGCGTCGCGCACGATCTCCGGATGCATCGGACAGGTGTACTGGACGTTGGCCGGAGCCGCCTTCTTCTGTCCGACGGCTCGGCCAGAGGCGTAGAACCACGGATCTGCCTTGAACTTCGTCTGGCATTTCTCCGAGCAGAAATGGAAGGTCTCGCCCTCAAAATCCGCATGCCGTCCATCCGGCTTGATCGCGACCGTCATCCCGCAGACCGGGTCTTTCGCCGTCTCGGTCCCCGCGGGGATATCGGGCGCCGCGTGATGATGATCATGCTCCATGTTCTGCCAGCCTTTCGATCTCTTGTTTCAGCCTGCGGCTTCCACTCGTTGGAAGCTCAAGCCCTTTTCAATGGCGGTCGTGAGCGCCTTCGGGGGCGGGATTGCGCGCGAGGAAAATCCCCACGAACAGGAACACCAGCGCCATGCCAACGATGCCGACCACGACGATGAGCGGGTCGGACTGCCACTTCATCGCGGCGAAGGCGGCCAGTACCGCGGCGTCGAGGGCAATGGCTGTCAGCAACACCCATCCCTTCGCTCCGATCTCCTCGCGCAGGTGCCGGTACACACCGAAGTGGATGATCATATCCATCACCAGGTAGAAGAAGGCCCCGAGAGACGCGATCCGGCTGAGGTCGAAGAAGACCGTCAGGAAGCCCGCGATCACAACGGTGTAGACCAGCGTGTGGTCCTTGATCGTGCCCGGCATCCCGAAATGGCTGTGCGGGATCATTTTCATGTCGGTCAGCATCGCCACCATCCGCGAGACCGCAAAAACGCTGGCTATAAGACCCGACGCCGTGGCCACCAGCGCGAGCGCCACTGTCAGGTAAAAGCCGGTCTGACCGAGGGCAGGCTGGGCTGCTTCGGCCAGCGCGTAGTCCTTCGCCGCCACGATGCGATCGAGCGGCAGGCTGGAGCCGACTGCGAAGGCCACCAGCAGATAGACGACGACGCAGATGGCGATGGACCAGACGATGGCCCGGCCCACGTTGCGGTGCGGGTCGGTGACCTCAGCGCCGCTGTTGGTGATGGTCGTGAAGCCCTTGAAGGCAAGGATGGACAGCGCAACAGACGCTACGAACCCGGCAGCGCCAGAATCTCCCCCCGTCGCCTGGAACGAGATGCCGCTTGCCCAGAGACCGGCTGCTCCGAACAGCGCGATGCCGCCCACCTTGATCGCGGCCATGACGATAGACAGGAGTCCGACCGAGCGGGTGCCCGAGGCGTTCACGAGATAGGCAAAGACGATCAGGCCGATGCCGAGGACCGGCACGAGAACGCTGTCCGGATCGCCGCCGAACGCCCGCAGCGTATAGGTGCCGAAGGTGCGAGCGACGAGGCTTTCGTTGATGACCATCGACAGCGCCATCAGGAGGGCGGCACCGGCCGCGACGGTCGTCGGCCCGTAGGCCTTTTTCAGGATCATCCCGATACCGCCCGCAGACGGGTACGCGCTCGACATCTTGATATAGGTGTAGGCGCTGAAGGCGGTCACGATGGCGCCAACGACGAACGAGAGCGGGAAGAGTGGCCCTGCAAGCTCCGCGATCTGGCCGGTCAGGGCGAAGATACCTGCGCCAATCATCACGCCGGTGCCCATGGCCACTGCGCCCGGCAGGGTGATGCTGTTCTCTTCGTATTGCTGCGCCATCAGCTATCCTTTTCAGTTTCCGGCATGTTGTCCGCCAAAGCAGCGGCAATGCTGTGACGAGCTTAATACCGAGCGCCCTTCACGGTCGAATTGCGCGGGCAAAGCATCGCCGAAAAGATGTGACCGTCGGCCCGGCCACGACGATCTTGCCAAGAGCTGCTGCTGGCGCTTAGCTCGACTTTGTACGTTTAGGTGGCGAAGCACAGGGCTTGCGCCATTCGCAGGACGCGCTCTGGGGGGATATTTTGTGGTTTCCGGCTTGGCGGGGAGTGTTGATTAATATCGCCGATCCAAATTGCGAGGCGGACGGCGCCGATGGCGTCGCTGAACGTCAGGCTGGTTTTTCGGTACCACGCTGCGGCGTATGTGGTGGTGGTGGTGGTGAGCAGATCGCAGGCCCATAGCGATATGAAGCTGTAGAGCCCGAGCAATGCCGGGGTGGTTCGTGCAATGGCCTTGTCGGACCATTGCCGCTGGGTCTCAACGCCAAGGTGGGCCCGGGTCTCGGCGAACGTGACCTCGATCTGCCATCGGCGGACGAACAGGGCGATGACGCCGGCGGGCTCGAGGGTGGTGTACGTGCTGAAGAAGGCTTGAGGGGCGCGTTTGCCATCTGGATCCCGGACCAGCACCCAGCGGATCGGCATTACCGGGGTGCCGGGCCTATACCACAAGGCGGTACCAGACGTAGTCTCGAGCGTCTTGCCGTCGGCATGGCCATACCAGGCGGACACGATGATCCTGGCCCAAGCCGTGGCGGGATTGGACAGGAGTGTTTTGAGCTTTGGTAACGCGGGACCTTTTTGCGCTGGCCGGCCGACGGTGCGCGTGGTCCGCATTGGCGGTGGCGCAAACAGGCTGGCATCCAGTCGCAGCCGACTGATGAGCGTTGCCCTGGCAGTGATGGCATGGGCCAGTTCATGGACGGCAAAGCTGCTGTCGCCCACGAAGATGATGCGGCGCCCTGGCAGCCAGCGACAGAGTTGCAGTGCGCCCTGCCGCGCCCAGTCGGTCAGCAGCTTGTGGCGCCGCCCGCGTTGATGGTCGGCTCGCTCGGACGGGGCAAGCAGGGTCAAGACCGGCAAGGCCTTTACCAGGCTTGTCCATGGCACCGGGGTCAGCACCATGAAGCTCAACCAGCGCAGGCCACTGGCTTTGACGAAATGACCATGACTGGAGCGCACTGGATCCCCGTAGATGCCCCGTGCGCTGATCCGGCGTCCCCATCGGCGTTCGATGGTGTCGTCCATGCCAATGACGATGGGGCCATCGGGCACGAGCCGTTCGACCACAAGGCCCAGCAATCGCCTGGCAACGGTACGGGGGCTCCAGCAGGCTCGGTTGAGAATCTGGTGGAAGCTTGCAAAGTTGGCAGCCGCAGCCCGGCCGGTCATACGCAAGCAGGAGCTGACGGTCCGCTTGCCCGGCGCCAGCAAAGCTCTCGACCCCAGCAGCGGACTCTGCTTTCCACCCGGCTGCGGCATTATTCAATTTCCGCGCGGGGTGTGCCCGCGGGTGCCTCGCCGTTCGCCTCGATGTCAGCGATGTATCTCTTCATTTCAGCGATTTCGCTGAGCTGTGCCTCGATGATTGCATCTGCCAGTGCCCGGACCCTTGGGTCTGAGATATTGGCCCGCTCGCTGGTCAGGATGGCGATGGAATGGTGTGGGATCATAGCCCGCATCCAGGCGAGGTCGTCGACCGTCTCCTGGCTTCGGACAAGCCATAGCGAAAGGGCGAAGGCTAAAGCAGCGCCCGCGAAGATCGCGAGATTGACCTTTTTGTTGGAATACATGCCCAGCATGAAAGCGAGCATGATGATCGCCATCGCCGCGCCCATATAGATCGCCATCCACATCCGCGTCTGCGAGAAGAAGATGTGGTCGAGCGCGTAGGTGTTGAGATACATCAATCCAAACATCACGACCGTCGAAGTCGCGATCATTGCAAAGAAACGTCCATACTTCATATTTCAGATCCTCAGCAAATGTTGCTGCCAGTTCAACCCGTTCGGGAGTTCCAAAGCGACAACGCCCTTGGGAGGCAGGTGTACCACAGGTTTGTCAGGGGGGCGCCTGTTCTGTATCAAACTGCCGCAGCAAGCCAATCAAGGCATGACGGCCATTCTTGCCCGTGCGTGCATCAGCGAGAACATCACTGCCATCGCGCTGAGACCGAGAGCGTCATCGAGTTCCCTGTAGGCCAGCAAACCGGCATCCGAGGTAATTCGAGAACCATGGAACTCAAGCTTCAAGCGGCGGTCGAAATCGAGCCTGAGAACGGCGTCATCCGATTCACCCGCTGGGGTCTCCATGATGGCCTCGCTAGATCCAGTTTAACTGGCTGATTATTATGGTGTATTTCCGATATGCAGGCAGCCGGCGAAGCGCAGAGTTGCACGGTCACCGTGCCTGCGGTGCCTCAATAAGTTTCGCTGCGCGCTGCTGACGACGCGTAACGCCCATTATGGAACGCTTGAGAGAAGATCTCTCAGGATTTCTGCTATTCTACTAAAATGGTTGTTGGCAGACGAATGGTGAAGGTTGTTCCTGACTCGCCCGATGCATTTGCCATCGTGCCGCCAACCTGTTGGACAAATGCCGCAACAAACCGCGACCCGAGACCTGAACCGTCTTGCGCTCCCATTCCAATTCCGTCGTCACTAACAGTTAGTGCGACTTCTCCATCCCGGTGCCGGAACCCAAGGGTAATTGTGCCCTTGTTGTCTGGAAAGGCATACTTTACCGAATTGGTCGCCAGTTCGTTGACGATCAACCCGATGGGAACAGCCAAATCGGATTGAATGGCGAGCGGTTCAGCATCAACGGTAATCGTAATTTCGGACGCATCACCCAACACGCTGTTGCGAATGCTCGATGCTATGCCATCGAGATAGCGTTGCATTGCCACAGGGCCAAAGGCGCTTGAATGGGCGATCACGTCATAAAGCTCTGCAATCGCATTTATTCTGGCCTGCATGGCCTGATAGCCTGAAACGCACTCCTGTGCAGTGTGCCGGAGCTCCAAGGAAACAAAGGCCGAGATCACTTGAAGGTTGTTTTTGATGCGGTGCGCCAGTTCAGCGGCCATTACATTCCGATGACGGTCTTGCAAAGTCGCGTCGGTTGCATCCTCGAAGACCACTAAGAGCCGCGTTATATGATCGCCAGGACTAAAGATCTTGCGAGCGTTTATCTTAAAGATGCGTCGTCCAACGCCGGGAAACTCATCTTCTAGCAGAAAGTCATTGATCGGCTTCTCTGCGGGGACGACCTGTTCGAGCAGTTTTAAAAATGCTGAGGCGTCCCATTGACCTTGCCCTATGTCTTGGAGGGGATGCCCGATGGCCTGCTCGTCGTCGATGTTAAAGAGCTGAAGAAACGCTCGGCTGGCAGAGATGATGGTAAAATCAGATTCCAGAATGACCATCAGGTCACGAACGGTATCGACAATATTTTGGGCTAACTGCAAATTGCGTTGAGCCTCCCTCTCCTTCATCCGAACATCAGTAATGTCCTCGATAACCAGCAGAAGAAACTGATCATGATTGCCCGATCTGAAGATTTTTCGGGCATTGAGCAGCATGATTTTACGACCAATCGAGGGAAATTCATGCTCGACTTCGTAATTCTCTACTGTGCTTGCTTGCGGTATTATTTTTTCGAGCAGCTCGCGTAACTTGGGGATGTCCCATTGACCATTGCCAAGGCTAAAGAGCCTTTCGCCAAGGGTTGTGTCAGGCTGTTCATGGAATGACGCATAAAATGTGCGGTTAGCCGATATGACATTCAGGTCGGAATCGAGCACTAAAAGGCCATCTCTAACCGTATCAACAATGTCACTTGCTGAAATGTCCTTGATGGAAAAAACCTGCACACCCGTGCTTTCTATGGTTGCGCACGTGCAGGACCGCCGCGCGCGTGAGCTTACACATTTTTCTGGTCACAGATCAAGATTTTTTGCGCCGCTATGGGGTGGAAGGGGTCGGTTCCGGCTGGGGGCGAAATGACACTCTAACCGACATTCCCCAAGTGGCCTGCCGCTTGATGGCAAAATCGCCGAATTTTGCCGACAGATCAAGAGTCTTCCGCTCCAAGCGTCGTCTGCACTCGCCGGAACGCCCGACTGTGGGTGGATAGGGCCGCGAAGCCGCATCATCCTCGCCCG
>JBBRVJ010000112.1:0-12599 GCA_038246975.1 Rhodobacterales bacterium | reverse complement strand
GAGCCCATAAATACACCTAACGGTTTAGATTTTACGTTAGCTTTGTATCTGCTCTGGCAGGGCGCGGTCCCGGCGGATAGAAAAGCGGCATCGCGGCGCGGCAGGTGGGGTTGGGCATGGACAAGGGCACGTTGACGGCGGTCTTGGCAGGGTTTCCGCTGGCGGCCCTGCTGGTCGGGCCGGATGAGCGGATCACCGAGGCCAATGCGGCGGCGCAGGGGTTGCTGGGGGTGGGGATGCGCGGGCGGCATCACGGGTTGATCCTGCGCCAGCCGGACTTGCTGGCGGCGATTGCGCGGGCCTTGGGCGGGGGCGATGCGTCGGTGGTGCGCCATGCGGTTCCCGGACCGTCGCATGAGGTGGTGCACCGGGTCACCGTAACGCCCGTGCAAGGCGGCGCGCTGTGCGCGTTCGAGGATATCAGCGAGCAGGAACAGATGGGGCAGATGCGGCGCGACTTCGTGGCGAACGTCAGCCACGAATTGCGCACGCCGTTGACGGCGCTGTTGGGGTTCATCGAGACGTTGCGCGGGCCTGCGCGCGACGATGCGGTGGCGCGGGCGCGGTTTCTGGGGATCATGGCGCAGGAGGCCGAACGGATGAACCGGCTGGTCCGCGATCTGTTGCAGTTGAGCCGGGTCGAGGCCGAGGAACGGGTGCGCCCGACCGAACGGCAGGATATTGCCGGGTTGATCTGGCAGGCGGTGCAGTCGCTGCGCCCGGTGGCCGAGGCGTCGGGGGTGGTGTTCGATGTGGTGGGCGCGGACGAGGCCGTGATGATCCCGGCGGACCCCGACCAGATGACGCAGGTCTTGACCAACCTGATCGAGAACGCCGTGAAGTATGGCGGCGCGGGCAAGCATGTGGCGGTGGCGTTGGCGCGCGAGGCGGGCTTGCGCGGGCCGGTGGTGCGCATCTCGGTCACCGACCGGGGCGAGGGGATCGACCCGATCCATCTGCCGCGTCTGACCGAGCGGTTCTACCGGATCGACGGACATCGGTCACGCGAGAGGGGCGGTACCGGGCTGGGGCTGGCCATCGTCAAGCACATCATCAACCGGCATCGCGGTCGGCTGATGATCGATTCCGCTCCCGGCAAGGGCAGCACCTTTGCGGTGATCCTGCCCGAGGTGTAGGGGTCACTCGCCGGTCAGCCCAAGCCGGGCACGGGCGCGGGCGGTGGCGGCGGTAATGAGGCGGTCGGCTGTGATGGCGACCGCCGCGACGGCCAGTCCGGCGATCACGCCGCGCCCGACATCGGCGGTGGCAAGGGCGGAATACACCTCTTGTCCCAGATCGCGGGTGCCGACGAGGGCGGTGATCACCAGCATCGACAGCGCCAGCATGATGGTCTGGTTCACCCCCAGCATGATATCGGGCAGCGCCATCGGCAGGCGGATGCGGGTCAGCACCTGCCAGCGGGTGCAGCCGCAGACGATGCCCGCCTCGACCAGTTCCGACGATACCGACCGCAGCCCATGGGCGGTATAGCGCACGGCGGGGGCGAGGGCATAGAGCACCACAGCGATCATCGCCGAAAAATCGCCGACCCGGAACAGCATGATGACCGGGATCAGGTAGACGAAGCTGGGCAGGGTTTGCAGGGTGTCGATGAAGGCCCCGATGACGCGGCCCGCCGTGGCGTTCGACGAGGCCCAGATGCCAAGCGGCACGCCGATCAGCGAGGCGATGACCACCGAGATGCCGCACAGATAGACGGTGGTGACCGCCGGTTCCCACAGGCCGGTGATGACGATGAACAGGCCCAGCGACAGGCAGATCGCGGCCAGTCTGGTGCGCCCGAACTGCCAACCGGCCAGCGTGACCAGCGCCAGCACCCAAGGCCAGGGCAGGGCCAGCAGGAACCGCTTGACCGGCAACAGGACGTTGAGCAGGATCGCATCCTTGAACGCCTCGATCTGGTCGAAGTAGTTGACGTTGATGTATTCCACGAGGTCGGACCAGAAGGTTTTCGTCGAAAGCATCGCCTCTTTCGGATAGGTCTGTACGGCGGGCAGGAACAGCCCGATGATCCCGGTGACGACGATCAGCACCAGCACCATGACGGTTTTCGGGTGCCGTTTGATCCACGGGCCATGGGTCACATCGCCCTGCCCCGACCGTTCGGCAAGTGCCTGTGACAGCCGGTCAAGCGCCACGGCGAGGGCGGTGATCGCAAGCCCCGCCTCGATGCCTGCGCCGATCTTGAGGCTGCGCAGCGCGTTCAGCACGTCGGACCCGAGGCCGCCTGCGCCGATCATCGAGGCGATGATCACCATGTTCAGCGACAGCATGATGACCTGATTGACCCCGACCATCAGGTCGGGCAGCGCCACCGGCAGCAGCACCTTGCGCATCGCCTGGCCCGGGGTGCAGCCGACCATGCGACCGAATTCCTGCAATTCGGGCGGGATCGAGCGCAGCGCCAGCGTGGTGATCCGCACCATCGGGGGCATGGCGTAGATCACGGTGGCAATCAGGGCGGCGACCGGGCCGAAGCCGAACAGGAACAGGATCGGCACGAGGTAGGCGAATGTCGGCACCGTCTGCATCAGGTCGAGCACCGGCGACAGGGCGCGGTTGAAGGCGGGCGAAAGAAAGGCGGCAATCCCCAGTGCCAGCCCCCCCGCGACACCCAGCGGCACCGCGATCATGATCGAGGCGAGCGTGGTCATGGCACTTTCCCACTGGCCGAACACCGCCAGATACAGGAACAGCACGCCGACCAGCAGGCCCAGCTTCCAGCCCCGCGCGTAGACGCCCAAAGCCACCATCGCCGCGATGACGGCGATCCACGATATCGGCGGGACGATGGTGGCGGCGCGCCTGCCCTTGCCATCGGTGACCCCTTCCACAATCAGGATGCGGGCGGCGTCGTAGGGCACTTCGATCACGGCGGCGATGGCGCGGGTGGCTTCCTTTACGGTGAACAGCCCGAAGGTCGCATCCTCGACCAGCCAGCGCATCGCGGCGCTGGTGGCACCGGCCAGGTCGATCCGGATCGCCGCCGGGGGCAGCAGCAGCCAGCCGGGCAGTTGGGCGGACAGGATGGCAAGGGCGAGGCTGATCGCGAACAGCGCAGGCCACAGCAGGCGGGTCATTTGCCGCGCCCGATCAGCACGTCGATCACGGCGCGGGCGGTGATATGGCCGACCACGGTGCCGTCGTCGTCGGTCACGGCGTGCGGCAGGGCAGCGGCTTCGATCCGGTCGGCCACCGATTCGACGCGCGCCGAGGCGGGCAGGTGGCCTGCAACCGGGCCATCCGTGACCGGCGACATGATGCGCCCGATGGTCACCACCTTGGCGCGCGGCACATGGGCGGTGAAGGCGGCGACATAGTCATCCGCCGGGGCCAGCACCAGTTCTTCGGGCGTGGCGATCTGCACCACCGCGCCGTCCTTCATGATGGCGATGCGGTCGGCCAGACGGATCGCCTCGTCAAAGTCGTGGGTGATGAACACGATGGTCTTGTGCAACTGGTTCTGGATGCGCAGGAATTCATCCTGCATCTCGCGCCGGATCAGCGGATCGAGCGCCGAGAAGGGTTCATCGAGGAACCACAATTCGGGTTCCACGGCCAAGGACCGGGCGATGCCGACGCGCTGTTGCTGACCACCGGAGAGTTGGCGGGGAAAGTAATCCTCGCGGCCTTTCAGACCGACGAGGGTGGTTATTTCGCGGGCGCGGGCCTCGCGCACCTCACGGGCGATGCCCTGGATTTCCAGCGGGAAAGCGACGTTCTGTAGCACCGTCAGGTGCGGCAGCAGGGCGAAATGCTGAAACACCATGCCCATGCGGTGGCGGCGGATTTCGATCATCTCGGACGCGCTGGCCTTTAGCAGGTCCTGCCCGTTGAACAGAATCTCGCCGCCCGACGGCTCGATCAGCCGCGACAGGCAGCGGACCAGCGTGGATTTGCCCGACCCCGACAGGCCCATGATGACGAAAATCTCACCCGTCCGCACGTCGAGTGTCACGTCGCGGACGGCACCGATATGGGCAGTGCTACGGATGTCGTCGAGGGTCGGCACCGCTCCGCCCGCCAGCAGGCGTTCGGGGTGGGGGCCGTAAATCTTCCACACATGCCGACAGGCAAGTTTTACGGGGCGTTCGGTCATTGGGGGGTCCGGTGGTGACGGTTCGGTAAAAAAGGGGCGGGTTCGACCCGCCCCGCAGTCACAGGATCACTGAATCCAGGTTTTCCAGGTGGCTTCGTTGGCGGTCATCCACTCGTCAACCACATCCTCAAGGGGCACGCCGTCGACGTCGACCTTGCCGACCATCTCGCCCATGGCTTCGTTGGTCATGGCAAAGGCCTTGATCGCCTTGGCAGCGCCCGGCCATTTGCCCTCGAGCCCGGCCCAGCCTGCCTTGAAGACCGGCCCGGTGGGTTTGCCGCAGTCATAGGCGGCGGCGGGATTTTCACCTGCGGCGGGGTCGGTATAGCATTCGGGGGTGTAGGCGGGGAATTCGATCCATTCGCCTGCGTATTTGATCGGGGCCCAGTGCGGCGCATAGACCCACAGCAGGATCGGGTCCTTGCGCTGATAGGCGCTTTCCAGTTCGGCGAACATCGCGGCGTCGGTGCCGGCGTGGATCACCTCGTAGTTCAGGCCAAGCGCCGCGATGCGTTCTTCGTCATAGCCGCCCCAGGTGACGGGGCCGCCCAGATAGCGGCCTTTGGGGGCGGTTTCGGCTGTTGCGAACATCTCGGCACAGGCGTTCAGCGCCTTCCAGTCGGGCAGGCCGGGGCACGTTTCCTTCATGTACATCGGATACCACCACTCCTCCTTGGCAAGCATGCCGGTCTCGCCGAAGCTGACGGTGTTGCCGGTGGCGATCGAGGCGTTCATCGCCTCGGCGGCGGTGGTTGCCCACAGTTCCATCGCGACATGCAGATCGCCGGATTCGATGCCCGAGAACTGGGCAAGGTAGTCGGCCTGTACCAGTTCGACGTTATAGCCCGCCTCTTCCAGCACGGCGGCCATGATGTTGGTGGTGATGAACTGGCCGGTCCAGTCGTGCAGGGTCAGCTTGATCGGGTCTTCCGATTCAACCTGCGCCAGGGCCGCCCCTGATGCGAGGGTCAGGGCAAGGCCGAGGGACATCAGTCGCGTCGTATGTTTCATGGTCAATCCTCTGTTGGTTGTTGCGGTCGGCCGGGTGTTTGGGGCTGTGACCTTGTGCCGACATTGTTGCCGGTCTGTTATGGGGATGGTGGTGGGCGGAAGGCAGGTGTGTCAACGATTTTACGGCTGGGCGGGGTCAGTTTTGCAGATAGCTTTCCATGCTGTCCTCCAGCGCATCTTTCCACGGCGTGTGGTGCAGGGGGGCCATGGTGCCGGTGATCACCGAGGCATAGGCGTTATCGCGGAAGGTCATGATGTCCTTCTTCTTGTGGTCTTTCCACGCATAAAACGCCTCGCAGGCGCCATCGACGTCGAAATCGGGGTAATCGGTTTCGCCGATCAGTTCCTTGACGTAGTCGCCTTGGAAATGGATCGCGTCATGGGCATCGCGGCCCGCCTCTTCGGCGGCGATGCGGTCGGCGACGTCTTTGGCGCGGGCGGCCTCGTCCGGAATGGCGATCCGGCCCATGATCGCGTCGCGGACCCACCAGGCCTGTGCGTCGAACATGTTGAAGGTGAACCACTGGTCCTGCATCCCGAGGTAGAAGATCTTCGGGTTCCTGACCCAGGCGACGCCCTTGTACAGGTCTGCCGTGGCCAGCCGGTTGCGGGTTTTCAGGCGCAGGTCGTCGGGCAGGAACGGGAAATGGTGCTTGTAGCCGGTGCACAGGATCACGGCGTCAACCCGGGCCGATGAGCCATCCTTGAAATACGCGGTCGTCTCGTCCATCCGTTCGAGGATCGGTACTTCGAGCCAGTTCGACGGCCAGTTGAACCCCATGGGCGCGGTACGATGGGCCACGGTGATCGAGCGGGCCCCGTATTTCCAGCATTGCGAGCCGATATCCTCGGCGGAGTACGAGGTGCCGACGATCAGGAGGTCCTTGCCCTTGAACTCCATCGCGTCGCGGAAGTCGTGGGCGTGCAGCACGCGCCCGCCAAAGGTCTTGAAGCCGGGGAATTCGGGGGCGTTGGGGGTCGAGAAATGGCCCGAGGCGACGACGATGTTGTCGAACACCTCTTCGTACATCGTGTCGTTCTTGAGGTCATGGGCGGTCAGGGTGAATTGTTCGGTGGCGGGGTCATAGCGGACAAAGCGGACGGTGGTGCAGAACCTGATCCAGTCGCGCACGCCCGCCTTGTTCACCCGGCCTTCGATATAGTCGAACAGCACGGCGCGGGGGGGGTAGCTGCCGATCTGTTTGCCGAAATGTTCCTCGAACGAGTAATCGGCAAACTCCAGCCCCTCTTTCGGGCCGTTCGACCACAGGTAGCGATACATCGAGCCATGCACAGGTTCGCCATATTCATCAAGGCCGGTGCGCCAGGTGTAGTTCCAAAGACCGCCCCAGTTGTCCTGCTTTTCAAAGCAGACGATCTCGGGGATTTCGGCGCCTGTGGCGGCGGCGGATTGGAACGCCCTGAGTTGGGCGAGGCCGGATGGCCCTGCGCCGATGACCGCGACCCGTTTGTTCATCCTGATCTCCCATCTTCCGCAGAGCGTTGGGGCCCTGTCTGATCTTTACCTGACGCTAGCGAGGGGACTGCCTTGGTGTCAAATATTTTTCCTGTCGGGAAACGCAGGTGGCCGCGCTTTTAGGCGGTGCGGGGGTCAGGACTGCGGGCGGGCCTTTTTCGGGTCGTAGTGCGACAGCGGCACAATCTGTGCCGGCAGGCGTTTCTGGTGGCCGTCCAGCTTGCCGATCTCGACGGCGGTGCCGGTGGCGGCGTGGGCCACATCGACGCGGGCCAGCGCGATGTTGCGGCCCAAGAGGGGGGAGCGGGTGGCAGAGGTGACGACGCCGATCTGCGCGCGGCCAAGGTGGACCGGGTCGCCTTGGCCGACATCGACATTTGCGTCGATGTCCAGCCCGACGAAGCGGTGGCTGGGATGATCCTTGCGGCGGATCAGGGCGTCGCGGCCGATGAAATCGGCGGTCTTGGATTTCAGCGGGACGGTGAAGCCGATGCCTGCTTCGAACGGGTCGGTCTGGTCGCTGAAGTCGTTGCCTGCAAAGATCAGCCCGGCCTCGATGCGCACCATGTCCAGCGCCGCAAGCCCCATCGGTCGCAGGCCGGACGCTTGGCCATGTTGCCAGACGGCATCGTAAACGGTCGCGCCATCCTTGGGGTGACAGAAGATTTCATAGCCCAACTCGCCGGTATAGCCGGTACGCGACACGACCACGGGCGCGCCGGTCGGGCCGCCGATGCGGGCGAAACACAGGCGGAACCAGCCCAGCTCGTCGATGCTGGGTTGGGTGGGCGCGGTCCAGATCATCCGGCGCAGGATGTCGCGGCTGTTCGGTCCCTGAACCGCCAGATTGTGCAACTGGTCGGTCGACGATCGCACCATCACCGTCAGCCCCAGCTTTTCGGCCTGTTCGCGCAGCCAGATCCCGCCGTAATCGTCGCCGCCGATCCAGCGGAACTGATCGCGGCCCAGCCGGAACAGGGTGCCGTCGTCGATCATGCCGCCATGATCGTAGCACATCGCGGAATAGACCACCTGGCCTATCGACAGTTTGGAGATGTCGCGCGTCAGGGTGTATTGCAGCAGCGCCTCGGCGTCCGGGCCTGTGACCTCGAACTTGCGCAAGGGGGACAGGTCGATGACGACGGCGGCGGTCCGGCAGGCCCAGTATTCCTCGATGGCGCCGTTCTGGGTATAGACCTGCGGCAGCCAAAAGCCCTTGTATTCCACCATATTCCGGGTCAGCGCGGTGGTGCGGGAGGCAAAGGCGGTGTCCTTGGTCATGATGGGCTCCGCTTGGGGTGTCGCACGGGTGGCTACGGCGCGCTGAAAGGTTTCGGCACCGGAATAGGTGCGGACGTGAATGTCGCTGAGATACCAGCCGTTGGCGGGCGAGGTATCGTCGGGGCAGGCCGAGTTGACGCAGACAAGGTCGGTCAGCGCGCGGAACAGGACGTAATCGCCGGGGCGCGACCAGGGCTCGTCTGCGATCAGCACGCCCAGATGGTCGATCCGGGTGTTGAAGAACAGGTTGACCGCCATCCAGCCGGGCCGCGCCGTCACGCCATGCGGGGTCAGCGCCGCGTTGAAATTGTCCGAACAGTTGGCATGGCCGGGATAGCCCGTGTCGTCGTAGTATTTCGCGGCACAAGCCATGGCAAAGGCGTCGTGACGGCCCACGGTATCCTGCACCACCTCGACCAGCGGCAGCATGTCCAGATCGTAATATTTCGAGTGCAGCCCCGGCATCGAATAGGCATGCCCCATCAGGGTGCGCGAGGTGGTGACGTCCAGCGCGTGTTCGATGCCGCGGTCTAGTTTGCGGGCGGCAAAACACTGGAAGTCGGTGCATTGGCGGCCGTCGACGTCGATCACCTGGATGTAATCGCCCGCCTTGACGAAATAGGCCTGCGCGGTGGCGGATTTCACGCGCAGGTCAAGGACCGGGTCGGCCAGCGGGTCGGGCAGGGCGAAGGATTTCGGGTGCAGCAGGGTGGCGCGCTGGACCGTGACGCCGATTGGCGTGGTGGTATCCTGCGCGTCGGGGGCCATCGGGATGCCGGGGGCGGCGACGATCAGGACGCCTGCGCGGGTGACGGTGAAGGTTTCCGATACGCCTGACGGGGTGGTCCGGTCGAACAGGGCTATGGCGCCGCTGTGCGACAGGTCGATCTGGCGGCGCTGCAACCCCAGCCGCAAGCCGCCGAGGCCCGAGCCTGTATCGCCCGCCAGCAGCGCCTTGAGCCCGCCCGCGTCGGAGTTGGGGTTGGTGCCAAGGATACCCGCATCAATCCGGCCCGTCTCGTCGGCGGTCACCAGTTCGGCGCACTGGCCGCCTTCGGTGTTGGCAATCGTCACCCGGTCGCCTGTCGCAATCGCGATCAGGATCGCGCCGCTGCCCTGCACCTGGTACGTTTCGCGCCCGGTGTTCGGGGCCATCGCGCCGGGTGTCAGGATGCGGCTGGGCCGGGGCGGGCCGGGGATCACGCGGGGATAGGCGGTGTCGAGCATCTGCTGCGCCTTCGCGGATGAGTTGCATACACAGAATAAATGTTTCACAAGAATAATATCGGTCGGACGCGATTGCGGCAAGCGATTTGCGTGGAGGCCGCGTCGTGGTCATGGAGCCAAGCTGTGCCGTCCTTGTTGCTGGGTCTGTTTGCCGCGCTGGCCTGGGGGTTGCATGACTTTCTGGTTCGGCGGGTCAGCCAGAACGCGGCGGCGGCACCGTTGCTGTTCATCTCGTTGCTGGCCGGGTGTCTGGCTTTGGCCCCGGTTGCGGCAGTCAGCGGTGACTGGGTCCGGCTGACCGGTCCTGCGGCGCTGGCCGCCATGGCGTCGGGGGCGGTTTATGCCTTTGCCTGCTATGGGATTTACCGGGCTTTCGCCGTCGGGCCGGTCAGAGTTGTCGCCCCGATCAGCGGGGCTTATCCCGTGCTGTCGGTCGGCTGGGCTGCTGTGCAGGGCGAAGACATCGGGGTGGCGCACTGGCTGGCGGTTCTCGCGGTTGTCGGGGGGATCGCGCTGGTGGCGCGCAGCGGCGATGCAGGCACCGGTCGGATCAGCCTTGCGACCATCGGGTGGGCGGCGATGGCCTCGACCGGTTATGCGCTGACTTTTGCGCTGGGGCAGGCGGCTGCGGCAGAGGGGGCGGCGCTGGCCACGTCGCTGATCGCGCGGGGTATGGCTTTGGCGATGATGGGGGCGATGGTGCTGGCGGGGCGCGGGGGGCTTTCGGGTGTGCGGCCCGTGCTGCGCCTGCTGGGGGTGATGGGGGTGCTGGATGTTACGGCGCTGAGCTGCGTGTTGATGGCGGGGGGCTTTGCCCATCCCGAATATGCCGCCGTGGCCGCCGCCCCGTTTGGTGTGATCACCATCGTGCTGGCCTGGACCTTTCTGGCCGAAGCGATGCGCCCGCTGCAATGGGCAGGCGTGGCTGCGGTTTTTGCGGCCATCGCGTTTCTGGCGATTGCGTGAACTGATGGTCCGGATGCTGGCGCGGCGCGCGGTCAGACCGGAGGGATTTTCAGTTGAGGCAGCACGCGTTTCACGGTAGGAAACAGATGACAGATTCAACAGGCGGAGCGCATGATGGACGGTGAGCCTGACGTCCCTTTGGCCATAATCTTGCCGAAATCGCGGCCCGCCTTCGATCAGGACCCGCACCGGGTGCGCGAGTTGTCGGAACGCAATCTGGAAATGGCGATCGGCCGCACGGTGCGCGCCTTTCGCCGCCAGCAGGGGATGACGGTCGCCGATCTGGCGGGGGTGACGGGGCTGTCGATCGGGATGCTGTCCAAGATCGAGAACGGCATCACCTCGCCGTCGCTGACCACGTTGCAGATCCTGAGCCATGCGTTTTCCACGCCGATCACCTCGTTCTTTCGCGGCTTCGAGGAACGCCGCGAGGTGCAGCATGTGAAGGCGGGCGAACATCTGGAGATCGAGCGGCGCGGCACAAGGGCGGGGCATCAATATCATCTGCTGGGCCATATCGGGTCGAACAACTCGGGCGTGGTGGTCGAGCCGTATCTGATCACGCTGACCGCCGAGTCCGATACGTTTCCGACGTTTCAGCATGACGGGATCGAGTTGTTGTATATGCTGGAAGGCGAGGTCGAATATCGCCACGGCGATCAGTTGTTCCACCTGAAACCGGGCGACAGCCTGCTGTTCGACGCCGACGCGCAGCACGGCCCCGAGGTGCATGTAAAGCTCCCCGCGCGGTATCTGTCGATCATCTCGTATCAACAGGGCTAATCCGGCCAGATCCCCGGCGAGGTGGGGGTGCCGTCGTCGAATTGCGCCAGATACCCCAGCATCAGCGGCTTGTTGCGCAGGAAGCCTTTGTAGGCGGCCAACTCGTCGGGAATGTCGCGCACCACCCGGTGCAGGCGGCGGCCCCATTTGGGGACGGTGACCAGTTCGGAAAACCGGATCAGGTAACAGCGGATCGGAAAGACGATGGCGTTGGACCGGGGCAGGCGGTGCAGGGTCTGCAATTCGACCCGCAGATGTTGGCGGTCGCCGATGGTCTGGGGGGTCATCGTGGTCTTGGTCGGCCCCCATATCGGGTAATTCTCAGGGCTGGTGTCCAGCAACGGATCGACCGTCATCGTCCAGTTGAACCGCCGCACCGGGGCGCCAAGCTGCAGGTTCAGCAGGAACTTCAGCGCGCGGTCGAATACCTTCATCTCATGCGCCAGGGGCACCGGGGCGTGCCATTCGTGGAACGACATGCCGATGTCGAAATCAAGGCTCCAGTCGGCCTGGGTGGTGACCATTCCCGCCTCGAGCCACAGGTCGTCGTCGCGCTGATCCTGCAAGGTGAAGTCGCCTTGGGTCTGGCGGGTGATGTATTCCATCGGGCCGCAGGGCAGGGTGGTGTCATCGAGGAATGTGAACGATTGTTCGATTTGCAGCGGGCGGTTGATCCAGTGCCACCGGTTGCCGTTCCGCGTCAGGCTGAACCAGTGCGGATAGTCCCGCGCCTTGGACACCATGATCAGTTCCAGCAAGTCCCACCCGGCCAGCGTCATGTGCGGCAGCGACTGGCACCGCAGGGGATCGTCGGCCAGAACCATTGCGCGGTCGCGCATTTCCGAGACGTAGTGTTCGTCCACGTCGAACATGTGTTCAAAGACCGAACCGGGGCGGCCCGGCAGGTGCGGCTCCATGTTGACCGAGTACATGTAGCTGTCCTCGGCGAACGGAAAGGGGAACCGGGCAACGGCCCTTGCCGAGTTGCGAAAGGTGAAATCGCCGCGAAAGGTTTCGTCGTTGAAATCCAGTCCCATGGCGCGTCCCTATCTGTTCAGCACCAGTGCCGCACCGGTAAAGCGCGACACGCAGGGCATTATCCGGGTTTGGCTGGCTTTCTGATCGGGCGTCAGCCAGTGGTCGTTGTGGGCGATCTGGCCGTGACAGGCCAGCACTTCGGTTTCGCATTCGCCGCAAGCCCCGCCCCGGCACAGGTAGGGGGCGGCGATGCCTGAAGCCTCGATCGCCTCCAGCAGCGATTGCGCGGGGCCCACGGTGACTGTTTTGCCCGAGGCCGCCAGTTGCACGGTGAAGGGTTCGCCGACCGGAGGGGCGAGGAATTCTTCGGAATGGACGCAGGTTGCGGGCCAGCCGAGGGTTTGGGCGGTGGCGCGGACCCAGGCGATCATGCCCTTTGGCCCGCAGACATACAGGTGGGTGCCCAGCGGTTGACCTTGCAGCAGGACGGCAAGGTCGATCTGCTGGCCCTGATCGTCGCAATAGACATGGATGCGGTCGCCGTGGCGGGCGGTCAGGTCATCGGCATAGGCGGCGAGGGTGCGGCAGCGGGCGCTGTAATGCAGTTCGAACCGGCCGCCATGGGCCTGCAACCCGGCGATCTGGCTGAGGAAGGGGGTAATCCCGATGCCGCCCGCGATCATCAGATGTTTGCGGGCGCGGGCGTCGGTGGGAAACAGGTTGACGGGGGCGCTGACAACCATATCCATTCCGGCG
>JBBRVJ010000111.1:0-12608 GCA_038246975.1 Rhodobacterales bacterium | reverse complement strand
CTGTGGACACGGCTTGACCCGGCGCGGGCGTTGATCTGGACGATCCTTGGCGGCTATCTGATCTTGCCGCCGATCGCAGCGCTTAGCCTGCCGGTGGTGCCGGACCTCGACAAATTCTCGATCCCCAGTCTGACGGCGCTGGTTTTCGCGCTGATGCTGCGGCGGGATAAGATCGGGTTTGATCCGGGCACCACGCCGGGCCGGATTCTGATCGCGATGTTCGTGCTGTCGCCCTTTGCGACAGTGCTGACCAATGGGGAGCCGATCGAGATCGAGGCGGGCGATATTCAGGGCCTGCGGATTTACGATTCGGTGGCGGCGGTGGCCAACCAGGCGATTGCCATTCTGCCGTTCTTTCTGGCCCGCCGCTATCTGGCCTCGGCTCAGGCGATGCGGGCGGTTCTGGTCGCGTTGGTCGCGGCGGGGTTTGCCTATTCGGGGCCGATGCTGGTCGAAGTGGTGATGTCGCCGCAGATCAACGTCTGGGTCTATGGGTTCTTTCAGCATGATTTCGGGCAGACGATGCGGGGCGGCGGCTTTCGCCCGGTGGTGTTCCTGCCGCATGGGCTGTGGGTGGCGTTCTTTGCGGTGATGTGTGTCGCGGCGGCGCTGACGCTGCTGCGCGCGGCCCCTGCGGAGGAGCGACCGAAATATACCGTCGCGGTGGTCTATCTGGCGCTGTTGCTAGTGATCTGCAAAAGTGCGGGGCCGATGCTCTACGGGCTGGCGTTGGCCCCGATGATCCTGCTGGTGGGGCGGCGCGCACAGGTGATGATTGCCGCCGTGCTGGCGGTGATCGTGATGGCCTATCCGTTGCTGCGCGGCGCGCATCTGGTGCCGGTGGACCAGATCGTGGACTTTGCCCGCAGTCTGAACCCGGAACGCGCGCATTCGCTGGCATTCCGCATCGACAACGAGGAACGACTGCTGGCGCGGGCGGCGGAAAAGCCGTGGTTCGGCTGGGGCGGTTATGCGCGCGGTCTGATCCATGATCCGGTCACGGGCCGGGTTCTGACCATTGGCGACGGCGCGTGGATCATCACTTTGGGGATGCGGGGCTGGATGGGGTATATCGCCGAGTTCGGTCTGCTGCTGCTGCCGCTGCTGATGCTGGCGCGCGAGGCGTGGGGCAGGGCGGGACGGTCGCTGTCGCCCTATGTGGCAGCGGTGGCGTTGGTTCTGGCGGTGAATGCGGTGGACCTGTTGCCGAACGCGACGCTGATCCCGTTTACCTGGCTGCTGGCCGGGGCGGTGTTTGGCGCAGCCGAGCAGTTGCGCTCGGCGCGGGTGCGGGATCTCCGGGCGGCAGTGACGATCCGCAAACCGCTTCGGACGGTGATCTGAATGGCGCCCGGATCCGCATCCATGACCGCAAGGACCACCCCCAGAATCGCCATCGTCTGCGACAACGCGTCGTTCAAGATGGGCGGAGAGGCGGCGATTCCGCTGCGGTTCTTCAAGACGTTCCGTGCACTTGGGCATAAGCCGAAGCTGCTGACGCACATCCGGGTTCAGGCCGAACTTGCCGCCAGCCTGACGCCCGACGAACTGTCGGACGTCGTGTTCTTCGATGATCAACTGGTGCAGAAGGTGATCTTCCGCACCGGCAAATACCTGCCCAGCAGGTTGCGCGAGATTTTCGTCTATGGACTGGTGTCGATCCTGACCGAGCGGCGACAGGCGCGATATCTGCGATCAGCCGTCCGCACCGGGGACGTGAACATCGTGTTTCAGCCGACCCCGATCTCGCCCAAGGCGTTAAGCTTCATCCGCGTTCCGGGGGCGCCGGTGTTCTTTGGCCCGCTGAATGGCGCGATGGACTATCCCCCGGCGTTCCGCGCAAAGGATGGTCGGATGTCAGACCTGATCGTCTCGGCGGGACGGGTGTTGAGCGAACCGCTGCACCGCCTGTTTCGCGCGCGCAGCAAGGCGGCGGGGATTTTTGTTTCAAATCAGCGGACGCTCGACGCCCTGCCACGCGCCACGCGGAGCGTGCCGACCCATATGTCGTTCGACGCGACGGTCGACAGCAACCAATGGCGCGATGTGGCGCGATCTGACCCGTCAGAGCCGAACCATTTTCTTTATGTCGGGCGGCTGGTTGACTGGAAGGCCGTCGATTTCGCGATCCTTGCGACCCACGCCCTGGGGGGCCGGGCCAAGCTGACCATCGTCGGCGATGGGCCAGAGCGCGCCCGGCTGCAAGCGCTGGCAGCAGATGGGCCGGGTGAGATCGTCTTTGCCGGGTACTTGCCGCATGACGCGCTCAAGGGGCTGTACAGCAAGGTCTGCGCGCAGGTGCTGCCGTCGCTGCGCGAAGCGGGCGGCAACGTCTGCATGGAGGCTTTGGCGGCAGGCGTGCCGGTGATTGCCACGAAATGGGGCGGGGCGCTGGATGTGGTGCAGGATGGCGTCGACGGGATTCTGGTCGATCCGGTGGATGCGGGGCATCTGGTCGACGGCCTTGCCCGCGCGATGCAGACGTTCATGGACAACCCCGAACAGGCCCGCCACATGGGCGCGCGCGGTCGGCTGCGGGTGTTGGACGCCTTTGGCTGGGACCGCAAAAGCCGCGATTATCTGGCGGTATTCGAGGACAGCCTGAAGAACGGCTGAAGCCGCCGATTCGCAGGCCCCAAGGCCGAAACGCGCGGCTCGTCGGCCACGTTTGCGGCCCAATGCTGGCCTTCCGTGCAGGCAAGTTCGATTTCTTGGGCCCGCTTCGACCCGAATCAGACGGGTCGCCGCATTGATGCCACCCTTGTGTCATAGCGATTGTCCTCCGAAAGGTTTATCTTGGCGGCGATTGCCCGTTTAAGTTGAGTGATGGCAGATGACTGATCGACCTCCATTCGCCGATATCCGGGATACGGATATCGCCATCGTCGGCATGGCGGCGCATCTGCCCGGTGCGGCGGACATCGGCGCATATTGGGCCAATCTGGCGGGGGGCGTCGAATCGATCCGCGTGCAGTCCGAGGCCGAATTGCTGGCGGCGGGCGAAGACCCTGCCCGCCTGCGCCGCCCCAATTATGTGCCCGCCGCCGCCGTGCTGGACGGGTTCGCCGATTTCGACGCGGAATTCTTTGGGTTCTCGCCCAAGGAGGCTGCGATTCTGGACCCCCAGCACCGCCAGTTCATGGAGGTGGCGTGGGAGTCGCTGGAAAACGCCGGCCATCCGCCCGAGAATTTCAAGGGGGCCATCGGCGTCTTTGCCGGCTGCGGGATGGGGTCGTATTTCTATTTCAACCTGTGCTCCAACCGCGATCTGGTCGAGCAGACCGGCATGTTCCTGCTGCGCCATACTGGGAACGACAAGGATTTTCTGGCCACCCGCGTCAGCCATATCTTCGATCTTAAAGGCCCCAGCATCAACGTGCAGACCGCCTGTTCCACGTCTTTGGTCGCCGTCCACTACGCCGCGCAATCGCTGCTGAACGGCGAATGCGACATGGCGCTGGCAGGCGGCGTGACCATCGAGTTGCCCCACGCGCGCGGCTATCTGTTCACCGAAGGCGAGATATTGTCGCCCGACGGGTATTGCCATGCGTTCGACCATCGCGCGCAGGGCACGGTGTTCGGCTCTGGCGCGGGCTGCGTGGTGCTGCGGCGGGCCAGGGACGCGATTGCGGACGGCGATCATATCTGGGCGATCATCCGGGGCACGGCGGTCAACAACGACGGGGCGGCCAAGGCGGGGTATCTCGCCCCTTCGGTCGACGGTCAGGCCCGCGCAATTGCCGAAGCGCAGGCGATTGCGGGTGTGTCGGCGGAAACCGTGAGTTACATCGAATGCCACGGCACCGGCACCTATCTGGGCGATCCGATCGAAGTGGCGGCGCTGACCCAAGCCTTCCGCGAAACCACCGATGCGGTGGGGTCGTGCCGGATCGGGTCGGTCAAGACCAACATCGGCCATCTGGATACCGCCGCCGGGGTGGCCGGCCTGATCAAGGTCGCGCTGTCGCTGCACCACCGCCAACTGCCGCCGTCCCTGGGGTATGAGGCCCCGAACCCGGCGATTGATTTCGACAGCAGCCCGTTTCGCGTGAACGACCGTCTGACCGATTGGCAGGGTGCTACGCTGCGCGCCGGGGTCAACGCGTTGGGCGTGGGCGGCACCAACGCCCATGCGGTGCTGCAACAGGCCCCTCTGCGCGCGGTCTCCGAGACAAGCCTGTGGCCGTTCCAGCCGATTGTCCTCTCTGCCAGGTCCAAAACCGCCCTTGATGCCGCATCTGCCCGCCTCGCCGCCCACCTGCGCGCCCACCCCGAACAGCCGCTGGCCGATGTGGCCTGGACGCTGAAACAGGGTCGCCGAGCGTTTGAAAAGCGCCGGGTTCTGGTGGCAGGCAGCCATGACGAGGCCGCCACCTTGCTGGACGGCGGCGATGCGCGCCGGGTGTTCAGTCATGACCATCTGGGCGACGACCCCGAGGTGATCTTCATGTTCCCCGGCGGCGGCGCGCAATATGCGGGCATGGCGCGCGACCTTTATGCGACGGAGCCTGTATTCGCCGACTGGATGGACCGTGGTCTGGCGATCCTGCAACCGATGCTCGACTATGACATCCGCGCGCTGTGGTTGCCCGAACCGGGGGGCGAGCCTGCGGCGAATGACCGTCTGAAACGCCCGTCCGTGCAACTGCCGCTGATCATGATCACCGAATACGCGCTGGCGCAGGTGTTTCAAAGCTGGGGTGTCGCGCCCACGGCCTTGGTCGGCCATTCGATGGGCGAAAACACCGCCGCCTGTCTGGCCGGAGTGATCGGCTTTGCCGACTGCATCGGCCTCGTCCACCTGCGCGGCACCCTGTTCGATACCATCGCACCGGGGGGCATGTTGTCGGTCCCCCTTTCCGAACCGGACCTGACCCGCGAACTGGACCGTTTGGGCTTTCCGCTTGGCACAAATATCCCGGGGGTCCGGGGGCTGGCCCCCGGTCCTGCCCATCAGATCGACCTCGCGTCCGTCAATGCGCCCACCTTGTGCGTCGTGTCGGGCCCCGATGACGCGCTGACAGCCCTCGCGGCCGCCCTGGCCGCAAACGGCACCGAAACCCAGCGCATCGCCATCGACATCGCCGCACATTCGCGGATGCTGGAGCCGATTCTGGCCCGGTTCGACGCCTATCTGCGCTCGATCCCGCTGCACCCGCCGACCCTGCCGATCATTTCCAACCGCACGGGGCTTGCGCTGACGGCGGCGCAGGCGACCGATCCCGGATACTGGACGGCGCATCTGCGCAACACGGTGAACTTTCAGGCCTGCATGGTGACCCTGACCGCCACGCCGGGGCGGGTTTATCTGGAGATGGGGCCGGGGCGGGCCTTGTCGTCGCTGGCGCAGGCGAACGGCGTCAACGGGGGGCAGGTCATCCCCGCCCTGCGCCATCCCGAACAGAAGATCGCCGACGACGCCTGGCACATCGCCACCATCGCGCGCCTGTGGGCCTGCGGCGTTCCGGTCGATTGGGAGCCGATCTGGGGCGGGGCCACGCGCCACCGCGTGCCGCTGCCCGGCTATGCGTTCCAGCGCAAAACCTATTTCATCGAACCCGGCAAACAGGCGCTGACCGACACTCGCGCGCAGCCTGCCCGCACACCCGACATGGCCGATTGGGGCTATGCGCCACACTGGCGACCCACCGAGGCGGGGTTCGACATCGACGATTCTGCAAGTGCGCCGCCGCAAAGCTGGCTGATCTTCACCGACGAGTCCGGCCTTGCGGCCGCTACCACGCAACGCCTGCGCGACGCGGGCCATTCGGTGATGACGGTGCGCGCGGGCGATGCCTTTGCGCGCGACGGGCAGGGCTATGTCATCTCGCCCGAACGCGGTCGCGAAGGCTATGACCAGTTGATCCGCGATCTGGTGGCGCAAGGCCACGCGCCGACCCGGATCGCGCATTTCTGGCTGGTGACAGGGGGGGAAACCTTCCGCCCCGGTTCCAGCTTTCTGCACCGCAACATGGAGCAGGGGTTCTATTCGCTGCTGTTTCTGGCTCAGGCCATTGCCGAAGAAAACCTGCCCCGCCCGCTGCACCTGACCGTGTTCACCACCGGGGCAGTGCAGACGAAATCCGAAGGCCTGCCCTATCCGGAAAAGGCCACGATCCTGGGCCCGGCCCGCGTCATTCCGCGTGAATTACCGGGGATAACGGTATCGGCGCTGGACCTGACGCTGCCGCCGAAACGCGCGTCACTGGCCCCCCTGACCGATGCGGTGATCGAGGAATTGCTGGCCCCGCCCACCGCCATCCTCGCCGCCCTGCGCGGCACGCGGCGCTATGCGCTGGGGTTGAAACCCGTGACGTTGCCGGAGGCGACGCCCACGGTGCCGGACGGCGCGCATGTGCTGATCACCGGGGGGTTCGGCGGAATCGGTCTGACGATTGCCGCGGATCTGATTACCCGCCACGGGGCTAAAATCACCC
This sequence comes from Rhodobacterales bacterium, assembly GCA_038246975.1. Classification (GTDB taxonomy): domain Bacteria; phylum Pseudomonadota; class Alphaproteobacteria; order Rhodobacterales; family Rhodobacteraceae; genus JAIYDJ01. The sequence goes on along the minus strand of JBBRVJ010000111.1, from coordinate 6,171 downwards.
TGATCGCCCGGCGCACCTTGCCGGATCGTGCGCTGTGGTCGCGTCATCTGGCCAGCCACGACGCCACCGACCCGCTGGCCCGCCGCATCCTTGCCCTGCAACGGCTGGAGGCGCTGGGCGGGCAGGTTCTGGTCGCCCCGGCGGATGTCTGCAACGTCGAGGACATGCGCGCGGCCGTCGGCATGGGGGTGGCGAAATTCGGCCGGGTTCAGGCGGTGATCCATGCCGCAGGTGTGGTCGATGACGGCCCGCTGATGACCAGGACCCCCGCCGAGGTCGAAGAGGTTTTTGCCCCCAAACTGCACGGCACGCTGGTGCTGGACGGGTTGTTCCCGGATGGGTCGGTCGATCTGATGGTGCTGTTCTCGTCGACCTCGACCGTGACCGGGCCTGCCGGGCAGATCGACTATGTGGCGGCGAATGAATACCTGAATGCCTATGCCAAGCACCGCGCTCGGGGTAAAACCCGCGTGATCGCGTTGAACTGGGGCATCTGGACCGGGGTCGGCATGGCGGCCGAAGCCTTGGCCGACCGCATGGGCGAACGCCCCGCAGCCCCCCGCCTGCCGATCAACCAGCCAATGCTGGACGAGGCCGGGTTCGACCGTCACGGCAACCGCCAGTTCACCGCGCGGCTTGGCGTCGACCGCTGGGTGCTGGACGGGCATCGCACGGCGGCGGGGCAGGCGTTGATGCCCGGCACCGGCATGCTGGAGATTGCCGCCGAGGCGATGGCGGCCCAAGGCGAACCCGGCGGGTTCGACCTGCGCGATCTGTATTTCTTTCGCCCGCTGGATGTGCCCGACGCCACCCCCCGCGACATGCGCGCGACCCTGACGCGGACAGATGAGGGCTATGGCTTTGCCCTGAAATCGGCGGTGCCGCATCAGGGGCGCATCGGGTGGCAGATTCACGCGCAGGCGCGGCTGATGCCGTTGGGCGATCCGGCCCCCCACATCGACATTCCCGCCATCATCGCCCGCTGTGGCGTGGCGGAAACCGGCGACGGCCTGCGCAGTCCGCAAGAGGCGCATCTGGCCTTTGGTCCGCGCTGGCGGGTGTTGGCGTCTCGCGCCTTTGGCCGGGGGGAGGGGATTGCCCATCTGTCGCTGCCGACTGCGTTCCGCGCCCAGGATCAAGGTTGGCTGCTGCACCCTGCGCTGATGGATCTGGCGACCGGCTGGGCCATGGAACTGATCGACGGATACAAGCCCGATCACCTGTGGGTTCCGGTGTCCTATGCCCGTGTCCGGGTTTATGGCCCACTGCCTGCCGACATCGTCAGCCATGTCCGCAACGCCGCCGACAACCGGGCCACCAACCCGACCGCCAGCTTCGACATCACGATTGCCGCCCCCGACGGCACGGTGATCGTGCACATCGAGGGGTTCAGCATCCGCCGGATGGACACCGCCCTGTCCTTCGTCCCCGACCATCGCGGGTTGGAGTATGACGAGGCCCCCGCCCGCGCCACATCCCTTGCCGAAGATCGTTTGATCCACGCCTTTACACAAGGCATCCGCCCGGACGAAGGCGCTGCGGCCTTTGCCCGTGCCATCGCGGCGGGACAATCGCAGATCATCGTGTCGTCGCTGGACCTGCCCGCACTGATCGCCCAGACCGCCGAAGCCGAGGCGGCGCGGGTCGAAGGCCAGTCGTTCGACCGCCCCGACCTCGACACCGCCTATCTGGCCCCCCGCAACGATGTGGAGCGGACGTTGGTCGGGTTCTGGCAGGACCTGCTGGGCGTGGCGCAGGTCGGGGTCGAGGACAGCTTCTTTGACCTTGGCGGCCATTCCCTGATTGCCGTTCGCCTGTTTGCGATGGTAAAAAAGGCGTATCGCGTCGATTTTCCGATCTCGATCCTGTTCGAGGCCCCCAGCATTGCCGCCTGCGCCGCCCTGATCACCGCGCAGATCGGCGAAACCCCGGATGCGGCACCGGTAAAACCGCAGCGCAGATTTACCCATCTGGTGCCGATGCATCAGGGCGAGGGCGGGGCGAAACTGCCGTTCTTCCTGGTGGCGGGGATGTTCGGCAACGTGCTGAACCTGCGCCATCTGGCGCAATTGCTGGGCGGGGACCGGCCGTTCTACGGCTTGCAGGCGCGGGGCCTCTATGGCGATGCCGCCCCCCACACCTCGTTGACCGACGCTGCGGCGGATTACATCGCCGAACTGCGGCAGGTGCAGCCGCGCGGCCCCTATCAGTTGGGCGGCTTTTCGGGCGGTGGCCTGACTGCGTGGGAAATAGCGCGGCAGTTGGAGGCGGCTGGGGATCTCGTATCGATCCTGGTCCTGCTGGACACGCCGCTGCCGATGCGCCCAGCGCTTGGCCGCACCGACCGGGCGCTGATCAAACTGGCCGAACTGCGCGCCAAGGGTCCGGCCTATCTGGCCGACTGGGTCCGCGCGCGCCGCGCTTGGGCCAACCGGGACCGGACCCCGGCGCAGCAAGGTGATGCCGCGTTCCACAATGCGGCCATCGAGGCGGCCTTCCGCACCGCCCTGCCGAATTATGCGATGACCACGCGCCACGGCCCGACCGTTTTGTTCCGCCCGCCGCTGGACCGTCATTGGCAGGTGACAGGCGGGCGCTGGGTCAGCCGCGCCAAGGAATTTGTGTTCCCTGACAATGACCTCACACAATTTGCCCCGCAGTTGCAGGTGATCGAGGTGCCGGGCGATCACGACAGCATGGTTCTGGAACCCAACGTCCGGGTTCTGGCGGCACGGCTGCGCAAGCTGATCGAGGCACCCGCGCCGCGCCATGACCTTATGCCCTTTGCGGCGGCGGCCGAGTGATGGCGCTTTTGACCGTTTTGCTGAACTGGCGCAGCGCCGAAATGACGTTGCAGGCGGCAGAGGCCGCACTGACCGCGCTGCACGGCGTTCCGGGCGCGCTCGTGATCGTCGACAACGACAGCGGCGACGGTTCGTTCGAGGCGATGACGCAGGCGGTGCAGGGTCGGGGTTGGGATACGGGGCCACAGCAGGTGCGGGTGATCCAGTCGGGCCGCAATGGCGGGTTCGGTGCGGGCAACAACGTGGGCATCCGCGCCGGATTGCCGGGGGGCGTGCGGCCGGACTATGTCTACATCCTGAACTCCGACGCCTTCCCCGCGCCCGATGCGATCCGCGCGCTGTTGACCCATCTGGAACGCCATCCGAAGACCGGCTTTGTCGGCAGTTACATTTACGGCACCGACGGGCAGCCGCACCGCACCGCCTTTCGCTTTCCGTCAATCGCGGGGGAGTTCGAACAACAGGCGCGGTTCGGCCCGATCAGCCGCCTTTTGCGCCGGTCGATCGTGGCGCAACCGATGCCGGAACAGACGACCCGCGTCGATTGGCTGGCCGGGGCCAGTCTGATGATGCGGCAATCGGTGCTGGACCAGATCGGTTTGTTCGACGAGACGTTTTTCCTCTATTTCGAGGAAACCGACCTGTGCCACCGCGCCGCGCGAGCCGGGTGGCCGACCGATTATGTGGTGGAAAGCCGGGTCGCGCATATCGGATCGGCCTCCACCGGGATGAAGGAATGGGGGCGCATCCCCGAGTTCTGGCTCGATAGCCGGTTGCACTATTTCACCAAGACCCACGGCCCCGCCTATGCAGCCGCCGCTACCCTCGCGCATCTGGCGGGCGGGGTGCTCTGGCGCGCGCGCCGGTTGATCCAGACCAGGGACCGCGCCGACCCGCCCCGCTATCTGCGCGACCTTGCTGCCCATGCCTGCCGCAAGGCGATGGGCCAGCCATTCCGGGGCAACCCCGCCACCCGCCCCGCCGCACAAGGATGATCCGATGTTCACCACCCTGCTGATCGGCAACGAAAGCCTGACCGCCGCCTGCGGCGCGCAGGTTCTGGCGCGCGGGCACCAGATTGCCTGCGTGATGACGCGCAACCCGGATGTGCGGGCCTGGGCGGTTGGCGCGGGCTTGCGGGTCGAACGGGCGGGCGATTGGGCGGCGCTGGCGGGTCTGTCGGTCGATTGGCTGCTGTCGATTGCCAATCTGTCGGTCATCCCTGCGCAGGTTCTGGCGCAGGCCGGTGGGGCGGTGAACTTTCACGACGGCCCCCTGCCGCGCCATGCCGGGCTGAATGCGCCGGTCTGGGCGATTTTGGCAGGCGAAGCGCGGCACGGCATCACATGGCACCTGATCGGCGACGGGATTGATGATGGCGACATTCTGGAGCAACGCCTGTTCGACATTGCCCCTACTGACACCGCCCTGACCCTGAACACCCGCTGTTTCGAGGCGGCGCTGGACAGTTTCCCCAGCCTGTTGACCCAGTTGGAAACAACGCTGCATCGCCAGCCGCAGGATTTCACGCAGCGCACCCTGCATCTGCGCGACGACCGCCTGCCTGCGATGGGTCGGATCGACTTTGCCGGGACGGCGGACCAGATCACCCGGATGGTGCGCGCATTGGACCATGGGCGGTACTGGAACCCGCTGACGACAGCAAAAATCGCGACGGGTGACCGTATCCTGAATGTCGGGTCTATAGAAATTTCCGAAGGCCGCGCCGCCCCCGGCACAGTTCTTTCGGCGACGGTCGAGGGTCTGACAGTCGCCTGTGCCGATGGGGCTGTGCGCCTGTCGCGGCTGACTTGTCAGGACAAGGGGCTGGCGGTCGATCCTTCGACGATCGCCGATGCGGTTCTGCCCGCCCTGACTGCCGCCGAAGCGACCCGGCTGACCGACACGCTGGCCATGGTGGCCCCGCACGAGGCGCGGTTTCGCAAAAGGCTGACGACCCTGACCTCCGCCACCCTGCCGGGCAGCGGGACGGGGCAGGGGTGGCATAGCCTGCCGTTGGCGGCTCCGGTCAACCCCTTGGCGATCCTGCGGATTTTGGGGGTCGACGAAACCGATATCGCGGTGTCCACTGCGCCGGGCGATGGATATCTGTCCGGCTGGACCCCGCTGCGCCTGACCTCCGGTCTGCTGATCCGCGCACAGGCCGCGCTGGACGCCGCCCTGTCCGCCGCCCGCACCGCCCCGCACTTTCCGCGCGACCTGCTGACCCGCGACACGGTGCTGGCGGGGTTGCAGCCGCCGCACGTCGGCCTGTCCACTGCCGCGCCGATCCCCGGCACGGCGATCACCCTGACCGACACCGCGCTGCACTATGACGCCGCCCGCATCTCAGCCGATCAGGCGCAAATGCTGGCCGACCGGCTGACCCATGTCACTGCCCTGATCGCGACCCGCGCGGGCGACACCGACCTGTCCGCCATCCCCGTCCTGACCGAGGCGGAACGTGCGCAGGTGCTGCACGGCTGGAACCAGACGGCTCATCCACTGGACCGCACCCTCTGCGTCCATACCGCGTTCGAGGCTCAGGTCCACCGAACCCCCGACGCCACCGCCCTGACCTGCGAAGGGGCAGCGCTGACCTATGCCGACCTCAACGCCCGCGCCAACCGGGTGGCACATACGCTGATCGGGATGGGCGTGACCCCCGGCACGCTGGTCGGCCTGTGCATGCCGCGCGGGCTGGACATGGTGGTCGGTGCGCTGGGCATCCAGAAGTCGGGCGGGGCCTATGTGCCGATGGACCCCGGCTATCCCGCCGACCGGATCGCGCTGTACATCGAGGATTCTGCCTGCCCGGTGATCGTCACCCACTCCGCCCTGACCCTGCCCCAAGGTCAGGCCAAGCCGCTGCGGCTGGATACCGACGCGCTGTCGGACAACGACCAAAACCCCACATCCGGTGTCACCCCCAACGATCTGGCCTACATGATCTACACGTCCGGCTCGACCGGCCGCCCCAAGGGCGTCATGGTCGAGCATCGCAATGTGGTGAACTTCTTTGCCGGGATGGACTTGCGGCTGGGCACCGACGCGGGCGTCTGGCTGGCAGTCACCTCGCTGTCCTTCGACATTTCGGTGCTGGAACTGTTCTGGACACTGGCGCGCGGGTTCAAGGTGGTGCTGACGAGCGCCGAGAACAGCGCGCTGGTGTCGGGTGGCCCGGTCACCTCGGCGCAGGGGATGGAATTTTCCCTGTATTACTGGGGCAACGACGACGGTCACGGCCCCAGGAAATACGAACTGCTGCTGGAGGGTGCCAAATTCGCCGACACCCACGGATTTTGCGCAGTCTGGACGCCGGAACGCCATTTTCACGCCTTTGGCGGACCCTATCCGAACCCGGCGG
>JBBRVJ010000110.1:0-12791 GCA_038246975.1 Rhodobacterales bacterium | reverse complement strand
CAAGACAGGCCGTTGGTATCAAGGAATGCGCCCGGCCCGGTCTGGACACGCTTCCTTGGAGCGTTTCCCGGCCGGTTGGCTGGAGACGCAAGGCGGAGGCCACGGGGATCAGCGCAATCCTGACGGTGGGAAAACCAGGGCGCGGCTGACCGGGCGGGCGCATTTCTGCGCCTGCGGGACGCGCGCAGGGGCGGCCTGGTGTGTCTGTTCGCCTGATCCGGCAAGGCCACGGGTTTTCTTACGTTGGCCCCGGGGCGGGTGCGCCGCCTTCGAAGCGGTTGCCGTGGCGGTGGTCGCAGGGCGCTTCCTGCATTTGCAGGTGCAGGCCGGTGCCGGTGAAGGGGTGGGCGCGGGCGAGGTCTTCGTCGAAGTCGATGCCGAGGCCGGGGGCTTCGGGGGGGATGACATAGCCGTCGTCGAATTTGATCGAATGCTTGATCAACGCGAGGTGAAAGGTGCCGCCGGTCTGGATGGTTTCCGCGATCAAAAGGTTGGGGATCGAGGCCGCGAGGTGGATGTTGGCGGCCCATTCGACCGGGCCTGCATAAAGGTGGGGGGCCATTTCGGCGTTGTAGATCTCGGCAATGGCGGCGATTTTCTTGGCTTCCCAGATGCCGCCGACGCGACCAAGGGCGGGTTGCAGGATGCGCACGCCGCCGTGGCGCAGCAGAGCACCGAATTCGGTCTTGGTGGTCAGACGCTCGCCCGTCGCAAGCGGGATGCGGATGTGGCGGGCGACCTCGGCGAATTCGGCGAGGTTGTCGGGCGGGATGGGTTCTTCGTACCAGAGCGGCAGATAAGGCTCCAGCGCCTGACCCATCCGGATGGCGCCGGGGGTGGTGAACTGGCCGTGGGTGCCGAACAACAGGTCGGCGCGGTCGCCCACCGCCTCGCGGATCGCCTTGCAGAAAGCGACGGAGCGGGTGATGTCGGACATGGCGGGCTCGTGGCCGCCGCGGATGGTGTAGGGGCCTGCGGGGTCGAATTTGACGGCTGTGAAGCCTTGGGCCACGCATTTGGCCGCCGCTTCGGCGTTCATGTCGGGATTGACCCAGAATTCGGAGGCGTTCTGGTCCGGCTCGGGATAAAGGTAGGTATAGGCGCGGATGCGGTCGTTCATGCGGCCCCCAAGCAGCGCCCAGACCGGACGGTTGCGGGCCTTGCCGAGGATATCCCAGCAGGCAATCTCCAGTCCCGCGAAAGCCCCCATCACGGTGGGATCGGGGCGCTGGGTAAAGCCGGAGGAATAGACGCGGCGGTACATCAGCTCGATATTCTCGGGGCTGGTGCCCTGCATGTGACGCTCGAACACGTCTTCGATCACTGCTTTCATCGCCTTGGGGCCGACGGTGGAGGCATAGCACTCGCCGTAGCCCACGATGCCGTCATCGGTGGTCAGCTTGGTGAAGATCCAATAGCGCCCGCCCCAGCCGGGGGCCGGGGGGGCCACGACGAAAATCTCGAGGTCTTGCAGTTTCATGGTGTCCCTCCGGTTTCCGGCGAGGCTAGGGGGCCGGATGGGGTGACGGCGCGCGGGGACGCGATAAAGATGATGATAACAGCGACCATCAGCACCGCAGACAGCAGGAACGGCGCGCCGGGCAGAAAGATGGGGGCGGTGGGGGAGGTGAAAATCTCGAAGATGAAGGTCATCACCAGGGGGGCGATGATCATGGCGAGGGCGTTGAGCGAGGTGTTGATGCCTTGCAACTCGCCTTGCTGGGTTTCGGGGGTCAGGCGGCTCGACATCGCACTGAGCGCGGGGCCGGTAATGCCGCCAAGGGCGGTCAGTGGGATACAGACCAGCGCCCAGAAACCCGAACTGACGAAGCCGAAGAACGTGTAGGTGCCGACCTCGGCCATCATGCCGTAGGTGGCGGTGCGTTTCTCGCCAAAGCGTTTGATCATCGGGGCGACGAGGGTGGCTTGAGATGTTGCCATGCAGATGCCGAAGATGGCGAGCGAAATGCCGATCCAGAGCGGGGACCACCCGAAGGCCGCTTTGCCGTAATAGGACCACAGGGCCGGCCAGACGTTGAAGGTGACGGCGTAGACAAAGGTCACCAGCAGCAGGATGCGGAGTCCCGGCAACCGCCGGATAGCGGCGAAAGATGACAGCGGGTTGGCACGCGACAGGGTAAAGGGACGGCGCAGGGCGGGTTTCAGGCTTTCGGGCAGGACGAGCCAGCCAAAGATCAGGTTGGCGCAGGCCAGTGCTGCGGCGGCCCAGAAGGGCGCACGTGTGTCGATCACCGCCAGCGCGCCGCCCAGCATCGGGCCTGCCACGAAACCAAGGCCGAAGGCTGCGCCGACCAGGCCGAACCGTTTGGCGCGGTCATCGGGGGCCGAAATGTCGGCTACATAGGCGTAGGCGGTGGAATGGGTGGCCGCCGCCATCCCTGCGACGACGCGTGCCGCCAGAAGCAGCCAGATGGTATGCGCCAGCGCCATCACCACATAATCCACCGCCATGACGGCAAGCGAGACGAGGAAAATCGGCCGTCTGCCAAAGCGGTCCGAGAGGTTGCCGACGATGGGACCGCACAAGAACTGCATCACGGCAAAGGAAGCGGTCAGAAGCCCGCCCCAGACGGCGGCCTGCCCCAGGGTCGCCCCGGTCACCTCGGTCAACAGGTCGGGCATCACGGGGAAGATCAGGCCGATGCCGATGGCATCGAGCGCCACGGTGGCCAGAACGAAGGTCATCGCCATCTTGTTGGGGGGCTTTTGCATGGCGCGTCCTTTGAATGTTGCGGCAAGGTAGCCGGGGGGGCGGCGGTGTCAATCCGGGGCGCGATGTTCGGAATGGGCAAACCGGGTCTTGTCTTGCGGGAGGCGGATTCTGGCGGCGCAATCATGGGTTGAGCTGGTTGTGTGGTGTATCGCTTTAACTCCGCCGTCGAGGCGGATTTGTCGGATTATGTCTCAGGCGGGGAAGCGGGTCAGCGCCGTGGCGAACATCGCGGGGTCGACGTTGCCACCCGAGGCGGTGCAGATCACCGTGTCGGGCAGGTCGGGGGCGAACAGGCATGCCGCGAGGGCGACTGCTCCGCCGGGTTCCAGCACGATGCGCAGATGGGCGAAGGCCAGCGCCATGGCGTGCAGCGCCTGATCGTCGGTCACCACCAGCCCCGCACCGCACAGCCGCTGCAGGATGGGAAAGGTGATCGTGCCGGGGGTCGGGGTGACAATGGCGTCGCAGACCGATCCTGCGGTGGTGGCGTTGCGCTGCCGGGTGCCTGTGGCGAGCGACCGGGCGGTGTCGTCAAAGCCTGCGGGCTCGCACGGGCGCACGGTGAAGCGGCCTTCGAGCGCCACGGCGATGCCCGCCGTCAGGCCACCGCCGCCGCAGCAGGTGAGGACTTGCGCAGCGGTGATGCCTGCCTCGGTCGCCTGTTCGGCGATTTCCAGACCGACGGTGCCCTGCCCTGCGATGACCTGCGGGTCGTCGTAGGGGCGGATCAGGGTCAGCCCGCGCGCCGCCGCGAGGGCCGCACCTATCGCCTCGCGGTCCTCGGTGGCGCGGTCGTAGGAGATGACTTCGGCTCCGTAAGCGCGGGTGTTGGCCGCTTTGACGGCAGGGGCGTCGGAGGGCATGACGATGACCGAAGGGATGCCGTGCAGGGTTGCGGCAAGTGCCACGCCCTGCGCGTGGTTGCCCGACGAATAGGCGATGACGCCGCGCGCGCGGACGGCCTCGGACAGGGCCGACACGGCAGACCAGCCGCCGCGAAACTTGAAGCTGCCGGTCCATTGCAGGCACTCGGCCTTGACGAACACCCGGCGGCCCGCGATGCGGTCCAGCAGGGGCGCGTTCAGCAACGGGGTACGGCGGGCCCGGCCGATCAGGCGCCGGGCGGCCGCGTGGATGGCTGAAAGGTCGGTCATCGCGGCAGGGCCGACAGAAAAGTCGTCAGCGCGGCGATGCTTTCGGGTTCGTCAAGGAACGGCACATGACCGCGATCCTTGACGGTGGCGGCAATCAGGCCGGGGTGTCGGGCGGTCATCCGGACCACGGTTTGCGCCGACAGAAGGTTGGAGTTTTCGCCGTGCAGCACGGCGACCGGCAACCCGGCCAGCGCATCGAACAGCGGCCACAGGTCGGCGGCAGGAGTTACAGAGCCCAGCACCGCCTCGCGCAGCGCCGGGTCATAGCGCAGGGCGAGACCGTCATGTTCCTGTCGATAAAGACGTTCGGCAAAGGTGCGCCAGACGGGCAGCGCCACGTTGGGGAAACTCGCGGCGTAGAACCGCTGCAACCCCGTGGCCGCCTCATCGTAATGGGCGTAGGGCGGGCGGACGCCGACGTAATCCTTGATCACCGCCAGGCCGCCCGGTTCGATCACCGGGCCGATGTCGTTCAGCAAGACCCCGGTCAGGCGGTGGCGATGGTGCAGCGCCAGCGCCATCGCGATCAGCCCGCCGCGCGAGGTGCCGATGATCGCCACGCGGTCCAGCCCCAGATGATCGAGCAGGGCCAATGCGTCCAGCGCCTCGCGCAGAACGGTATAGTTGCGCCAGTCCGGGTCATGGTCGGACGCGCCCCGCCCACGACTGTCGAGCCGGATCAGGCGACAGCGGTCGGCGAAGGGCAGGATCGGGTCGAAATCCGCCTTGTTGCGGGTCAGGCCCGCCAGACACAGAACCGGCGGGCCGCTGCCCTGATCGTCATAGGCCAGGCGCAGGCCATCGGGTGTGACGAAGATCAGGGGCATGGCGTGGCTTTCCGCAGGTCGGCAGAGTGTCGCACAGCGAACCGGGGCGCGAAAGAGGGCGCGGCAATCGCGCGCTTGCGGGCGGGGCCACAGGGGCCTAAACCCTCGCGGACCTTTGGGGGGAATGGAAGCATGTCAGACGCAAGCGGCGCTGCCGAAAAGCGGGCCCCCTCGAAAAAGGTCGGCGCGCTGCGGGCTTTGGCGCCGTTTCTGGTCCCTTATCGCGGAACGGTCGTGTTGGCGCTGTTGGCGCTGATCTCGACCGCCGGGGTGTCGCTGGTGCTGCCTTTGGCGGTGCGGCGGGTGGTGGACGGGTTTTCGGTCGATAACGCCGCGCTGCTGGATCAGTATTTTATCGGGGCGCTGGGGATCGCGGCGCTGTTGGCGCTGGGCACGGCCGTGCGGTATTACTTTGTGACACGATTGGGCGAGCGGGTGGTGGCGGACATTCGCCGGGCGGTGTTCGATCAGGTGCTGGGGCTGTCTCCGGCATGGTTCGAGCGGATTCTGACCGGGGAAGTCTTGAGCCGGATCACCACGGACACCACGCTGATCCTGTCGGTCATCGGGTCGTCGGTGTCGATTGCGCTGCGCAACATGCTGATGCTGGTGGGCGGGATCATCCTGCTGTTGCTGACCTCGGCCAAGCTGACCGGGCTGGTGTTGCTGATCGTGCCGGCGGTGGTGGTGCCGATCATCGTGCTGGGTCGGCGGCTTCGGGGGTTGAGCCGGGAAAGTCAGGACTGGATCGCCTCGTCCTCGGGGTCCGCGTCAGAGGCGCTGTCGGCGGTGCAGACGGTGCAGGCCTACACGCATGAAGGGCTGACGCGGGGGGCGTTTGCCGAGGTGACCGAGAAATCCTTTGTGGCGGCGAAAAAGCGGATCGGGACGCGGGCGTTGATGACGTCGATCGTGATCTTTCTGGCGTTTTCCGGCGTGGTGGGCGTGTTGTGGATCGGCGCGCGGGATGTGCGGGCGGGTGCGATGACGCCCGGCGAATTGGTGCAGTTTCTGATTTATGCGGTGATGGTGGCGGGGGCGGTTGCGGCACTGTCCGAGATTTGGGGCGAGTTGCAGCGGGCGGCGGGCGCGACTGAACGGTTGGTCGAGATCATGCAGGCGGTCGATACCGTGCAGGACCCGGTGCAGCCTGTCGCCTTGGCGCATCCGGTCAAGGGGGCGATTGCGCTGGAAAACGTCACGTTCCGCTATCCGTCGCGGCCCGACAAGCCGTCGTTGGAGGGGGTCAGTCTGGTGGTAGCACCCGGGCAGACGGTGGCGCTGGTCGGGCCTTCGGGCGCGGGGAAATCGACGGTTTTGCAGTTGCTGCTGCGGTTTTACGATCCGCAGGGCGGGCGGATCACGCTGGACGGAGTGGACTTGCGCGACATGACGCGGGCCGATTTCCGGCAGGCTTTGGCGCTGGTGCCGCAGGACCCGGTCATCTTTGCGGCCTCGGCACGCGAGAACATCCGCTTTGGGCGGCCCGAGGCCAGCGATGCCGAGGTGCAGGCGGCGGCAGAGGCGGCGGCGGCGCACGGGTTCATCTTGGCCTTGCCGCAGGGCTATGACAGCTATCTGGGCGAACGCGGCGTCATGCTTTCGGGCGGGCAAAAACAGCGGATCGCCATCGCGCGCGCCATTCTGCGCGATGCGCCGGTGATGTTGCTGGACGAAGCGACATCGGCGCTGGACGCGGAAAGCGAACAGGCGGTGCAGCAGGCGGTGGACCGGTTGGCGCAGGGGCGTACGCTGATCGTGGTGGCGCACCGGTTGGCGACGGTCAAGCGGGCGGATGTGATCGTCGTGCTGGATCAGGGGCGGATCGTGGCGACCGGCACGCATGAGGCGCTGGTGGCCGAGGGCGGTCTGTACGCGCGCCTTGCCCGGTTGCAGTTCACCGACGGGGCGGTTTAGCGGAGCGGTTTGACAGGCGCTTTCTGACGCTGCGTTTTCTTTGCGCGCAACGGCTTGCTTGGTCGTGCGAAAATCCCCATCCTTGACCCAATACGGCCCGCCGGACAACTGGCGGAAGGTCAGGGAGGACACCATGGGAAGTTTCGCATCTTTGGCGGACGTCAAGGCGATCGAGGCAGAGGCGGCTTGGGCGGATCGGGGGGTTGCCCGGTCGATGTACGAGTTTCTGTCGCGCGCCAAGGCGGCGCACGGGACGCGGCCCGCGATCAGTTTTCAGTTGACCTCGGGGGCATCGGACAAGGCCGAAACCCTGACCTGGAACGCGCTGCATGCGCGGGTGACGCAGGCGGCGAACCTGTTCCGCTCTCTGGGCATCGGCGAAAAAGACGTGGTCGCCTATATCATGCCGAACTCGCTTGAAACCGCCGTGACGCTGCTCGGCGGGGCGGTGGCGGGGATCGTGAACCCGATCAACCCGCTGCTGGAGGCGGAGCAGATATCGGCCATTCTGCGCGAGACGAAGGCCCGCGTCGTCGTCACGCTGCGCGCCTTTCCCAAGACCGATCTGCCGCAGAAGGTGGCCGAGGCGGTGAAACACGCGCCCGGCGTCAAGACGGTGCTGGAGGTTGACCTGCTGCGCTATCTGACGCCGCCGAAGTCGTGGATCGTGCCGTTGATCCGGCCCAAGAACCCGGCGGTGCACAGTGCCAACGTGTTGAGTTTCCACGCGGAATGCAAGCGTCACTCGGCGGATCGGCTGGCCTTTGCCGATGCGGTGCAGGACCGGGTGGCGGCGTTCTTTCACACCGGCGGGACGACGGGGATGCCCAAGGTCGCCCAGCACAAGGTGTCTGGCATGGTCTACAACGGCTGGCTGGGGGCCAAGCTGTTGTTCCGCGAAACCGATGTGGTGATGTGCCCGCTGCCGTTGTTTCACGTCTTTGCCGCCTATCCGACGCTGATGTCGGCGATTGCCTCGGGCGGTCATGTGGTGTTTCCGACGCCGCAGGGCTATCGCGGCGAGGGGGTTTTCGACAACCTGTGGAAGCTGATAGAGCGGTGGAAGGTCACCTATCTGATCACGGTGCCGACTGCGCTCTCGGCGCTGATGCAGCGCCCGGTGAATGCAGATGTATCTTCGCTGCGCTCGGCGTTTTCAGGGTCTGCGCCATTGCCGATCGAGTTGTTCAACCGGTTTGAAAAGGCGACGGGGGTGCAGATTGTCGAAGGCTATGGCCTGACGGAATGTACCTGTCTGGTGTCGATCAACCCCCCGGAAGGCCACAAGAAAATCGGCTCGGTCGGCTTGCCGTTCCCACATACCGAGGTGCGGATTCTGATGCCTGCGGGCGACGGGCACCGCGAATGCGCGGTAGACGAGGTGGGAGAGATTTGTGTTGCCAATCCGGGGGTGTTCGAAGGGTCGACCTACACCGAGGTCGACAAGAACAAGGACCTGTTCGCGAACGGGCGGTTTTTGCGAACCGGCGATCTGGGGCGGCTGGATGCGGATGGCTATCTGTATATCACGGGACGCGCCAAGGATCTGATCATCCGGGGCGGTCACAACATCGACCCCGCGATCATCGAAGAGGCGATGATGGGGCATCCTTCGGTCGCCTTTGCCGGGGCGATTGGCCAGCCCGATGCCCATGCGGGCGAGTTGCCCTGTGTTTACGTCGAATTGGTCAAGGGGGCCGAGATCGGGGTCGAAGAGCTGGTGGCCTATGCCCGCGACCACATTCACGAACGCGCGGCGCTGCCGAAACATATCGAGGTGTTGAAGGAATTGCCGAAAACTGCCGTCGGCAAGGTCTTCAAGCCCGATCTGCGGCGGCGGGCGATCATCCGGGTTTACGATGCGGCGCTGCGCGAGGCGGGGTTGCCGCTGAAAGTGACCGAAGTGGTCGAGGACAAGAAGCGCGGGTTGGTCGCGCGGCTGGCGGCCTCTGGTCCGGTGGACCCCGCGGCGGTGCAGGGCGTGCTGGGGCAGTTCACCGGGGCGTGGGAGATGGCGGCCTGAGCCTTACAGCGTCGCGGTATCCAGCCAGATCGTGACGGGGCCGTCATTGGTCAGGCTAACCGCCATGTCGGCCCCGAAGATGCCGTTGGCGGTCGGGATGCCTTGGGCGGCGATCTCAGCCGTGAAATGCCGATACAGGCGGTTGGCATCGTCGGGGGCTGCGGCGGGCGAAAATCCGGGGCGGTTGCCGCGCAGGTCTGCCGCCAAGGTGAACTGGCTGACGATCAGGGCGGCCCCCGCGGCATCCTTGACGGAAAGGTTCATCTTGCCCGCAGTATCCTTGAAAATGCGCAGTTTGGCAATTTTCGTGGCCAGTTGGGTGGACTGCGCAGGCATGTCGCCCTGCATGGCGCAGATCAGGATCAGCAGGCCGGGGCCGATTGCGCCGGTTGTCTGGCCGCCGACTGTGACGCTGGCCTGACTGACCCGCTGAACCAGCGCCCTCATACTTCGTGGGCCCAAGGGGAGTTGGCCCCGGCACGGCTGACGGTAATGGCGGCGGCGCGGTTGCCAAGGTTCAGGGCGGCTTGCAGCGTGGCGTCGGGCAAGGCGTCGAGGTCGGATTTCCTCAACACGCCAGCGGCGTGAAGCGAGGCCAGAACGCCTGCGTTGAACGTGTCGCCTGCGCCGACCGTGTCGGCCACGGTCACCGGCTGCACCGGTTCCCACAACGCACGGGCGGCGGTGATGGCGTGGGCCCCGTTGGCGCCCTCGGTGATGAAAACGATTCTCGGGCCCTTGGCGATGATCTGGCTGGCCAGCGTTTCAAGATCGCCGTTGCCCATCAGCCAGTGCAGGTCTTCGTCCGACAGTTTGACGATATCGGCCCGCGCGATCATCCGTTCGATCCGGAGGCGGTATTCGGCCTCGCGCCCGGCGATGAAACCGGGGCGGATGTTGGGGTCGACCATGGTGACGCGGGTGGCGGAGGCCTGGGCCTGCATCGCCTCGTAGGTGCTGGCGGCGGGGTCGTTGACCAGCGATATGCCACCGAAAAACAGGGTATCCACCGCGTGGGGCAGGGTGGGCAGGTCGGATTGCGCCAAGAGCCGCCCTGCGGTGTTTTCATCGTAAAAGGCATAGGTCGCCTGACCGTCGACCAGTTTGACGAAGGCGACGGTGGTGGGGCGGTTGCTGCGGGCGCACAGGGTGGTGTCGACCTGCGAGGCGGTTAGCGTGTCAGTCAGAATTTCGCCCAGCATGTCGGTTGACAGGCCGGAAAAGAACCCGGCGGGGGCACCAAGGCGGCCGAGGGCGATGGCCGTGTTGAACACCGACCCGCCTGCATAGGGCGAAAATGCAGGCTCGCCCAGCGTGGTGGTGCGGGGCAGCATGTCGATCAGGGCCTCGCCGCAACTCAGGATCATTTTGGCCTCCGGACAGGGTTTGGGCAGTTCAGGTCAGCGAACCGGGGGTGAACCACGGGGCAAGGTGGCCGCGGATGCGGGCAAGCGGGGTGTCGCCCGACAGATCGGGAGCGAAGGTCTGGCCGGTGATCGCCTGATAGGCGTCGATGTAGGTGCGGCTGGTCCGGGCGATCATCTCGGGCGGGATCGGGGGGATGTCATCGCGGTAAGGGTCGCAGCGGGCCAAGACCCAGGCGCGGATCACGTCCTTGTCGAAGGACGGTGGCCGCTGCCCGGAGGCAAAGGCCGCGTCATAGCCCGACGCCAGCCAATAGCGGCTGCTGTCGGGGGTATGTATCTCGTCGGCCAGCAGGATCTGGCCTGCGGCGTCGAGCCCGAATTCATACTTGGTATCGACGAGGATCAGGCCGCGCTTGGCCGCCATGTCTTGACCGCGCGCGAACAGGGCCTGGGCGTAAGCCGATACCTGTTCCCATTGCGCGGGCGTCAGCAGGCCCTGATCCATGATCTGCACCGGGGTCAGGGGTTCGTCGTGTGCGCCGTCGAAAGCCTTGGACGTCGGGGTGATGATCGGGGCGGGCAGGGCCTGATTATCGCGCAACCGGTCGGGCAGGGTGTGGCCGTACATCTGACGCGCGCCCGCCTTGTACTGGGTCAGGATCGAGGTCGAGGTCGTTCCCGCCAGATACCCGCGCACCACGATTTCAACTGGCAGGATGTTCACGCGCCACCCGATCACCACGTTCGGGTCGGGGTAGCTGATGACGTGGTTGGGACAGATGTCGGAGGTCAGGTCGAACCAGTAGCGCGCCATCTGGGTCAGCACCTGACCCTTGAACGGGATCGAGGTCAGGATGCGGTCGAAGGCGGAAATCCGGTCGGACGAGATCAGGATACGGGTGCCGTCGGGCAGATCGTAACAATCGCGCACCTTGCCGAAATAGGGGTTCGGCAGTTCGGAAATGCGGGCGTGGTCAAGGATGCGGGACAGGTCGGTCATGGCGGTGCCCTTGTGGGTATGGACCGTTCTATCCGGTGCTGCGGTCGGGGTGTCAACCGCGACTGCGGCAGAGGTATCCGGCTTGAGGGCGGAATGGCAGAACAGCGCAGTGTCCGGCTGATCGTCTCAGAACGTCGACAGCACCGCCGACGTCCCGGCGCGACGCCAACAACGCAAAGCTGGCCACCGTTGTCAGGTCATAGCTGACGCCAAGGCCGAAGGTGGTCAGGTCCGCATCCTAGGCCCCCGCGCCGATGTTGTTGGCAAAGCAGCGCCGGATGAACCGATCAGACACAGGCGCGCCCAGCCTGTGGCGGGATTGTGGTCTTTTTCGCACAGGTGGCGCGCGGCGGTGTGTTGGGTCAGGACTGCATCTGCGACAGATACACGGCGCCTGCAACGAGGGCGGCAACCACGACGACGGCAAAAGCGATCTTCCACGCCGAATAGGGCCGCTCGCCCTGCACTTCGCCGGTTTGGCCATTGACGAGGAAGCGATAGCTTTTGCCGCCGTATTTATAGGCCGCCATCCAGACCGGCAGCAGGACGTGCTTGAACGTCTCGTCCGAAAAGTCGCTGTCGATGCGGTCGATTTGTTGCACATCGCCGCCGATGTCGCGGCGGACGTCGGAGTCGATGACCTGCGCCATGCGGGCGCGGGCTGTCGAATGGCCGTCGGCGAGAGCGACAGTATAGCCTTCGGCCTGAAATCCCGCCAGAAAGTCGGGGGTAAAGGCGGTGAGGGCGGTCAGATCCCAAGGCTCCAGCCCATTGGCCAGCCGTGTGGGCAGCGAGGTAGAGGCGATGGTCACCACGTCGTCGAAATCCCGCGCGACGGCCCCAGCGGCGGGATACCAGCGGGTTTTCTGCACCTGCTCCTGCCGCTGTTCGCGTTTGCCGTTGTCCGTCACGGTGACAGTGCGGGTTTCATAATAATGCACTCCGCGCTGGCCGCGATAGCGGCTGCGGCTGTCGGCGTCGAAGGTCCAGTAGGGCACATAGATGCCGGTCATCGCGCGCCCCTTGCGGGTGTATTCCAGCAGTTTGGACGGCGCGAACCACAGTCTGCCCAGCCAGGTGGTCAGGGCATCGCGCGCCTGATTTTCGGTCAGCGCAAAGGCGATCAGGGCCAGGGGTTTGATCGTCCGGTGCGCGCTGCCGTCGACCGCCAAGGGGCTTGCGCAAAACGGACATTCGGTGGCGTAGGTGGTGCCGGTAAAGTCCACCACAGCGCCGCACGAGGTGCAGGTAGTGGATGTGATCTGCGCGGTCGCCGCATCGGGCAGGTCGTCGCGCAGGCCGCGGGTCAGGTCCAATTCGCCCAAAGCCTTGGCCCGAACCCGGGGGGCGGCCTCGGCAATCGCCTGAACATGGCCGCAATTTTCGCAGGTCAGCGAGGCTTGCCCCGGCGCAAAGCGCAAGGACGCCCCGCACTGGGTGCAGGGCCAGCGTCTGTCCTGCCGGTCGGCCATGGGCTACAACCCCGGCGAGGGAGGCGGGGGCATCATCGCGAACAGGCGGGTCAGTTCGGTGTCGCCCGCAGGTTTCCATCCGTCCTGCCCGGCGGTCCAGACCTGACTGGCGCGGGTCAACTGGCCTGACGTCGCCATGCCTGCAAGGTCAGTGTCGCTGAACGGTCCCGAGGCCGTCCCGTTGGTTGCAACATGCCACGCCTTGGCAGCCGGAGGTGGCGGAGGCGGTGCGGCGGGGG
Organism: Rhodobacterales bacterium; assembly: GCA_038246975.1. Classification (GTDB taxonomy): domain Bacteria; phylum Pseudomonadota; class Alphaproteobacteria; order Rhodobacterales; family Rhodobacteraceae; genus JAIYDJ01. The sequence continues at coordinate 58 of JBBRVJ010000110.1, read as the reverse complement.
CGGGGACGGCCCCCCACGGACCCGGTTGCGCCATCTGGTTGGCCATGTTCATCCCCAT
>JBBRVJ010000109.1:0-12844 GCA_038246975.1 Rhodobacterales bacterium | reverse complement strand
TGTTCAGCCACGTCGCCAACCTCGGCGACACGCGCAGTCTGGTGATCCACTCGGCCTCGACCACCCACCGCCAGCTCAGCCCCGAAGCGCAGATCAAGGCCGGTGCCGCCCCCAACGTGGTCCGCCTGTCGATCGGGATCGAGAACGTCGAAGACATCATCGCCGATCTGGATCAGGCGCTGACGGCCGCATCAGCCTGACAGCCGGTCCCCCCGGCCCGCACCCTGCGGACCGGGGGCACACCTCACCCCTCGATTTCGAACACCACCGTCACGCTGGCCGTCAGCCCGATCTCCCCCGCCGCAACCGGCACCGACGAGGCTTCGGCGCGGAACATCGGTTGCGGGTTCACATAGCCCCCCGCTTCGGTGATCGAAACCAGCCTCCCCAGACTGGCCCCCGCCGCCGTCACCAGCAGCGTGGCCCGCGCCATGGCATCGACCACGGCCGCGCGGCGCGCCTCGTCCACCTTGGGGCGCGGCTCTGCCAACTCGAACGTCAATCCGTTCAGCGTGTTGGCCCCATCGGTGATCGCCGCATCCAGCACCCCGCCCAACGTGTCCAGCGCCCGCACCCGCACCGTCAGCATGTTGTTCGCGGTATATCCCGCGATGGTCGGGGTGGCCCCGCTGTCATAGCCGACCCAGTTGGGGTTCAACGACAGGTTCGACGTCTGCATGTCGCCCTCCGCAATGCCCGCAGATTTCAACCGCTCCAGCACCACCTTCAACTGCGCCGAATTGGCCGCCATCGCCTCGGTCGCCGTGGCGCCTTGCGTCGTCACCCCCAGCGACAGCGTGGCCACATCCGGCACCGCCTCGACCGAAGCTTCCCCCGTCACCGTCACCAACGCCCGGTCGGCAAAGGCAGCGCCCGGCAGGGCAAACGCCGCCGACAGCATCAAGACCTGAAGAATACGCATGAAACCCTCCTATGGTTATCGCATCTATGTCGATCCATCAGACGCCCGCCGCAACCCGATCCTTGGCGGATAAGCGAAAGATTTCCGCAATCCCACCCGCCTCCGACCGGGCAGCCTGCGCCCCTGCACAAGCGACGCGTAGGGTGCGTGATCTCACGCACCGCCCGCAAACCGCCGATTTCCCCGTCCTGCCGCCCGATTGGCACGGCTTTTCTTCCCTTAGGCAGAAAGCTGCTGTAGAGGGGTGACAGAAGGCGCAATCACGTTCCCGAACCGCCGCCCCATATGCTAGACCCATGCCATGAAACCGACCTTCGCGCTCGACTTCCGCAACGATGCCATCGCCTTGCTGCACCGCACCGCGCGGGGCTGGACGCTTGTCGGGCAGGTGGCGCTCGACGCGACCGACCTGGCCGACGCGCTGGGCTATCTGCGCTCCACCGCCCTTGGCCTGTCGCCGCGCGGCCTGACCACCAAGCTGGTGATCCCCAATTCCCAGGTACTTTATACAAACGTCCGCGCGCCCGGCCCCGAAGCGGCGCGCCGCCGCAAACAGGTGGCCCGCGCGCTGGAAGGCCGCACGCCCTATCCGGTCGACGATCTGGTGTTCGACGTTTCAGGCAACGGCCCCGATGTGATGGTCGCCGTGATCGCCCGCGAAACGCTGGCCGAGGCCGAGGCATTCGCCGTCGAGCATCGCTTCAACCCGGTATCCTTCGTCGCCGTGCCAGACGATGGCCAGTTCGCGGGCGAGGCTTGGTTCGGCCCCACCGCAGGCTCCGCCAGCCTGCTGACCGACGGCCAAAAGGTCGAACGCGATTCCGAACCGCTGGTGATCCTGTCGCGCGGCGTCAAGACACCCGGCAAGACCGCCGATGCCGCGCCCGCCGCAGCCGACGCCGCTGCCGCCAACGACGCAGCCCCAGCCGACGACGCGCCCGACGCCGCACTGCAATCCACAACCGAACTGGCCCCCGCCCAATCGGACCCGCTGGCCAGGCGCGAGCCGTCCCAGCCCGCCCCCGATACCGCCGCCCCAGACATCGCCGCCGAACTCCCGCCAAACGCGGCGCAGACGAACGTCGCAGACGCATCATCCACGCTTGCGTCCGACCCGACCCCGGATGACCTGACAAACCTTCGGCAGTCCGCCGAACCCCACCCGACCGAACGCCACCCGACCGAAACACCGCAGGCAGAACGGCCTGCTTCCGCACCCTTCGCCGACCCCATTCCGGCAGATGCCCCCCCTGCATCGGCACCCGCCATCGCCGCCAGCCTCGAACCCGAAGAAATCCTTGCCCGCGACGCCGCCGACCAGCACGATGCCCGCGCTTCCGCTGCGCAGCCCGAGGCCCCGATGGTCGATGAGGCTCCGATGGCGCTCGACGTCGTCGATGATCTGCCCGACAACGCTCCTGCACCGCCGCCCGAACCCGCGCTGACCCCAACCTCTGTGACCTCGCCGTCGATCCCCGACGAAGTTCCGCCCCCGCCTGCCGCCTCGGTCATGGTGGCCTTCGCCAGCCGCCGCGCCGCCGAAGCCGCCGCGAAAGAGGCCGCCGGAAAAACCTCCGCTCCGAAATCCGGCCCCGGCAAGGCAACTCCCGGCACGGCTGCTCCCGGCACTGCGACTTCCGGCAAGGCCCCCGCCCTCGGGGCCGTTACCGCGATCCGTACCGCCCTGCCGCCGCGCAGCGTGTCGCCCCCCGTCGCCGGCCGCCCGATGTCCGAAGTCGTCACATTGCCGCAAAGGGCCGCACCCGCTGCCGTATCCGACGCCGCCGACGTCGCCAAACAATCCGCCGCCAGATCGACCGCCAAGTCGGGGGCGACCGGCAAGGCCCTGCGCGGCCTGGGGGCGCTGGTCACCTCGCCCAGCATCCCCGGCACCAGACAGCGCCGCCCCATGGTTCAGGCCTCGCCCTCGGCCACTGCCGCCGCCGTGACCGCCTCTGCAATCCAGACCGCCAAACCTTTGGCAAAGCCTTACGGCGGCGGCCTTGGCAGCCGGTCGATGGATCAACGCAGCAAACCGCGCTATCTGGGCCTGATCCTGACTGGCATCCTTCTGGTCTTCCTTGCCCTTGTCGCCGCGTGGTCGACGTTCTTTTTGTCCGCCCGAGTGTCCGACACCGCAGCGACCGAGGCGGTGGTCGACACGTCAACCGATGTGTCCCAGACCCTGCCCGCCGCCGAAGATGAAATGTTGGCCGATCTGCAAAACCCGGCCGATTTTCCGGATGCGTCCGCGATCCAGGCCGAAGTCGCCCGCCCGGCGGCGGTCGAACCCGCGGTCCCCGAAGCCGCGCCCGACACCGAAATCACCACCGAATCCGCCGCAGCCGCCCCCCCGACCCAGAACCTGCAGGACGAGATTTTTCTGGCCGGGATGGACGAAGCCCCCCCGATGCCTGACGCGCTTTCGCTGCCCACACCCGCCGCGCAAAGCGACCCGCCGCCGGGGGTCGCCGTGCCGCCTCCGCCTTTCGGCACGGTTTACCAGTTCGACGCCGCAGGAAATATCCTGCCTACGCCCGAGGGGATCCTGACCCCCGAGGGCGTTTTGCTGATAGCGGGGGCGCCAAAACTGGTGCCGCCGCCGCGCCCGGCCAATCTGGCCGCGCCCACGACCGCCACTGCGACCGCCGACCCCGCCACCACGGCGCCCCCCGCCACCGACCCCGCGCTGGCCTTGCCTCAGGCTGCGATCGAAGCCGCCGTGGGCGAGGCGACCGCCCCCCTGGCCGCTGTGGAAGCGACCTTCCCCGCCGACCCGGCCCTTGCCGATGCGCGCCCCCGGCCCCGCCCTGCAACACTTGTCCCGCCGACCCGGAACGCCGACGACGACGCATCGCTCGCTCCCGCCACCGACAGCCGCTTCGCAAGCCTGCGCCCCCGCCTTCGCCCGCCCGAGATGTTTGCAGCCACCACAGCCGCCGCACAAGCCGCAGCCGCAGCCGGCACACCGACCAACCTGGGCGCACAAGCCGCAGCCCTGTCGGCGCAGGCCAGCCTCGTCAGCGCCTCCGGCCCGCTCAGCCCGCTGGCCCTGACCGTATCGCGCAAACCCGCCCCCCGCCCGCAGGACATGTCCCGCGCGGTCGGGGCCGCCGTTGCCCTGGCCAGCCGCACCCCCGAACCCCGCCCCGAAACCCCTGCACCACAAGCCGACACGCCCAAAGCCGACACCCCCCGGGCCGAAATCCACGAAGACGACGCCGAGCCCGAAATAGTCACCGCGATGCCCCGCCTGCCGACCAAAGCGTCGGTCGCCAAACAGGCCACCTTCGTCAACGCGATCAACCTGTCCAAAGCCAACCTGATCGGCGTCTACGGTACGCAGTCCAACCGCTCGGCCCTGATCCGCCAGCCCAACGGCCGCTACAAGAAGGTCCAGGTCGGCGACAGTTTCGACGGGGGCCGCGTCGCCGCCATCACGGCGTCGGAACTGCGCTATCAGAAATCGGGCAAGATGCACACTCTGGCCATGCCCAAAAGCTGACGCCAAGGCCCGTGACCCCGCGCCGTTCACGGCATTTGCGTTTCTGTTTCATTGTCCTTTCACATAGTTGACTTGCGCTTGTCGCCGCGACACGCAACCATAAGCACCATCCGCAACGCAGGCACCGCCTGCGGGACCCACCCCGCCTGAAAGAACCGTCCAGCCTGAAAGTCCCGCGTGGAAAGTTTCCTGCTCCAAGCCTCGATCTACCTTGGCACGGCCGTTCTGGTCGTGCCGCTGGCCGTACGGCTTGGGTTGGGATCGGTGCTGGGCTACATTGCGGCGGGCATCCTGATGGGGCCGGTGCTGGGCCTTGCCGGCGGGGAAACCGCCGATCTGCAACATTTCACCGAGTTTGGCGTCGTGCTGATGCTGTTCCTGATCGGGCTGGAACTGGAGCCAAAAACCCTGTGGGACATGCGCCACCGCCTGATCGGGTTGGGCGGGCTGCAAGTGGTGCTGACCACCGTGGCGCTGGCGGGCGGGCTGATGCTCTTGGGGCAGGACTGGCGCGTGGCGCTGACGCTGGGGATGCTCGGGTCGCTGTCGTCAACCGCCATCGTGCTGCAAACGCTCAGCGAAAAGAACCTGATGCGCAGCGCCGGGGGCCGGTCGTCGTTTACGGTGCTGCTGACGCAGGATATCGCGGTGATCCCGATGCTGGCGGTGATCCCGCTGCTGGCGATCCCCGCGCTGAATGCGACGCAGGCCGTCACCCTTGGCGTGACCAACCCCACCACCTCTGCCGACGCGGCCTACACCGCCGATGGTGCCGCGGCACCCTTGATGACGCTCGTCCAGTCGCTGCCCAACTGGGGGGCGACGCTGCTGACGCTGGCTGTCGTGACGGCCATCGTGCTGGTCGGCCACTTTCTGACCCGCCCGGTGTTCCGCTTCGTCCACGCCGCCCGCCTGCCAGAGATGTCGACCTTCATCTCGCTGCTGATGGTGCTGGGCATCGCGTTCCTGATGATGCTGGTCGGCCTGTCGCCCGCGCTTGGCACCTTCGTCGCCGGGGTGGTTCTGGCCAACTCCGAATTTCGCCATCAACTCGAGGCTGACCTGAAACCGTTCAAGGGCCTGCTGCTGGGTCTGTTCTTCATGACGGTCGGCGTCGGCATCAACTTCGCCATTCTGGCACGCGAGCCGTTGACCGTTCTTGGCCTTACGCTCGGCCTGATCGCGGTCAAGATCGGTGTGCTTTACCTGCTGTCGGTCATGTTCGGGATCAAGGGCCGCGACCGCTGGCTGTTCGCGCTCGGCCTTGCTCAAGCCGGGGAATTCGGCTTCCTGATCGTCAGTTTCGCCCGGACCGAAAGCGTGCTGGGCCTTGCGGACGGTCAGATGGCGCTGCTGGTGATCAGCCTGTCGATGCTGCTGACGCCGCTCCTGTACATCGGCTACGACATGCTGGCGCGCAGGCTCGCTGCGCGGTTCGAACACCCGGCCGCCGACGAGATCACCGAAAAAGGCCGCGTGATCATCGCGGGCATTGGCCGCTTCGGTCAGGTGGTCAACCGTCTGGTCCGGATGAGCGGTCTGCAAACCGTCGTCCTCGACAGCGACATGGGCACCATCGAAACCATGCGCCGCTTTGGCGTCAAAGGCTTCTTCGGCGACCCGTCGCGCCCCGAACTGCTGGCCGCCGCAGGCCTGGCCGAATGCGAGGTGCTGGTCGTCGCCGTCGATGACCGGGATAACGCCCTGAAAATCGTGCGTCACGCCCGCACGGAACGCCCGGACCTGCACATCGTGGCCCGCGCCGTGGACCGCGTGCACGTGTATGAACTGTATCAGGCCGGTGCGAACGACATCGTGCGCGAAACCTTCGACAGCAGCATCCGCGCGGGCCGCTATGTGCTTGAAAACACGGGTTTCACCGAATACGAGGCCGCCGCCCTGTCGCGCACCTATTACAAGGTCGATCGCGCCGCCATGCGCGATCTGGCCGAGGTGTGGATCCCCGGACAGCCGGTGGTCAACAACCCCGCCTATATCGAGCGTGCCAAGCAGCTTGACCGCGACCTTGAAACCGCCCTGATCGACGAATTGTACGAAGTGCGCCCCATGGCCGGAGCCGCCGAATAGCCCCCCCTCACCCCGTCGAAACCCTTGCCTCGCCAAACGTCGCCATCCCCCGATGACAGGCTGCGGCTGCCTTGAGGATGCCCACCGCCAGCGTCGCCCCCGACCCCTCTCCCAGCCGCATCCCCAGCGCCAGCAACGGCTCCTTGCCCAGCGCCGCCAGCAACCGCCCGTGACCCGCCTCGGCGCTGACCTGCCCCGCGATGCAATGGTCCAGGGCGCCGGGGGCGGCCCGGAACAGCACCCCCGCCGCCGCACAGGCGATGAACCCGTCCAGCACGACCGGAATCCGCAAGACCCGCGCCCGCAGCATCGCCCCCGCCATCGCCGCAATCTCGCGCCCACCCAGACAGCGCAGCACCTCGAACGGCTCGCGGCCGGGATGCAGCGCCAGCCCCGCCGTCACCACCGCCGCCTTGCGCGCCAACCCCGCATCATCGACGCCGGTGCCCCGCCCGACCCAATCCGCCGCCTCCCCGCCAAACAGCGCACAAGCCAACGCCGCCGCCACGGTCGTGTTGCCGATCCCCATTTCGCCCGGCACCACCAGATCGGCATCCGCGTCCACCGCGTCCCACCCGACCCGCATCGCCGCCACCGCCTCGGCCTCGGTCATCGCGGGCCCGACCGTGAAGTCCCCCGTAGGCCGGTCCAGTTCAATCGCCTCGACCACCATCGACGCGCCCACCACCCGCGCCAACTGGTTCACCGCCGCCCCGCCGCTGTGAAAGTTGGCGACCATCTGCACCGTCACTTCCGCCGGAAAGGCCGAAACCCCCTGCGCCACAACCCCATGATTCCCCGCAAAAATCGCGACCTGCACCCGCTCGACCGAGACACCCTTCCACCCCGCCAGCCAAAGCGCCACGTCCTCCAGCCGCCCCAGCGACCCGCCCGGCTTGGTCAACACCGCATCCCGCGCCCGCGCAGCCGCCACCCGCCCCATGTCCGCCACCGGCAGCGACCCCAAAAGCCCCCGCAAATCCTCAAACGTCGCAAAAGCCACTGCCTCAGCCGCCTCAGCCGCCATTTTCTGTCTCCAAATATCCCACGGGGGGGTCCGGGGGGGTGTGAAACCCCCCCGGCCTTTCCGCCAAACCACCGCTTGTCTACACGCCGCCCCCGCCACCACCACCCAGCCGCCGACATGCAAAACGGCGCGCCCGACGGCGCGCCCTCCCGCGTCACGCAAACCAAGCCTACTGCAGCGCCTTGTCGGTAATCACACTCGTCCACGCCCCCGCAGGCGCCGCCGTGATCACCGGATCGGACCCGCCGGCCAGCAGCGTGGCCACGGTCTTCTCCGCCGCCGCCACATCCAGCGCGCCGTTCGACCCCGCTGTCAGCTTGGCCACCTCCGACATCATCCGCTTCTGATGCGCATCGGTCTGCGCGCCGGTCTCGTCGTTCTCCAGCACGATCATCGCCGCCTCGTCCGGATTGGCTTCCGCGTATTTCCAGCCCTTCATCGAGGCGCGCACGAACCGCACCATCTTGTCCTCGAACGCCGGGTCGGCAAGGTTTTCCTCCAGCACATACAGCCCGTCTTCCAGAGTGGCCACGCCCATGTCCTGATACTTGAACGTCACCAACTGCTCGGGCGTGATCCCGGCGTCGATCACCTGCCAGTATTCGTTGTAGGTCATGGTCGAAATGCAGGCCGCCTGCTTTTGCAACAGCGGATCGACGTTGAACCCCTGCTTCAGCACGGTAACCCCGCCTGCCGAGCCATCCGTCGCCAGCCCAAGCTGCGACATCCAGGACAGGAACGGATATTCGTTGCCAAAGAACCAGACCCCCAGCGTCTTGTCGGCAAAATCTGTCGGCGCCGTGATCCCGGTTTCGGCCAGACAGGTCAGCATCAGCCCCGACGACACGAACGGCTGCGCGATGTTGACCAGAGGCAAGCCCTTCTCCCGCGCGGCCAGCGCCGACGGCATCCAGTCGACCACCACATCCGCACCGCCGCCCGCGATCACCTGACCGGGGGCAATGTCCGGGCCGCCCGGCTTGATCGTGACGTTCAGGTCCTCTTCGGTGTAGAACCCCTTGGCCTGCGCCACATAATAGCCGGCAAACTGCGCCTGCGTGACCCATTTCAGTTGCAGCGTCACATCGTCCGCCGCCTGTGCGCCGCTCGCCATCACAGCCAGCATCGCGCCCGTCATCAGTGTCTTCATCGTCAACCTCCAAGTTGCTGCCCATTCAGGGCGATTGTTAAACCCGCTGCGAAGGGTGCCAGAACGTCACCCCCCGTTCGATCGCCGCGATCAGCCCATAGAACGCCGACCCGGCCAAGGCCGCAACTGCAATTTCGGCCCAAACCATATCCATTCCCAGCCGACCGACCTCGGTCGAGATGCGAAACCCCATTCCCATCGTCGGACTGCCGAAAAATTCCGCAACAATCGCCCCGATCAGCGCCAGGGTACTGGCAATCTTCAATCCGTTGAACAGAAACGGCATCGCGGCAGGCAGCCGCAGCTTGAACAGGCTCTGCCAATATCCCGCGCCCCAGGTCGCCATCAGATCGCGCTGCATCCGCTCGGACGCCTGCAACCCCGCCACCATGTTGACCAGCACCGGGAAAAACACCATGACCACCACCACCGCCGCCTTGGAATGCCAGTCGAACCCGAACCACGCCACCAGAATGGGGGCGATCCCCACCACCGGCAGCGCCGCCACGAAGTTGCCCACCGGCAGCAATCCCGCCTTTAGGAACGCCGAGCGATCAATCAGCACCGCCACCACCACCGCCGCCCCGCACCCGATCAGATAGCCCGACAGCGCCCCCTTCAAAACCGTCTGCACAAAATCGCCCCACAGAATGGGCAGCGACCCCGCGATCTTGACCCCGATCCCCGACGGCGCAGGCAGAATGACCGCCGGCACGTCAAAGCCGCGCACCACCCCCTCCCACACCGCCAGCAGCGTCACCCCGAACACCAGCGCAATCGCCAACCGTCCGGCGCGCGACCCCGATCCGACCCGTCGCGCCAACCAGACATTGACTGCCCAACCCACCGCCCAAACCGCCAAGGCGCCCGCCAGCCAGATCATGCCGGGGCCCCCATCCGCCGCTTCGCCTTCCGCTCGACCCAGCCCACGACCACGATCAAACCCCCCGCAAGAATTGTGGCGGCAAACAACGCCGCCCACATGATCAACGGCTCGCCAAACTGCGACCCGATCAACATCCGCGCGCCCAACCCCTCGATCGCCCCGGTCGGCAATTCGCCCACGATCGCACCAATCAAAGACGCCGCAATCGCCACTTTCAGACTGGCGAAAAAGAACGGCATCGACGCGGGCAACCGCAATTTGAAAAACATCTGCGCCTCCGACGCATGCCACGTCCGCAACTGATCCAATTGCATCTGGTCGGGCGACCGCAACCCTTTCACCATGCTGACCAGGACCGGAAAGAAACTCAGATAAGCCGAAATGATCGCCTTCGGCACCATCCGATCCTCTATCCCCGCCGCATTGGATAAAACCACAATCATCGGCGCAAGGGCGACGATCGGAATCGTCTGGCTGATAATGGCCCAAGGCATCACCGACAATTCCATCACCCGAAACCGGACAATCGAAACCGCCAACCCTACCCCCAGTAAAATCCCCAACACAAACCCGTAAAATGTCGCCTGCAACGTCACGAACCCATGATAAACCAGCGACCGTTTCGAGGTCACCGCCTGCCCGGCCACTCCCTTCCACAATTCTGCCGCCACCTGATGCGGCGCAGGCAGCACCGGCCGCGCCTGTGCCATGGTCGCCCCCACCACTTCGCCGATCGACACCTCAACCCCCGCCCTCTCCGCCTGATCGTAAACCCACGGCGCATTCATCAACACCGCTGCCGCATACCAGAGGCAAACGATCAGCCCGACGACCACCAGAACCGGCCCGACCCGCCTCAAACCCGCGTCCCCTTCCAACTGGCCCAAATATCCACGGGGGAGTCCGGGCCCTTCGCCCGGACGGGGGCGGTCGCCCCCGACCGCTTTTCCGTCTGCACGGATGTCAGACAGGAGGTGCACAGGGGGTGCACAGCGAAAATCCGCTCAGATCCCATCGCCATGCCCCGCCCGCAGCCCTTCGCGCACCCGGTGGGCAATCTCGATGAACTCCCGGCTGTCCCGAATGTCCAAGGGGCGTTCCCTCGGCAACGGCGAGTCGATCACATCGGTAATCCGCCCCGGTCGCGGGCTCATCACCACGATCTTGGTCGACAGATAGACCGCCTCGGGAATCGAATGCGTCACGAACAAGATCGTCTTTCCCGTCCGATTCCAGAGCCTTAGAACCTCTTCGTTCAATCGGTCCCGCACAATTTCGTCCAGCGCCCCGAACGGCTCGTCCATCAGCAGGATATCCGCATCGAACGCCAAAGCCCGCGCAATCGACGCCCGCTGTTGCATCCCCCCCGACAACTGCCACGGATACTTGTTGCCAAAGCCGCCAAGCTCGACCAACTCCAGCACCCGAGCGACCCGAGCCTCCTGCTCCGCCTTGGAAAACCCCATGATTTCAAGCGGTAACCGAACATTCCCCCCGACAGTCCGCCAAGGATAAAGCCCCGCCGCCTGAAACACATACCCATAAGCCCGCGCCTTCCGCGCCGCCTCGGCACTCATCCCGTTGACCGTCAGATCGCCCCCGGTAGGCGTCTCAAGCGCCGCCACACAGCGCAGGAAAGTCGTCTTCCCACACCCCGACGGCCCGATGAAGGAAACGAATTCCCCCTTGTTGATCAATAGGCTGACGTCTTTCAACGCCTGCACCGGACCGTCGTTGGTGTCAAAAACCAGATTGACCTCAGAAGCCTCGATCACAGCCCCCCCGACAGGGGCTGCGCTGTTCAGCGTATCCCTCATCAAACCCCACTCGCCGGAATGCCCGTCCGCACCACCGGACGCGGAGCGGTCAGGTCCTTCCACTGGGTCAGCGCCCGGTTCACCGCCCCGTTCGGCGGACGTGCAACGAACTGCCCATGCCCCTCTTCCGTCTTGATCGCCCCATCGTCGATGGCGATCTGTCCGCGCGACAGCACGAACCGGGGCAGGCCCTTGACCGTCTTTCCCTCGAACACATTGTAATCAATCGCAGATTGCTGCGCCGCCGCAGTGATGACTTTGGACTTTTCCGGATCCAGAACCACCAGATCGGCATCAGCGCCGACCAAAACCGCACCTTTCTTCGGATAGCAGTTCAGGATTTTCGCGATATTGGTTGATGTCACCGCCACGAACTCGTTCATCGTCAATCGCCCGGTTGCCACACCATGGGTCCACAGCATCGGTATACGATCTTCCAAACCCCCGGTTCCATTAGGGATTTTAGTGAAATCACCAACCCCGAATCGCTTTTGCGCCGTGGTGAACGCACAGTGATCCGTCGCCACGACTTGCAGCGACCCCGCCGCAAGCCCCGCCCAAAGACTGTCCTGATGCCGCTTGTCGCGGAACGGCGGGCTCATCACGCGGCGCGCTGCGTGGTCCCAGTCGGGATTCTTGTATTCGCTGTCGTCCAGCGTCAGATGCTGGATAAGCGGTTCGCCATACACCCTTTTTCCCAACATCCGCGCCCGGCGGATCGCCTCGTGCGCCTCCTCGCAGGACGTATGCACGATATAGACCGGCACCCCCGCCATGTCGGCAATCATGATCGCGCGGTTGGTCGCCTCCCCCTCGACCTCGGGGGGCCGGGAATAGGCATGCGCCTCGGGTCCGGTGTTGCCTGCCGCCATCAGCTTGCGCTGCAACTCGGCCACCACATCGCCGTTCTCGGCATGCACCAACGGCATCGCCCCCAACTCGGCACAGCGGGTGAAGGACGCAAACATCTCGTCATCATTCACCATCAAGGCGCCCTTGTAGGCCATGAAGTGCTTGAACGTATTGATCCCCGCCGCGGTGACGGTGGCCATATCATCCCAGACCTGTTCGCCCCACCAGGTGATCGCCATGTGATAGGAATAGTCGCAGGTCGCGCGGCCCGATTTGTTGTGCCACATCTGCATGGCATCCATCAGCCCCTGCCCCTGCCCCGGCAGCACGAAATCGACCACCATTGTGGTGCCGCCAGACAACGCCGCCCGCGTCCCGGATTCGAAATTGTCCGCCGAATAAGTGCCCATGAACGGCATCTCGAGATGGGTATGCGGATCGATCCCGCCGGGCATGACATAGCAGCCCGAGGCATCAAGTTCGGTGCCGCCTTTCAGGTTCGACCCGATGGCGGTGATGATGCCGTTGTCGATCTGGACATCGGCCTTGTAGGTGAGATCGGCAGTAACGATGGTGCCGTTCTTGATGACTAACTGT
>JBBRVJ010000108.1:0-12861 GCA_038246975.1 Rhodobacterales bacterium | reverse complement strand
TGCACGAAATCGATGACCACCCCGGCAGACGCCAGCTTCGGCCCGTTCCACGTCTCGGAAAACCACCCCCGGTCATCGCCAAAGCGCGCCGGCGTCAGGATCAGCACCCCCGGCAAAGACGTCGTCTCGATCTGCATTGCGGCCCTGCCTGAAAATTTCTTCCGGGATATCGCCTGCCGAAATACCCCCTAACGCGCCCACAGTCCAAGAATTTCCGCATTCTGCCACAGGGAAAATGCCGCAACCGCAAAAACGATCAGCGCAAAACCCAGATCGTGCATCTTGGGGCCGGTCATCGGATCCGCAGGCCGGACTCCGCCGCGAAGGCCAGCGCATGGGCGGGGTCGAACGTGACCCCGACCATCGTGCCGCGATCAATCTGGACGTCATCATGCGCCTCTACCACCAGCTTTTCACCGGTCGTGGCCGACAGGTGGATGAAGGACGTCCCACCCAAAGCCTCGGTCATTTCCACTCTATGTGTGGAGTTTGACAGATTGACCGCAAGATGTTGTGGCCGCAGACCCAGCACGACCGAAGCCCCGGCACCCGGCAACGCCACCGACATCGGAACCTGCGCGGCCAGCCCCAGACAGGCCGCGCGGCCCGGTCCGTCGACTTTGGCGTTCACGAAGTTCATCGCAGGCGAGCCGATGAAGCCCGCCACAAACCGGTTGTCGGGGTCGCGGTACAGGTCCAGCGGGCGGCCCACCTGCTCGACGCGCCCCGCGCGCAACACCACGATCTTGTCGGCCAGAGTCATGGCCTCGACCTGATCATGGGTCACATAGATCATCGTCGCGCCAATCTCGCGGTGCAGTCGCGAGATTTCGACCCGCATCTCGACTCGCAATTCGGCGTCAAGGTTGGACAGCGGCTCGTCGAACAGGAACACATCCGGGCCGCGCACGATGGCGCGGCCGATGGCGACACGCTGACGCTGGCCGCCCGACAGCGCCTTGGGTTTGCGCGACAAATAGTCGTCGAGTTTAAGGATACGGCTGGCTTCCTTGACTTTGCTCGTGATTTCGTGGCGCGGGTGGCCGGTCATCTTCAGCCCGAAGCCCATGTTTTCGGCGACCGTCATGTGGGGGTACAGCGCGTAGGTCTGGAACACCATCGCCACGCCGCGTTCCGAGGGGTCGGCGCGGGTGACATCGCGCGCGCCGATCCGGATCGCGCCGCCGGTGGTTTCCTCCAGCCCCGCCACCATCCGCAACAAAGTGGATTTGCCGCAGCCCGAGGGGCCGACGAACACGCAGAACTCGCCGTCGGCGATGGTCAGATCGACCCCGTGGATCACCTGCGCATCGCCGTATTTCTTGGTCACCTTGCTCAACGTCACTTCGGCCATGGTTTTCCTCCCCTAAGCCTTGTCCTGTTCGGGAAAGCGCCAGCTTTCCGCCTCGGCGGCGATCCGTGCCGCCGTTTCCTTGATCCGGTCCGCCTGCGCCTCCAGCACGTCCAGCGTGGTACGCTGCGTCGTCGAGGTGACAGAGATCGCCCCGATCACCCGGCCTTGCCGCGTCAGAATCGGCACCGCGACGCAGATGATGCCGGGTTCATGTTCTTCGCGGTCGAACGCGTGGCCGCGCTGCCTGATCGCCGCCAGTTCGGCGCGCAGGGCATCCGGCGAGGCATAGGTGTGCGGGGTGAAGACATGGAATGATTGCCGCGACAGGACCGCCTGCAACGCGTCGTCGGGCAGATGCGCCAGCATCGCCTTGCCCACCCCGGTGCAATAGGCCGGGCCGACCTTGCCCGCGCTGGAAAACATCTCGACGGGCCGCGCGGCGTTGCGTTTGTCGACGTACAGAACCTGCCCCATGTCCATCTGCGCAAGGTGGATCGTCTCGCCGGTTTCCGCTGCCAATTCATCCAGATAGGGGCGGGCCAGGGGCGCAAGCGAAGATTGCTGCCATGCCGCATGGGCCAGCCGGACCAGCCGCACCCCCAGCGCATAGGTGCCGCGATCAGGGTCCAGCGTCAGCATCCCTTGATGCGTCAGGGTCTGCAGGAATCGGTAGAGCGTGGCCTTGGGATAGGCGCTGGTCGCCAACAGATCGCTGAAACGCACCGGACGCCCCGCCAAAGCCACCATGTCCAGCACATCCAGCGCCTTGCCGACGGTCCCGTCCTGATTGCCCTGCGCGCCCATGCGGCACCCTCTTCGACTCGGTTGACAGGGCCGATGTTACGCAGCATAGTTTTCATTATTCAAGACTAAGTTTCACATAATGGAACCAAACGGGAGGAAACCATGGTCCATCTGAAGAAAGGCGCGCTGGCCTTTACGGCGGCGCTGCTGATGAGCACGTCTGCCTTTGCGCAGGCCCGCGAACTGAAATACTATGCCGACTTCGACCCGCTCCCCCTGGCGGCGTTCGAGGCGCTGATCGTGGACTTCGAGGCGGCCAACCCCGACGTCGACGTGGTGTTGCAGAATTTCGACCACGAAGGCTACAAGACCGCGATCCGCAACTTCCTGACCGCCGACAGCCCGGATCTGGCCAACTGGTACGCCGGCAACCGGATGGCCCCGTTTGTCAACGCAGGCCAGTTCATGGACGTGTCGGATGTGTGGGAAGCCAACGGGTTAAGCGACAGCCTGGGTTCGGCCAAGGCGTCGATGACCATCGACGGCAAACAGTGGGGCGTGCCCTATACCTACTATCAGTGGGGGATTTACTTCAACAAGGACGTCTACAAGACGGTTGGCGTCGAAGTCCCCACTACCTGGGACGGGTTCGTTGAAAACTGCGTCAAGTTTCAGGCGGCCGGCATCGACTGCCTGACCACCGGGACCAAGGCGCTGTGGCCTGCGGCGGGCATCTTCGACTATCTGAACATGCGCACCAACGGCTATGAATTCCACATGGACCTGACGGCTGGCAAGATCGCGTGGACCGATGACCGCGTGAAGGCGACCTTCGCCGAATGGGCCAAGATTCAACCCTTCACCACCGCCAACAACGCGGCTCTGGAATGGGAAGAAGCGGCGGCGCTGATGGTGCAGGGCAAGGCTGCAAACTATGTGATGGGCAACTTTGCGGTCGGCAACTTCAAGGAAGGCGGGATGACGAACGACACCCTGGGCTTCATGGTGTTCCCCGAAATCACCCCCGGCATCCCGCGCGCCGAAGAGGCCCCGACCGACACGATCCACATCCCGGCAGGTGCCAAGAACGTCGACGACGCCAAGAAGTTTCTGGCGTTCGTGGCCGATGCCGACGTGCAGACCAAGCTGAACGCAGCGTTGAACCAGTTGCCGACCAACAAGAATTCGTCGGTGAACCCCGACGATCCGTTCCTCGTGGCCGGTTTCGAGGCGCTGTCCTCGGCCTATGCGCTGGCGCAGTTCTTTGACCGCGATGCACCGGCCGAAATGGCCAAGGCGGGCATGGAAGGCTTCCAGGAGTTCATGGTCAAGCCCGACCGTCTGGACGCGATCCTCGAGCGTCTGGAAAAGGTCCGCGGACAGGCCTACGACTAAGCGAAACGGTCGGCGGACCTTTCCCGCCGACCCCTTCGGCCCCGGTTGCCTTGCGCCGCCGGGGCCATTTTCTCTGAACTCCCGAGGTGCCGATGTCTGCCTACTGGAAAGCGAACCAGCGCAAACTGGCCCCTTGGTTGTTCCTCGCCCCCGGCATCCTGATGTTCGCGGTCTATGTGGTGATCCCGATCATCCAGTCGATGGCGATTTCGCTCTACGACTGGGACGGTCTGGGCGTGGCCGAGTATATCGGCACGGCGAACTATACCGAGCTTTGGTTGGACGATTCCTTTTACACCTCGTTGAAAAACAACGTGTTGTGGTTGGTTCTGTACATGCTCGCGGTGCCTGCCGGCTTGATGATCGCGATTTTCCTGAACCAGACGGTCTGGGGAATACGCGCCTACAAATCGCTGTTCTTCTTTCCCTTCGTGATCAGCCAAGTCGTCGTCGGCCTGATCTTTTCGTGGTTCTATGCCCCCAACTTCGGCATCCTTTACAACCTGATCGAGGCGGTCACCGGCGAACGGATCGCCATTCTGGCCGATGAACGCTTCGTGACCTACGGCATCATCGCCGCCGGGCTGTGGCCGCAGATTGCCTATGTGATGATCCTGTATCTGACCGGTCTGAACAACGTGGCCGCCGATCAGGTCGAGGCGGCCCGTCTGGACGGGGCCAAGGGCTGGAAAATGCTGTGGTATGTGATCCTGCCGCAACTGCGCCCGGCGACGTTCATCGCGGTGGTGGTGACGGTGATCGGGGCGCTTCGAAGTTTCGATCTGGTGTCGATCATGACCCACGGCGGGCCCTACGGGTCGTCGCGGGTGCTGTCCTACTACATGTATGAACAGGCGCTGAGCGAATACGGCTACCGGATGGGCTACGGCGCCGCGATTGCGGTCGTGCTGTTCGGCATCATGATGGTTTTCATCTCGGGCTTCATCTGGAAGATGTGGCGCGACGAGACGGAGAGATAACGCATGTTCCCCCGCCCCATCGCCCAAACCTCGCCCTCCACGCAACTGGCCTACAAGATCGCGCTGCCGATTGCGTTGGTCCTGTGGCTGCTGCCGCTGTTGGGGGTCGCGCTGACCTCGGTCCGCCCCGCGTCGGACTTGGCCCAAGGCAACTACTTCGGGATGCCCAGCTATTTCGCGTACGAGAATTATCTGGACGTGTTCCGCAATTCGCCCATTGCGCAATACATGCTCAATTCGTTCAAGGTGACGATCCCGACGGTCATCGGCGCGGTAGCGCTGTCCTGCATGACGGGGTTCGCGCTGGCGGTGTACAAATTCAAGTCCAACCTGTTGATCTTCTTTCTGTTTGTCGCTGGCAACTTCGTGCCGTTCCAGATTCTGATGGTGCCGGTGCGCGACCTGACACTGTCCTTGGGCCTTTATAACACCAGCGCCGGACTGGCCCTGTTCCACATCGCATTCCAGACCGGGTTCTGCACCCTGTTCATGCGGAACTTCATCAAATCGCTGCCGTTCGAGTTGATCGAGGCCGCGCGGGTCGAAGGCGTCTCCGAGGTGCGCATCTTCTGGTACATCGTCCTGCCCCTGATGCGCCCCGCCATTGCCGCCCTGTCGGTTCTGGTCTTCACTTTCATCTGGAACGATTTCTTCTGGGCCACCGTCCTGACCACCAGTGCCCAAACCCAACCCGTGACGGCGGGCCTTTCGTCGCTGAACGGGCAATGGATCGCGGCGTGGCATTTGGTGTCTGCAGGGTCCATCGTTGCCGCCCTTCCCCCCGTGCTGATGTTTTTTCTGATGCAGAAACACTTCATCGCGGGCCTGACACTCGGAGCCGTGAAATGACCAGAATCGCGTTCATCGGGGCGGGTTCGACCGTGTTCATGAAAAACCTGATCGGCGACGCGCTGTCGCAGCCTGCCTTGGCCGGGTCGCACATCGCGCTGATGGACATCGACCCCAGGCGTCTGGCCGAAAGCGAGATGGTGGTGCGCAAGATCGTCTCCACGCTGGGGGTTGCGGCCAGGGTCACCACCCACACAGATCAGCGTCGCGCGATTGAAGGCGCGGATTTCGTCATCGTGGCGTTCCAGATCGGCGGCTACAAACCCTGCACCGTGACGGACTTTGAAATCCCCAAATCATACGGCCTGCGCCAGACCATCGCCGACACGCTGGGCATCGGCGGCATCATGCGCGGCCTGCGCACCGTGCCGCATCTGTGGACCCTTGCCGCCGACATGGCGCAAGTCTGCCCGGATGCGATCATGTTGCAATACGTCAACCCGATGGCGATCAACACCTGGGCCTTGGGTGCGAGATACCCTGACCTCAAACAGGTCGGCCTGTGCCATTCGGTGCAGGGCACCGCCGCTGAACTGGCGCGCGATCTGGACATTCCCGAAACCGACCTGCGCTACCGTGCGGCGGGCATCAACCACATGGCGTTCTATCTGACCTTCGAGGCGCGCAATCCCGATGGCACCTACCGCGACCTCTACCCTGCGCTGCGCGACGGCTATCGCGCAGGCCGCATCCCGAAACCATCAAGCTGGAACGCCCGCTGCCCCAACAAGGTGCGGTATGAGGTGATGACCCATCTCGATTACTTCGTGACCGAATCCTCGGAGCATTTCGCGGAATACGTGCCCTGGTTCATCAAGGACAACCGCCCCGACCTGATCGAAACCTTCGGGATTCCCCTGGACGAATACCCGACCCGCTGCGAAGAACAGATTGCCCGCTGGGAAAAGCAGGTGACCGACCTCCGCGACGCGGCCACGATCGAGGTGAAGCCGACGCACGAATACGCGGCCACCATCATGAACTCGGTCGTGACCGGCACGCCTTCGGTGATCTACGGCAACATTCCCAACCGCGGCTATATCCCGCAATTGCCCGAAGGTGCGGCGGTCGAAGTGCCGGTGCTGGTCGATGCCAACGGCTTGCAACCCACCGTTGTCAAAGGGATTCCTCCGCAACTGATTGCCCTGATGCGCACCAGTGTGAACGTGCAGGAACTGACGGTGGCCGCGCTGGTCGAGGAAAGCCGCGACCACATCTATCACGCGGCCTACATGGACCCCCACACGGCGGCGGAACTGGACCTGCGCCAGATCCGTCGCATGGTGGATGATCTGATCGCCGCACATGGCGAATGGATGCCTGCGTGGCTGCAATCGCGCCGCGCGGCGTGATCCGGATTGCCAGGATGACACCCGACTGGATCGCCGTAGACTGGGGCACTTCGAACCTGCGGGTCTGGGCGATGGGACCGGACGGTCCGATGGCGCAGGCGCAGTCCGACGACGGCATGGGGCGGTTGGCGCGTGACGGGTTTGAACCGGCGCTGCTGGCTCTGATCGGCCCTTGGCTGGGTGCGGGCGTGGTGCCCGTCGTGGCCTGCGGCATGGTCGGCAGCCGGCAAGGCTGGCACGAGGCGCCCTATCGCACGGTCCCCTGCACCCCGATGGACACGGCATTTGCCGTCGCAGTCCGCACCCACGACCCCCGGATTTCCCTGCGCATCGCACCGGGGCTGAAGCAGACCACCCCCGCCGACGTGATGCGCGGCGAGGAAACCCAGATCGCCGGAGCCATGGCACTGGGGGCGGCTGACGGGGTGATCTGCCTGCCCGGCACCCATTCCAAATGGGTGCAGATCAGCGCGGGCGAGGTGGTCAGCTTTCAGACCTGCATGACCGGCGAATTGTTCGCGCTGCTGTCGGAACATTCGGTCCTGCGCCACGGTATGCAAGGCGACGGTTTCGACCTGCCCGCCTTCGACACCGCCCTTTCGGACGCCATCTCGCGCCCCGAAAAAATCGCCGCCCGCCTGTTTTCCCTGCGCGCCGAAGGCCTTGTCGGCAACCTCCCCGCCCCCGTCGCCCGCGCGCGCCTGTCTGGCCTGCTGATCGGCATTGAACTGGCGGCGACCCGGCCCTATTGGCTGGGGCAGGCGGTGACGCTGGTCGGCGCCGACGCGATTTCCGGACTTTACGCCCGCGCTCTGGCCGCTCAGGGCCTGACCGCGCGCCTTTTGCCTGCCACCGATTGCACGCTGGCGGGCCTTACCCAAACCATGACCCCCGAGGTAACCCGATGACGCACCGCCCCCTGATCGCCATTCTGCGCGGCCTGACCCCGCCCGAGGCGCTGCCCGTCGCCCGCGCCCTGATCGACGCCGGGATCACCCGGATCGAGGTGCCGATGAACTCGCCCGATCCGCTGACCTCGATTTCGGCGATGTCGCGCGAATTTGTCCGCGATGCGCTGATCGGCGCGGGCACCGTGCTGACCGTGCAGGACGTCGAGGCGGTCGCCGACCATTGGGGTCGTCTGATCGTCTCGCCGAACTGCGATGTTCAGGTGATTGCGCGCACCAAAAAGTTGGAACTGGACAGTTGGCCAGGCGTGATGACCCCTACCGAATGTTTCGCGGCGCTTGCCGCCGGGGCCGATGGGCTGAAAATCTTTCCCGCCAGCCTGATCGGCCCTGACGGGTTGAAGGCGATCCGCGCCGTGCTGCCTCCCGCCACGCAAGTCTATGCCGTGGGTGGCGCTGGACCTGCGAACTTTGCTCCATGGATCGCCGCCGGGGCCAGCGGCTTTGGCATCGGCACCGCCCTTTACACCCCCGGCCTGTCGGTGGACGAGGTGGCGAGCCGCGCGGCGGCCATCGTCCAAGCCTATGACGAGGCCGCAGGGTGATTTTCGATGACCGCAAATGCGCGTTGGGCGAAGGACCGCTATGGCACCCTCAGCGCAACCAATTGTTCTGGTTCGATATTCTTGGCAACCGGATGCTGTCGCAAAGCCCCGAAGGCCCACAGGAATGGCACTTTGCCGAACGGGTTTCGGCCGCAGGCTGGATCAGCCGCGACGAGGTGCTGATCGCGTCGGAATCCGCGCTGTTCCGGTTCAACCTCGAAACCGGCGCGCGTGAAACCGTGGTCGATCTGGAGGCCGACACCCCCGCCACACGGTCCAACGACGGTCGCGCCGATCCGATGGGCGGGTTCTGGATCGGCACGATGGGCAAACGCGGCAGTGACGACCCAAAGGCAGGCGCGATCTATCGCTACTATCGCGGCACGTTGCGCAAGCTGTATCCCGGCATCACGATTCCCAACGCGATCAGCTTTGCCGCCGATGGCCGCACCGCCCATTTCACCGATACGCCGACCCACCGGGTGATGCGCGTGGCGCTGGACGCCCAAGGCTGGCCGTCGGGCGATCCGCAAACCTACCTCGACCTGTCGGCAGACCGCCTGCTGCCCGATGGCGCGGTGGTCGATGCGGCGGGCAATCTGTGGCTGGCGCTATGGGGGGCGTCGCGGGTCGCCTGTTATGCGCCCGATGGCGCGTTATTGCGGAGGGTCAGTTTCGACGCGCCGCACACTTCGTGCCCCGCGTTTGGCGGGCCGGACATGACGACGCTGTTCTGCACCACCGCCCTTGAACATATGGACGCCGCCGCCCGCGCCGCCCATTCCCATGCCGGAATGACATTTGCCACCGCCGATGTCGCGCGCGGGCGGCCCGAACCGAGGGTGATCCTGTGAAACGCACGCTTGGCGTCTGTTACTACCCCGAACAATGGGACGAGGCGCAATGGGCCTCCGACGCCGCCCGCATGGCAGACCTTGGCCTGACCTGGGTCCGGATCGGCGAGTTTGCCTGGACGCGGATGGAGCCTGAACCGGGGCGCCATGACTGGGGCTGGCTCGATCGCGCGATCGAGGTTCTGGGATCGGCGGGGCTGAAAGTCGTGCTGGGCACCCCCACCGCTACGCCACCGCGCTGGATGCTGACCAAACACCCCGATATGTTGGCTTTGGACAAGGAAGGCCGCCAAAGGAGCTTTGGTTCGCGGCGACATTATTGCTTTTCCCATAGGCCGTATCGTGCCGAATGTGCAAAAATCGTGACTGCGATGGCCGAACGCTTTGGCCGCAATCCTCATGTCGCCGCCTGGCAGACCGACAACGAATATGCTTGCCACGACACAACCCTGTCCTACTCCCCCGCTGCCCTGCTTGCCTTTCGCGACTGGCTTGCGCAGCGGTATCAGTCGCCGCAGGCGCTGAACCGGGCGTGGGGCAATGTCTTCTGGTCGATGGAGTATGCCGCCTTCGACGACATCGGCCTGCCGAACCTGACGGTGACCGAGGCGAACCCGGCGCATGTCATGGCCTTTCGCCGCTTTGCCAGCGACGAGGTGGCCAGTTTCAACCGCCTGCAAACCGACATCCTGCGCCGCCATACTTCCGCGCCGATTGCCCACAACTACATGGGGCAGATCACCGATTTCGATCATTTCGCCGTCGGGGCCGATCTGGATATCGCGTCGTGGGACAGCTATCCGCTGGGCTTCCTTTCAGACCGCCTGCCCGCCACACCCGAACACCGCCGTGCCTTTGTGCGGCAGGGCGACCCGGATTTTCAGGCGTTCCACCACGACCTGTACCGCGCCGTGGGCCGGGGGCGGTGGTGGATCATGGAACAGCAACCCGGCCCGGTGAACTGGGCTCCGTGGAACGCCGACCCCCTGCCCGGCATGGCGCGGCTCTGGGCGTGGGAGGCGTTTGCCCACGGGGCCGAGGCTGTGTGCTATTTCCGCTGGCGTCAGGCCCCCTTTGCCCAGGAAACGATGCACGCAGGACTTCTGCGCCCTGATTCCGTCGCGGCCCCGGCGTTTGACGAGGCAGGGCAGGTGATCCGCGAACTGGCCGCGATGCCCGATGTCGCGGCTGGCGCGGCAGAGGTTGCAATGGTGTTTGACTACGCGTCTGCCTGGGCGTGGGAAACCCAACCCCAAGGCCGCGATTTCAGTTATTTCCGGCTGGTGTTCGAGATGTATCGCGCCCTTCGGCGGCTGGGTCTGAACATCGACATTCTGCCTCCCGACGCAGCCGATC
Organism: Rhodobacterales bacterium; assembly: GCA_038246975.1. Lineage (GTDB taxonomy): Bacteria > Pseudomonadota > Alphaproteobacteria > Rhodobacterales > Rhodobacteraceae > JAIYDJ01. The sequence continues at coordinate 2,464 of JBBRVJ010000108.1, read as the reverse complement.
TTTCCAGCTATAAACTGGTGCTTGCCCCCGGCGTGGCGACGCTTTCACAACCGCTGCTGGCCGCTTTGGCCGCCCACCAGGGGGCGTCCCTGATCGGCCCGCGCAGCAACGCCAAGACGGCAGAATTTGCCACCCCGGTGCCACTTCCGCCCAACTTGCCGGGACTGGATGCGCGCGTGATGCGGGTCGAAAGCCTGCCGCCGGATGTGCCGGTGCCGCTGACGTCAGGCGGCAATTTCCGCCACTGGCGCGAAAAGCTGGAAGGTGCGGCACAGGTGGTCGAGACAACCGTGGACGGCTTCCCCGCCATCGTGGCGGCGGGGGGGCTGCATTATCTGGCGGGCTGGCCGGATCAGCAGGCCTTGGCGCGGATCCTGTCGGGGCTGTGTGCGGCGCAAGGGATTGTGACCGAGGACCTGCCCGAGGGGTTGCGGCGGCGGTCAGCCGGAGGGGTGAGTTACTTGTTCAATTACAATGCGGAAGCCATTGCTTATGGCGGCGTGACGGTTCCGGCCGCTGGGGTGCATTGGACCTAGAATTGCCGCGCTTGCCCCAAAGCAGGCGGGGGTTTCACACCCCCGGAAACCCTAGCTATTTTTTCGTGTTAAGTTTCAAAGTCTTAGTCTGGTCATTTGTCCCACTTTGGGCATTCGCGTCAAGAAGTGGGACACTTTTGTCCGCAGTCTGTTCTTTCGTGACGCGCGCCAAAGCCCCTTCCGCACGGGTTCTCTGACTTGCGGCACGGGTGTAACGGGTCACTTCCTTGCTGGTCATGTGGCCCGTTATGGACATGATTTCAAACTCGGTGCAGCCAAGTTCGGCCAGTCGGGAAGCCGCTGCCTTGCGAAGGCCATGCAGGGAACAGTTGGGCAGACCGGCTGCATTGCACCAGTCGCGGAAGCTGTTGCCAAGGCTGTTCGGCTTCAGGGGCCGCCCCGTTGCCCCGGCGATATAGGTCAGATCGCCCGTCAGGCTGGCATCAATGATTCGCCGCAGTTCAGGGATGATCGGGATTTGCAGGCGGACAGGTGTCTGATTCCGCCCCTTGTGTTGCGTGAAGTGAAGCCATCCGTCGCGCTCGTGCTGACGGCCAAGGATAGCCAGATCGGCCCGGCGTTGGCCCGTGTAGAGGGCAAGGGACAGGACAAGGCGGGGCGTGGTCCCTACGGCATACTTCGACTCAAATCGTTCTATCTCGGCATCGGTCCAACTGTGCCAGCCTTCGGCGCTACCCTTCAGAAGTTCCACCTCTGCCGCCGGATTCCTGTCGTGATGGTCATATCGGATCGCGAAGGCGAAGAGCACACGAAGAAACTTCACAAGGTTGTTCGCGGTGCCCGTTGTGCTGGCCAGAAGGTCGCGGCGGGCGCGAACGTGCTTGGGGCGCATATCGGCAAACGCCCGGTCACCATCGCCCCCCGCACAAAAGCGGTCAAAAGCAACCATGCGAACCCGGCGGGTCTTGGCTTCCAGTTTCTTGAACTCGGGGGTCTTGTAATATTCGACGATCAGCCAGCGCATAGAACCCTGAAGCGGCCCGGACAGGCGCACGGGGGCGGCCTTGACTGCAAGGGCCTTGTGATAGGCTGCCCAGAACTCGGGGCTTCCTGACGGGCCGGGCAGGCGCACTTTGGTCAGTCCGGGCTTGCGAAGATAGAGCCGCACGTTGCCGTGCCGGTCGGTGTCTTCCACGATGTATTTGACGCGAATCGTCGCCACTGGCTTTTCCATTGGGGTCATTCCCATTGGGCAGCTTGGGACGAAGAGGGCAATCCCTGCAAGGCATCAAACGAAGAGTCGATCCGCCGCACATCCCAGACCTTCCGGCCATAGACCTGCGCGGGCTTGGGCATCAGTCCATCGGCCACCAGTCTGTCAAACGTGTTCGGGCTGATCGAAAGGTAATCCGCCGACTCCTCACGGGTCAGGCCCCGCCGCGTGGGCGGCGGCAGAGCCTTGAAGCGTGTCGAGGCGACGGCCTTGGTCATGGCTTCAGAACGTCCCGTTGAGCCGCACGGCCGCAGTGCCAGCCGGGCTTGCGGCGGCCACCACGGCCACACCGATCTTCTGATTCCCGACTGTGGTCGAGGTGCAGAGTCTTGCGGTGTCATCCCAATGGACGGCGGCCCCGACAGTGAAGGTATCGGTGGACACCTTGGCCAGATCGAAGACTCCGACAGTCACAAGGTCAACAGTCGCGCCATTGGCGGCGGTGCCAGCGGCAACACCGAAGATCAGGCCGGTTTTCACGCCCTCGCCGCTGGTCACGGCATAGGGTGCGGCAAGGGTGAGATTCTCGCCCTTCTGGACATAGTTCTTCATAGTCAGATTCCTTTCGAGGTTCTGAAGAGGATGGTGGAAGGGGGTGCCCGGCCTTCCAGCCGGGCTATTTCGGCATCAAGCGCCTTCAGGGCCGCTGCCATCTCGGCGTCAGTCTTGTAAGTAACAAGTTCGCCGTTCTGGT
>JBBRVJ010000107.1:0-12976 GCA_038246975.1 Rhodobacterales bacterium | reverse complement strand
TTGCGGTCGGCGCGGTCCATGATCTCCAGCCGGTCATGCAGCAGATCATAGGCCCCGATGAACTCGCGCCCCGTGCCGATCGGCCAACTGGCGGGCGTCACGTCGATGGCCAGATTCTCCTGGATTTCGTCGATGATGTCGAATGTATCGCGGCTTTCCCGGTCCATCTTGTTGCAGAAGGTCAGGATCGGCAGGTCGCGCAACCGGCACACCTCGAACAGCTTGCGGGTCTGGCTCTCCACCCCCTTGGCCCCGTCGATCACCATCACGGCCGCATCAACGGCGGTCAAAGTCCGGTAGGTATCCTCGGAGAAATCGCTGTGACCCGGAGTGTCGACCAGATTGAACCGATACGGCCCGAAATCGAAACTCATCGCCGAGGCCGACACCGAAATCCCCCGGTCCGCCTCGATCTTCATGAAGTCCGACCGGGTGCGCCGCGCCTCGCCCTTGGCGCGCACCTGCCCCGCCATCTGGATCGCACCGCCGAACAGCAGAAACTTTTCGGTCAGCGTGGTCTTGCCCGCATCGGGGTGCGAGATGATCGCAAAGGTCCGGCGGCGGGCGATTTCGGGCGGCAGAGGGGGGCGATTGTCCAGCATGGCCGCGCTTTAGCCCAAAGTGCGGCAAACGTCCACCGGTTCAGCCCCGGCGCGGGCGGTAGAGCGCGGCCGCTCCGATCTGATCCAGTACCTGACGCCCTGCCTCGGTGCCGAAATGCTGGTTCTGGCTCAGCCCCGGAAAGGCCGCGCGCACATCCTGCGCCAGATCGGGGGGCAGGCGGTTGACCGTCGCTTCGGTTACCATCAGGCTTTCGGCAGGCACACCTTCGGCATAGATGATCTCGTGCCGGTCAAAGACCAGACTGAAGTAATCGACAAACCCGCCCTCACGAATGAAGATCCGGTCGCCGTCCGCCAGATGCCGCGCCTGGACCAAGACCTCGGCGGTGGGCAGACCGGGACGGCGCTGGCGTTGGTACAGGAACATCCGGTGATGCTGGCTGACGATCAGGTCACCTGCATTGCCCAGCGTACCTGCCGCAATCACCACCGGCGCAAAGGCCCCCACCGCACGCAGCGTCGCCCGCCCGATCCAGCGCAGCGGCTGCGCCCCATGATCGCGGGTCAGCACGCGATCCCCCGGCGCAAGCGCCTCGATGGCGCACTGCGCACCGCTGGCCAGCGTGATCATCGTGCCCCGCGCAAAGGACACGCACAGCAGATCGGACAGCCGCAGTTCCGGCGGGGCAGGTTCAATCGCCAGCAAGGTATAGCCCGTCCGCTCTGCCATCGGCGACAGCGGCAGCGCAAACCGCGCCCCATCGCCCAGCATCAGAACCAGCAACTCCACCTTGTCGCCGTCCGCTCCCATCATTGCATAGCGCGCCTCCAGCCGCAGCGCATCGCCCGCCACGCCGATCTGACTGCCGGGTGCCACCGTCTGATCCCCCGCCTCGGCCCGCGTCACGACAAGGCGCAGGGCAGTCGCGTCCTGATCCAGCTCATACACATCGCCGGGACAGACCTCGTCCGGGCCTTCCAATTCGTCGCCCAGATTTGCCCCCAGGCTGACGTAGATCGCCGTGGCCGGGAAAACCTGACAGGCATGGCCGGGAATTGTCTGATCGGGATTGTTCTGATCGGGATCGGGCATGAATTGGGGGGACTCCGGGACTGGTCGGCAGGGAAACCGACGGAGAGGGCAGCCTGCCACGAAACCTATCAACGCCGCGTTGATGCGTCAATCTGACGACGGGCTGACGACAGGATCATGGCAATGCTTGCCACGACCATGGACGTCAGGGGACTTTTCTGTTCCGGCCCCGGCTGCTAGCGTGCCGTGACACGGGGCAGGGGGATCGCGATGGATTTGGGCATCAGGGGCAAACGGGCGCTGGTCTGCGCGGGGTCCAAGGGCCTTGGGCGCGGCTGTGCCGCGGCGCTGGCCGAGGCTGGCGTCAATCTGGTGCTGAACGCGCGCGGGTCTGACGCGCTGGAGGTGGCTGCACTTGACCTGAGCCGCCACGGCATAACCGTCACATCCGTCGCCGCCGACATCACGACCGAGGCCGGGCGCGCGCTGGTGCTAGCCGCAGCGGGCGAGGTTGACATTCTGATCACGAACGCCGGCGGCCCGCCGCCCGGCATGTGGCACGACTGGACCGAAGCCGATTTCCTCAAGGCCATCGGGGCCAATATGCTGACCCCCATCGCTCTGATGACCGCACTGATGCCTGGGATGATCGACCGGGGCTGGGGCCGTGTCGTCAACATCACCTCGCAGTCGGTCAAGGCCCCGATTCCGCAACTGGGCCTGTCCAACGCCGCGCGCACCGGGCTTACCGGGTATGTCGCAGGCACCGCGCGGCAGGTGGCGCAGTTCGGCGTCACGATCAACAACCTGCTGCCCGGCATCCACGACACCGACCGCTCCACCGCCCTCGACAGTGGCGTCATGGCCGCCACCGGCCTCACGATGGCCGAAGCACGGGCACAACGCGCCGCCACCATCCCCGCCCGCCGCTATGGCACGGCGGCAGATTTCGGCGCGGCCTGTGCCTTCCTGTGCAGCCAGCACGCGGGCTTCATCGTCGGGCAGAACATCCTGCTCGACGGCGGGGCGACCAACGCCACGATCTGACCGCGCGAACCGGCCAAGCCTGCCGAAATTCCATTGAATTGCCGCTTGCGCGGCTTATGATCGCCAAAGGAATTTGAAGTTGCGGCTGAATTGGAAAGGACTTTGGCATGACCACCCCGGTTCCAACGGCAATCTGTCTCTGCCCCGGCGTGATCATCTTCACGCACCCCGGCACGTCGGCCTGCGCAACAGACGGCAGACCCCTGACACAGGACGCCGCCCCATGACCGGCCCGGCACGTTTCCTGTTTTACCTGTCGCATCCGCAGGTGAACATCGACCCCGAACAGCCGGTCACCGACTGGTCGCTGTCCAACACCGGCTGGGCGCGGGTCATGGCCCTTGCCGCCCGCCGCTGGCCCAAGGTGCCATGCCGCGTGTTCTCCAGCCCTGAAACCAAGGCCCGCCAGACCGCCGCCATTCTGGCCACCCCGCTCGGCGTGCCGGTCAATATCCTGCCCCGGACCGGCGAGGTCGACCGCTCTGCCACCGGCCATCTGCCGCATGACGAACACGAAGCGCAGGCTGACCTGCTGTTCGGTGACCCCTCCAACAGCGCCAACGGCTGGGAACGCGCGGTGGATGCGCAGGCGCGGATGCTGGCCTCGGTCGCCCAGATTCAGCGGACCCATCTTGACGGCGATCTACTGATGGTCGGTCATGGCGCGGTCGGCAGCTTCCTTTGGTGCGCCCTTGCCGGTCGGCGCATTCACCGCAGCGAGGATCAATACCCCGGTGGCGGTTGCATCTGGATGGCCTCGCTGACCGGCACAGGGGCCAAACCGATCCAATCCTGGGCGCCGATGGAGGCGTATTCGGGGGCGTGACCGCAACGGGCCGTGGTCTTGCATGGGCAGGGGTCGCCTGATACCACCCGCTAAATTCCGAGGCTTTTGCTGGGGCAAGGTGTGCAGACCGACCTTCCGACACCACCACGGCTTGAGGTTCAGGGTCTGACCCGGCGCTTTGCGGGCCGGGCGGTGGTGGATGACGTGTCGTTGTGCGTCGCGGCGGGGCAGGTAACCTGCTTGCTCGGACCGTCAGGCTGCGGCAAATCGACCACGCTGCGGATGATCGCCGGGGTTGAACAACCCGATACCGGCCGCATCCTGATCGAGGGGTTGCAGGTGTTCGGCCCCTCCCACAACCTGCCCCCAGAGTTGCGCGGCATCGGCCTGATGTTTCAGGACTTCGCGCTGTTCCCGCATCTGACCGTCGCACAGAATGTGGCCTTCGGGCTGTCGGGTGACCGGGCGGCCAGGGCGGCGCGGGTCGATGCCTTGCTGGAGCGTGTCGATCTGACCGGCTTCGGCCCCAAACATCCGCACCAGTTGTCGGGCGGCGAGCAACAGCGCGTCGCTCTGGCCCGCGCCATCGCCCCCCGCCCGCGCGTGCTGCTGATGGACGAGCCGTTTTCGGGGCTGGACAACCGCCTGCGCGACGGCATCCGCGATGCCACGCTGGCGGTTCTGAAAGCCGAAGGCACCGCCGTGCTGCTGGTCACGCATGAACCGGACGAGGCGATGCGGATGGCTGACGAAATAGCCTTGATGCGGGCGGGGTCTATCGTGCAGCGCGGCGCGCCCTACAATGTCTACAACGCGCCGGTGGATCGCGCGGCGGCGGCATTCTTCAGCGATGTCAACGTGATCAGCGGCACGTCCAGAGGGGCGTTGACCGACACGCCGTTCGGCGCGTTCCTGACGCCGGGTCATGCCGATGGCGCGGCGGTAGATATCGTGATCCGCCCGCAACACGTCAAGATCGACTTCGACCGGGCCGGGCGCGGCCCCAACCCAACTGCAATGGACGGAACCCCGGCGCGGGCGCATGTCGAGCGCGCGCGCTATCTGGGGCGCGAAAGTCTGGTCGAATTCCGGATGGACTATCAGGGTGCCAAACTGACGGCTTCGGTGCCCGGCGTGTTCCTGCCAAAACCCGGTACGGTGCTTTGGCTCATGATCCGGCGGGATCGCTGCTTTGTTTTTCCGCAGACGGCGCGCTGACCCGCGCGCGGTAGTCCTGCAACCGTCGCCCCGGCTCGTCGGGAAACTGCTCGGCGGTCGGCATCACGGCCATGATCCGGTCGACGCGAAAGCTGCGGAAATCCTGCCGCCCCTCGCACCACGCCGCCAGCGACCAGACCTTGCCCCACACCTCGAGCGCCAGCGGGCGGATGTCGCGGTGACTCTCGAACCCCTCGGGGTCGATATAGGTGATGGACAATCGCTCCTTGGTCCGGATCGCCGCCCGCAACATCGGCAAATGGGGTGCTGCCCGCGCCACCTCGCGCCCCGGCGTCACGAACAGCGCGTCGGCCTCGGCATCGGTGGGCTGCGGGGTGACGGACGCCACCTTGGCCGCCAACCCGCGTGCCGCCGCAGCCAGTGCCTCGTCCTGACCTTCGGCCACCAGCCGCACTCCCAGCCGCAACGCCTCCAATTCGGTCGCGGTCAGGATCATCGGCGGCAACGTGATCGGCGCGCGCAGGATGTAACCCACGCCGCGCTCGCCTTCGACCGGCAGACCCGACGCCATCAGCGTGCCCATGTCGCGCCAGATGGTCCGCACCGACACGCCCAGTCGTTCGGCGATCTCGGTGGCCACATGCAGCCGCCCGTCGCGCAGAATCTGGATCAGGTCGAACAGGCGGTCAGTGCGGCGCATGGCCGAGTGGTGGCGCAGGGCAGGGCGGCGGTCAAGCGTCACCGTGTCGCGCGGTTTGCAACTGACAGATTACTGTCAGGTAAACCTCCTATATTCCCCCCGGAGGTCTGCTCGCTCGGGCTTTCTCGCGAATCAGGCTTTGAACCGCGCTAAGATTTGCCTAAACCGGGTGTCAGAGGTGGAACCGCGCGAACTTTCGCGCTGACGGAGTAATCGACATGCTGCAAAACATCGGCCTTCCCGGCCTCCTTCTGATCGCCGTTATCGTCCTGGTCCTGTTCGGCAAGGGCAAAGTCTCGGCCCTGATGGGCGAAGTGGGCAAGGGCATCACCGCCTTCAAAAGGGGCGTCACCGACAATACCGCCGAAATCGAACGCAACGCCGCCACCGCCACAACGGCAGAAGCCGTGCGCGACGTGACACCGGCCGAGAAAGACAAGGTCTGATCGGCGCAGGTCACAGCGGGGCGCAGATAAATGTTAGACATCGGATGGTCCGAGCTTCTGGTCGTCGGAGTGGTGGCGCTGATCGTGATCGGCCCCAAGGATCTGCCGGGCATGTTCCGGCAGATGGGACGTTTTACGGCCAAGATGCGGTCGATGGCGCGGGAGTTTCAGCGGGCCATGGATCAGGCTGCCAATGAAAGTGGCATCAACGATGTCGCGCGCGATCTGAAATCGGCCGGGTCGCTGAAATCTACCGGGCTGAACGCCGTCCGGGACGCGGCGACCAAGTTCGAAAAATGGGACCCGATGAAGAACGCCGTCCGCCCGACCCAGCCGCCTGCCGTCGCGGCGGCGGCTGCGGTCACGACGCCCGGCCCCGAAACCCAGGCCCTGCTGGACGCGCAAGCCAAACGGCAAGCGATCATCGCGGAATCGACCGAACGGCTCCGCGCGGTGTCTGCCCCGCCGTCCCCCGCAGCCCCAACCCCGGTCGCGCTTCCTGTGGCGTTGGTCGAAACCCCTGCCGAGCCGGCCAAGCCCGCCCGCAAACTGCGCGCCAAAGTGGCGACCCACGCCGAAACGTTCGCCACAGCCCCGGCGGAAAAACCCAAGAAAGCCCGCAAGACGGCAAAGGCAGGTGAGGCGTGACTGACACCGTCGATGACAGCGCCGCCCCGCTGGTCGAACATCTGATCGAATTGCGCAACCGCATCATTTGGTCGGTCGGGGCTTTTCTGGTCGGCATGATCCTGTGTTTCATTGTGGCCGATCCGATCCTCGATTTCATGCTCGATCCGATCGAACGGGCGATGCGAAGCCTTGGCAACCCCAACCCCGTGATGCAATACACCGCACCGCAGGAGTATTTCTTCGTCCTTGTGCAAATTTCGATGGTGGCGGGCCTGATGCTCAGCTTTCCGGTGATTGCCTATCATCTTTGGCGCTTCGTCGCACCGGGGCTGTATCGTAGCGAAAAGTCGGCGTTCCTGCCGTTCCTGATCGCATCTCCGGTGCTGTTCCTTTTGGGCGCAGCCTTTGCCCAATACATCGTCACCCCGATGGCGATGACCTTCTTCCTCGGGTTCGCCGATACCTATTCGCTGTTGACCGCGCTCATACCCGGCTTTTCGTCCACCTCGGTTGGCGAGGCAGCACTTCCGGCCACCGCCAGCGGCATCTCGATCGTGTTTCAGGGCAAGGTCAACGAAACACTTGATATCTCGTTGAAGCTGGTCATGGCATTCGGTCTCTGCTTTCAATTGCCGGTCTTGCTGACGCTGATGGGCAAGGCGGGACTTGCCACGTCGCGCGGGCTGGCAGGGATGCGGCGTTATGCCATCGTCGTGATTTTGCTGGTCGCGGCTTTGGTGACACCGCCCGACGTGATAAGCCAACTGATTTTGTTTATCGCCGTCTACCCTTTGTACGAAGTGTCGATTTTCCTCATTCGCCGGATCGAAAAACGCCGCGAGGCAGAGGCGCGCGCCGATGGCACATGGGTTGACGAAGACGAAGAAGACGAGGCGGCCAACAAGGCATGAGCGGCGATGCCCTGACCCGGATCGCCGCAGCCCTTGAACGGCTGGCCCCGCCCGCAGCCCCGGCCCCCGACTTCGGAGCCGAAGCGTTCGCCTGGCACACCGACCCCGACCGACTGGTTCCGGTGACCAAGGTCGCGCGCGTCGATATCGCGCTGCTGATCGGGGTGAACCGTGCGCGGGATATCCTGCTGGACAACACCCGCCACTTCGCGCGCGGCTTGCCCGCCAACAACGCCCTCTTGTGGGGCGCGCGGGGGATGGGGAAATCGTCGCTGGTCAAGGCGGTCCACGCACAAGTGCGCGCCGAAGGCCATGACCTGAAAATCGTCGAGCTCAGCCGCGAGGATCTGCCCTCGGTGCAGCGCCTTCTGGCGCAGTTGAAAGCCGCTCCGGCGCTATTCCTGCTGTTCTGCGATGACCTGTCGTTCAGCCACGACGATCAGCATTACAAATCGCTGAAAGCCGTGCTCGATGGCGGCATCGAAGGCCGCCCCGACAACGTGCTGCTTTACGCTACGTCGAACCGCCGCCACCTGATGCCGCGCGACATGATCGAAAATGAACGCTCCACCGCGATCAGCCCCGGTGAGGCGGTCGAAGAGAAAGTGTCCCTGTCCGACCGGTTCGGCCTGTGGTTGGGCTTCCACCCCTGCACGCAGGACGACTATCTGACGATGATCGACGCCTATTGCGCGGCGCATGGCGTGGCCGTCTCCCCTGACCGCCTGCGCGCCGAAGCGATAGAATGGCAAGCCACGCGCGGCTCCCGTTCCGGCCGCGTTGCCTGGCAATTCTTTTGCGACCTCGCGGCGCGCGAAGGAGTGCGGATTTAACCCCGCGCCCGACCGCCGCGACGCCCGCCCTTGCCCGCACTGGCGACGGAAGCCGAGGCTTCGGGGAACGGCATCCCCCCCGCGCACAGCTCCAGCACCTTGGCGAACCTGATCCACTCCGCGCCGTTCGCATCGTGGTTCATCAGGAAATTCGCCGCCCGGATCGCTTCCATTTCGACCTGACGCACCGGGTTCATGATCGCCGACGTCATCCCCGCCCCAATCGCCATCGGCAGAAACGCCGCGTTGATCCCGTGGCGGTGTGGCAGGCCAAAGCTGATGTTTGACGCGCCGCAAGTGGTGTTCACCCCCAACTCGTCGCGCAACCGGCGAACCAGCGTAAACACCTGCTGCCCGGCCGACCCCATCGCGCCCACCGGCATGACCAGCGGATCAACCACGATGTCATGCGCCGGAATCCCGAAATCCGCCGCCCGCTCGACGATCTTTTTCGCCACGGCAAACCGCACATCCGGGTCGACCGAAATCCCCGTGTCGTCGTTTGAGATTGCCACCACCGGCACGTTGTATTTCTTGACCAGCGGCAGAACCAGTTCCAGCCGCTCTTCCTCGCCGGTCACCGAGTTCAACAGGGGCCGGCCTTCACAGGCCTGCAACCCCGCCTCCAGCGCACCGGGTACCGAGCTGTCGATGCACAAAGGCACATCCGTAATTGCCTGAATCCGCAGAATAAGGTCCCGCATCAGCGGCGGCTCGACGAAGTTGTTGTCGGCGTAGCGCGGATCGGCCGCCATCCGGTTGGTAAACACGGCCCCCGAGTTCACATCCAGCACCATCGCGCCACAGGCGACCTGATCCAGCGCATCGCGCTCGACCGTGGTGAAATCGCCCTGCTCCAACTCGGCGGCCAGCTTCTTGCGCCCCGTGGGGTTGATCCGCTCGCCGATCACGCAGAACGGTTCGTCAAAGCCGATGACAACGGTTTTCGTTTTGGATTCAATAACGGTGCGCGTCATTCTTCAACCTTTGTCTCAAGCCATTGCGGCAGGAATGCCCGAAGTACCACCATGGTCTGTGGCCCAGGTGGCGTTGGTCTTGATACCGCCCAGCGGGAAGAAATGCACCTGTTCGATGCCAAACGCCGGGTTCGCCGCCTTGTGCACGGCCAGGGCTGCCACAACCTCGGTCGGCTCATAGGGCAGCAACAGCTTGGTCACGTCCATCGCCCGCTTTTGCAAGACGCGCAGCGAAGGCCCCACGCCGCAGGCAATCGCGAATTTGATCAGGGTTTGCAGCTTGGCGGGGCCGGCAATCCCGATATGGATCGGCAGGCGGATGCCCTCGGCGGCCAGTCGGTCGGCCCAAGCAATCACGGGCTCCGCCTCGAAACAGAACTGCGTCGCAATCGCCATCTGCGCGTCCGACCGGTCGGCAAAGGCCTGTTTCCACTTCAACGCCTGCAAGACGACCCTGTCGCCGCCGTCGCGGTCGATATCCTTGTTACCTTCTGGGTGCCCTGCCACATGCAACCGGTCGAACGCGTCGAACAGACCCGTCTCGATCATTTGCATCGAACTGTCGAAATCCCCGACGGGCGTGTTGACCCCGCCACCCAGCAGCAACGCCTGCCTGACATCCGCCTCACCCTGATAGCGGGCGATCCAGTCGGCCAGCGTCGCCCGTTCCGGGATGATCCGGGCCGGAAAATGCGGCATCACCGGAAAGCCTTCGGCCTTCAGCCGCTTGGCCGTCGCCACCATGTCGGCAATCGGAGTGCCCTCGATATGCGCGATGTAAACCCGCGTCCCGGCTGGCAGGATATCGCGGAAGCGTTCGACCTTTTCGGCGGTGCGCGGCATCACCTCGATCGAATAGCCCCGCAGAATGGCTTCGACCTGCGGGTTCGCATCAGAGGGGGCCGCATCGCGGCGGAAACTGAACAGGGCCATGCGAGTTCCTTACAGGCTGGGGCGGGGGGTGGCCCAGCCGTCCTGATCAATCAGGGTGCGCAGGGCGGCGGTATCAATCTCGGCCTCGATGCGGGCCGCCTCGCTGGCGGCCACCGCATCAGGCTCGCCTTCAACCTCATAAGCTGCCGCTTTGCGCCATTCGGCCATATAGGCATCGGCATCTTTGGCGCCGACCTTCATCGCTACACGGTCGATGGCCTGTTCAAACCGCTCGGTCAGTTGCACTTTCGACCCGCGCCGACCCTTGCCGACGATTACCTGAGCGGGAATGTCACGCCAATAAACTACTGTTACATCTGGCATCGCTGATTCCCCTCTGGCGCATCCACGTCCCTGTTTTATCCATCCCGACCGACAACCGATGTCGGTTTTCGACAGGTATCCACCTTGTTGCGACCCACGGCCCCGCAATCGCATCGGCCCCTTGCACCTAACCTGTCCTGCCGCAGAAATCGACCGATCCGCGTTGGAAAAATCTTCAACACCATCATGCGCGCCAGACCATGCTGTGCATAACTGCGGTCCTTGTCAGCGGGGGGGTTCAGGGCTACTTTGGCTGTAACCACGAATGGAGGGCGATTATGGCGCCCGAGCGTCCCATGGGGGTGGACGCTGACTCTGCAGCGATCGAGGCTTTGCAGGCCTCTCGCTTGGACGACACGTTGGCCCCCGCCGACCCCGGAGCGGCGCTGTATGCGGCGCTGGATCTGGGCACGAACTCTTGCCGGATGCTGATTGCCCAACCCAAGGGCAGTCAGTTTAACGTCATCGACAGCTTTTCCAAAACCGTGCAGCTTGGCGCGGGGCTGGAGGCATCTGGCCGCCTGTCTCGCGCCTCGATGGCCCGCACGATTCAAGCCCTGCGCATCTGCGCCAAAAAGATCGAAAGCCATCACGTCAGCCGCATGCGCCTTGTCGCGACCGAAGCGTGCCGCCGTGCCCGGAATGCCCGCGATTTCGTCCGTCAGGTCAAACGCGAAACCGGGCTGCAGCTTGAAATCATCGCGCCCGAAGAAGAAGCCCGACTTGCGGTGATTTCCTGCGCGCCGCTGGTGTCGCCGCGTACCGAACAACTTCTGGTGGTCGATATCGGTGGGGGGTCTACCGAACTGGTCTGGATCGACCTGTCGGGCGTCGCGTCCGAGGATCGCCCCCGGTCCATCATGCGCCTGCATTCCGGCTTTGCCGCGCAGGGTCCGGGCGACGCGCGTGTGGTGGACTGGATTTCGGTGCCCCTTGGTGTCGCCACCCTGAAAGACCAATTCATCGACGTCGAGGATGACGCCGCCAGATTCGCACTGATGAGCTGGTTCTTCGAAGAGAACCTCGCCAAATTCAGCCCCTACAACGCCGACAATCCCCGCGCCGGGTTTCAGATCATCGGCACCTCGGGCACGGTCACCACTGTCGCTGCCAGCTTCCTTGGCCTGCGCCGCTATGACCGCGCCAAGGTGGACGGGCTGCTGATGACGTCCGACCAGATCGACTTTGTGATCCGCGATTATCTGTCGTTGGGCCCCGAAGGCCGCCGCACGGATCCGCGCATCGGGCGCGACCGTCATGCGCTGATCATGTCCGGGGCGGCTATCCTTCAGGCGCTGATGCGGATATGGCCCACCGACAAGCTGTCCGTCGCCGACCGTGGTCTGCGCGAAGGGCTGCTATATGCACAGATGAGCGCGGACGGCGTTCTGGATGATGGACCCTACGCATGACCGACAAACCCGGCAGCGCAAAGAACACTTCAGGGCGCGGTCAACGCGAGCTTCGCGTGCGGGTCAAGACCGCCAAGGGGCGCAAACTGTCGTCCACCCTGTGGCTGGAACGCCAGTTGAACGACCCCTACGTCATCCGCGCCAAGAAAGACGGCTACCGGGGCAGGGCGGCCTTCAAGATTCTGGAGTTGGACGACAAATACAGCTTTTTCAAACCCGGCGTGCGCGTGGTTGACCTTGGGTGCGCGCCGGGGGGGTGGTGTCAGGTGGCCGTCTCGCGGGTCAACGCGTTGGGGGACCGCCCCGGCAAACCGATTGGCACGGTGCTGGGCGTCGACTTGCAAGAGGTCGAGCCGATCTCGGGCGCGCAGATCCATCAACTCGATTTTCTGGATGACGCGGCCGATGGTCTGGTCAAGCAATGGCTGGGTGGCCCTGCGGACGTCGTGCTCAGCGACATGGCGGCAGCCTCGTCAGGGCACAAAGGCACCGACCACCTGCGCATCATCGCCCTGTGCGAAGCCGCCGCCTATTTCGCGATGGACGTGCTGGAGGAGGGCGGCACCTTCGTCGCCAAGGTTCTGGCGGGCGGCGCCGAAAACAGCCTTCAGGCGATTCTGAAACAAAACTTCCGCAAGGTCGTCAACGTCAAACCCCCTGCCAGCCGCGCCGACAGTTCAGAGAAATTCGTGGTGGCCCAAGGGTTCCGCGGCCGTGGAGGGTTACAGGCTGCACCTGACGAAGACTGAGAAAAATCTTTGTCAAATCGCCAACAAAAAAGGGAACCAACCGGTTCCCTTTGTCGTTTGTCACATGAAATCTCGCATCACCCGCCCCAGGTGCGCACCGGGCCGCAATCCATGTGGACAAAATTCGACCGCGAATACCGACCCACGCCACCCGAGGCACAAATAGCCGCTGCCTTGGCCATCTGCCCGACAGACCGAGACTTCAATCGCAGGTCTGCGGCCTTGCCGACCATGTGCAGCGAGTTGCGCGCCACACCGCCCGATTTCGACCGCAACATTGCGTTCGTCGCGGCGCAACGATAGCCCGACAAAAGCATGTAAGGCTCGGACACGTCCATCAACCGATGCGCAGCTGCCATGATGTCGACGTTACGTGGATCGATCTTCATCGACTCATCCGACCGCCAGTCGCGCATGAAGTGGTTGATTTCCTTCATGGCTTCAGGAATGTA
>JBBRVJ010000106.1:0-12998 GCA_038246975.1 Rhodobacterales bacterium | reverse complement strand
GCTGAGCGGGACCAGCCGCCCTTTGCCGCCTCGGCGATGGACGGCTACGCGGTGCAGGGCGATCCGGTCGCGGGCGATGGGTTTCAGGTGATCGGCGAGGCGGGGGCGGGCCACAGCTTTGCGGGTTCGGTGGGCCTTGGTCAGGCGGTGCGCATCTTTACCGGCGCGCCGGTGCCGGATGGCGCGACGCGGGTGATCATTCAGGAAGACGTGGCACGGGAGGGTCAGCGCATCGTGGTGCAGCCGGGGGCCGACACCGCCCGCCATATCCGCCCGATGGGACAGGATTTCCGGCAGGGCGACCCGCTTGGCCCGCGCCGGTTGGGGCCGAACGATCTGGCCTTGCTCGCGTCGATGAACGTGGCATTGGTTGCCGTGACGCGCCGCCCTGTGGTGGCGATCATCGCGACCGGGGACGAATTGGTGATGCCCGGCGAGACGCCCCGCCCCGACCAGATCATCGCGTCGAACAGTTTCGCGCTGGCTGCGATGGTCGAGGCGGCGGGCGGCGAGGTGCGGCTGCTGCCGATTGCGCGCGATACCGAGGCGGATTTGCGCACCGTGCTGGAGCTGGCGGCGGGGGCCGATCTGATCCTGACGATTGGCGGCGCGTCGGTCGGAGATCACGATCTGGTGGGGCGGGTGACGGAAAGTCTGGGGATGGACCGGGCGTTCTGGCGCATCGCCATGCGCCCCGGCAAGCCGTTGATGGCGGGGCGGCTGGGCGGGGCTGCGCTGCTGGGGCTGCCCGGCAATCCGGTGTCGGCGGTGGTGTGCGGTCATCTGTTCATGGTGCCGATGGTGCGGGCGCTGCTGGGGCTGACAGAGGTCGCCCCGCCGGTCCGCAAGGCCGCGCTGGCGGTGCCCGTGGGTCCGACCGGGCCGCGCGCGCATTACATGCGGGCCACGCTGGACTGGTCGGACGCCCTGCCCCGCATCACGCCGTTCGAGCGGCAGGATTCGGCCCTGTTGTCGGTGCTGTCGCAGGCCGACGCGCTGTTGATCCGGCCGTTGGGCGAAGGTGCGCTGGCAGCGGGGGCGGTGGTTGGATATCTGACCCTATAGGTTGTGTCGATCAAAAGGCTTGACACAAACCGGGAACGCGGGCAGAACATTGTGGTAACACCGGAATGTGGGTTCCGGCGGATCACACGGGGTGAAAAGGCCATGCTGACGCGCAAGCAGTTGGAACTACTGGATTTTATCAAGCAACGGCTGGACCGCGATGGCGTGCCTCCGTCGTTTGACGAGATGAAGGACGCACTGGACCTGCGGTCGAAATCCGGCATCCACCGCCTGATCACAGCACTGGAAGAGCGCGGGTTCATCCGCCGCATGGCGCATCGGGCGCGGGCTTTGGAGATCATCAAGCTGCCCGACGCGATGGAACGCCCCGGCTTTTCGCCCCGCGTGATCGAAGGTGACCGGGCCGCAGCCCCCAGAGGCGCGATGTCGGTCGAGCCGATCTATGCCACTGAACTGCCCGTGATGGGCCGGATTGCCGCCGGTGTGCCGATTGAGGCGATTTCGCAGGTGTCGCACCACATCGCCGTGCCGGGTTCGATGCTCTCGGGCTCTGGGCAGCACTATGCGCTGGAAGTCAAAGGCGATTCGATGATCGAGGCCGGGATCAACGACGGCGATATCGTGGTGATCCGTCAGCAGGACAGCGCCGAGAACGGCGATATTGTGGTGGCCCTGGTCGAGGACGCCGAAGCGACGCTGAAACGCTTTCGCCGCAAGGGCGGCATGATCGCGCTGGAGGCGGCAAATCCGGCCTACGAGACGCGGCTGTTCCCCGACCATATGGTCAAGGTGCAGGGTCGTCTGGTCGGGTTGATCCGCAGTTACTGATCGGCGGCGGCCAACAGCGGTGGGCGCGGTTCGATCACGGTCGGGGTGACGACTGCGCCCTTTTTGGTCCAGAGCCGGGCAGAACCCCGTGCGGGGACGATCCGCAGACCGCCTGCTTCGGGTATCAGGGCGATCGAGCCGCTTTGGCGCAGGTAAAGCCGGTCGATCATCAGACAGTTTCCCGATGTGTCCGCCTCGCCCGCAAGCACCACCAGATCATGCGTGGCACAGGCAGACGCTGCGGACTGTTCTGCGCCTTTGCCGGTCAGCACGACACCGCGCAGTCCCGCTACCGCAAAGAATCGCGCGCCTTTGGGTCCGCTAAAACCGGCCCGCGCGGCGGCATCGGGTTGGGTGGCCAGATCGCCGTCGTTCTGCAACCAGTTCTCTGCCGCAAAGCCCGCCCCTTTGGACGCCGACAGCGCCCTGCCCTCGGGTCCCATCAGCCCGACCAGCGTGCCGTCGCTGCTGATCAGAATCAGGGGCCGTTCCGCCAGACCCCACAGCCCCAGCGCCACAATCACCGGCAAGACACCGGCAAAACGCGCGCGGCCGCGCCACAGCACGACCCACACCCCGCCCAAAGTGATCAGCGGCACGACCCCCGGACCGGGGGAGATGACCGGGGTCACGGCGCCTTCCAACCCTGCAACCCAATGCGCCACAAACAGAATCCAGCGCGAGGCCTGCTCCATCACCCACAGCGGCAGCGCCTCGAGCCCGAGGGGGGCGAACAGGGTCGCAATCGCACCTGCGGCCATCACCAGGCTCATCATCGGGACAGTGGCGAGGTTGGCGAGCAGGCCGTAGTCGGTGAACCGGTTGAAATGTGCCGCCGCATAGGGGGCGGTCGCCGCCCCGGCCAGCACCGACGACAGCACCAGCGTGAACAGCGGGATCACCCAGCGCGGCAGGCGTTCGCGCAGCACCGCGCCGTCGAGCGCATTGAACCCGGCAATCAGCGCCACGGTTGCGGCAAACGACATCTGAAACCCCGGCTCTGCCAGACTTTCGGGCTGCCACAGCAGGATGATCACCGCCGCAATCGCCACCGACCGCAGGGTCAGCGCGCGGCGGTCCAGCAGGATCGCGCCCAACATCACGGCGACCATGATGAACGCGCGTTCGGTCGCCACATTGGACCCGGACAGCAACAGATAGAACCACGCGACGCCCAGCGAGATCACCGCCGCTACCTTGCGACTGTCGACGCGCAGCGCCACGGGCGGGATCAGCGCCACGCCGTAGCGGATCAGCGCAAAGGTGAACCCGATCAGGAAGGCCATGTTCATGCCCGAAATCGCCAGCAGATGCGCGAGGTTGCTGTCGCGCAGCGCCTGCACCGTGTCCAGATTGATGCCGGACCTGTCGCCCGTCATCGCTCCCGCCGCAAAGGCCCCCGCCTGACTGGGCATCGCCGCGCGCATGCCTGCCGCCATCTGGCTGCGCAGACGGTTGATGAGTTGCGTCCCCGCCTCTGCTTCGTTCCAGAGCAGCACCGGGGTTCGGGTATAGCCGACAGCGCCCAGTCGATCGAAATAGGCCATGCGGCGAAAATCGAAACCGCCAGGCTCTGCGGCGCCTTCGGGGGCGGAAAGATGGGCGGTCAGAATCACCACCTGGCCGGGTTGGAATGCAGCCTCTTCAATGCCTTGCAACGAGATACGCACCCGGTCGGGCGTGCGCGAAGGTGCTGTGCGGTCCAGCACCACCCGGTCCAGCGTCAGGCGCAGCGCGTCGGATTGCGAGCGGTCGATGCCGACGATGCGGCCCTGGACCGGGCCGTAATAGCGGAAATCCAGAACCGGCGCTGTCACGCTGTGGCCCCGTATTCCGGCGGCCAACGCGCCCACGGCCACGCATCCGACAGCGATGATCAGGGGATGGGCCAGCTCTGGCCCCCAGAGCCAGAACGCCGCAGCCAGACCAACCACCCCAGCCAGTGCCACATAGACCATCGGCCCCGGCTCCGCTGGCCAGGCGAACCATGCCCCGACGCCAAAGGCCAGAAACACCGGCAGCCATGGGAACAGCCGCCCGCGCGCCTCGGCCAAAGTTTGCCATGGGTGAAAGCCCCACACCTTGTCTTGCCCCCTGCGAGTGCCTATTGCTGCGGGCAAGTCTAGACCCAACGTGGTTTCCAAAAGGTTAAAGTCAGCATGACCGAAGCGAACCGTCAGCGCCAAGTCGTTACCCGCTTTGCCCCATCCCCCACCGGCTATCTGCATATCGGCGGCGGGCGGACGGCCCTGTTCAACTGGCTTTATGCGCGGGGGCGCGGCGGCAAATTCCTGCTGCGGATCGAGGATACCGACCGCGAACGGTCGACCCCCGAGGCGACGGCCGCCATTCTTCGGGGTCTTACATGGCTGGGGCTGGACTGGGACGGCGCGGCGGTCAGCCAGTTCGAGCAGCGCCACCGCCATGCCGAAGTGGCGCATCGGATGCTGGCGCGCGGCACCGCCTACAAGTGTTTCAGCACGCAGGAAGAAATTGCAGCGTTCCGGGCCGCGGCAGAGGCGCGCGGCAGCTATGCGGTGTTTCAAAGCCCGTGGCGCGATGCCGACCCCGCCACCCACCCCGATGCACCCTATGTGATCCGCATGATGGCGCCCCGGACAGGTGAGACGGTCATCGACGACACCGTGCAGGGCCGTGTGGTCATTCAGAATGACACGCTGGACGACATGATCTGTTTACGTTCTGATGGCACACCGACGTATATGCTGGCGGTGGTGGTCGATGACCATGACATGGGCGTCACGCATGTGATCCGGGGGGACGACCATCTGAACAACGCGGCCCGCCAGACGATGGTTTATACCACGATGGGATGGGAGGTTCCGATCTGGGCCCATATTCCGCTGATCCATGGGCCGGACGGCAAGAAGCTGTCGAAACGCCATGGTGCGGTGGGGATCGAGGAGTATCAGGTCATGGGCTACTTGGCGGCGGGAATGCGCAACTATCTGACGCGGCTGGGCTGGGCGCATCTGGATGCGGAGATCTTTACCACCGAACAGGCGATGCAGATGTTCGATCTTGGGGGCATCGGGCGTGCCCCGGCGCGGCTCGACTTCAAGAAGCTGGAAAACACCTGCGGGCATCACATGGCGATGGCAGATGATGCCGCGCTGCTGCATGAATTGCGCGGGTTTCTGGCGGTTTCGGGCCGGGCTGACCTGACCCTGCGTCAGGCGGAGTTGATGCTGGCGGCGATGTATTGCCTGAAAGACCGTGCCAAGACATTCCCCGAACTGCTTGATAAGGCAGAGTTTGCGCTGGCTTCCCGGCCTGTGGTGCCCGATGAGGCTGCGGTGAAGGCGCTGGATTCGGTATCCCGTGGCATACTGAAATCATTGACGCCGCAACTGCGAAATGCTCTCTGGACGAAACCCGCGTTGGAGGCCATCCTGAATGCGGCTGCAGCGACGCAGGGCATTGGCTTCGGCAAGCTGGCGGCGCCATTGCGGGCGGCCTTGGCAGGACGGACGGCGACGCCATCGGTCTATGACATGATGCTGGTGCTGGGCCAAGACGAGACGATTGCGCGGCTGGAGGATGCGGCGGCTTGACCGCCCTCTCCCGGCCCCATGGCCCCGGTCGGGGCAACTGACGGCTGACGCAGCCTTGGCGCGGGGCACCCCCCGGACTGCAAGGCGCACCATTGGGGGACGACAGATGGCTGAGACCAACAGATCCGCGACGCTGACACTGGACGGCAAGACCTATGACTTGCCGGTCCATTCGCCCACGCTGGGCCCTGATGTTCTGGACATCCGCAAGCTTTATGCCGAGGCGAATGTGTTCACCTACGATCCGGGCTTCACTTCGACCGCATCGTGTGAAAGTGCCATCACCTTCATCGACGGCG
The DNA here is from genome assembly GCA_038246975.1 of Rhodobacterales bacterium. Lineage (GTDB taxonomy): Bacteria > Pseudomonadota > Alphaproteobacteria > Rhodobacterales > Rhodobacteraceae > JAIYDJ01. The sequence goes on along the minus strand of JBBRVJ010000106.1, from coordinate 7,270 downwards.
ACAAGGGGCAGTTGCTGTATCGCGGCTATCCGATCGAACAACTGGCGGAACATTCCAGCTTTCTGGAGGTCTGCTATCTGCTGCTCTATGCGGAACTGCCGTCCGCTGCCCAATTGGCCGATTTCGATTATCGCGTGACGCGGCACACGATGGTCCATGAACAGATGCACTATTTCTTTCGCGGGTTCCGTCGCGACGCGCACCCGATGGCCACGTTGGTGGGCGTGGTCGGCGCGATGGCCGCGTTTTATCATGACAGCACCGACATCAACGATCCGTGGCAGCGTGAGGTTGCGGCGATTCGCATGATCGCGAAACTGCCGACGATCGCGGCGATGGCCTACAAGTATTCGGTCGGCCAACCCTTTGTTTACCCGAAGAACTCTCTGTCTTATGCGGGCAACTTCCTGCACATGTGCTTTTCGGTGCCGTCCGAAGATTACCATGTCAACCCGGTGCTGACCAAGGCGATGGACCGGATCATGATGCTGCATGCCGACCACGAACAGAACGCCTCGACCAGCACGGTGCGGCTGGCGGGGTCGTCGGGGGCCAATCCGTTTGCCTGCATCGCCGCCGGCATCGCCTGCCTCTGGGGTCCGGCGCATGGCGGGGCCAATCAGGCGGCGCTGGAGCAGTTGCGCGAGATCGGCACCGTGGACCGGATCCCCGATTTCATCAGCCAGGCCAAGGACAAGACGTCGGGTATCAAGCTGATGGGATTCGGCCACCGGGTCTACAAGAACTTCGACCCGCGCGCGACGGTGATGAAACAGTCCTGCGACGAGGTGCTGGACCTGCTCGGCATCCACGACAACCCGTTGTTGCAGGTCGCCAAGGAACTGGAACGGATCGCGCTGGAGGATGACTATTTCATCTCGAAGAAACTTTATCCGAACGTCGATTTCTATTCGGGCATCATCCTGGAGGCGATGGGATTCCCCACCGCGATGTTCACGCCGATCTTTGCGGTGTCGCGGACGGTGGGCTGGATCAGCCAGTGGAAAGAAATGATCGGCGAAAAGAACCAGCGGATCGGGCGCCCGCGCCAGTTGTACATCGGCGAGCAGGAACGCGACTACGTCGAAGTGGCCAAGCGTTAGGGTGATGGAAAGTGTCGGCGACCCGTGATGCGGGCCGCCGGTCTGGCTTGATCATCCGCGCCCGTCAAGCGTGGTCAGCGCGCGATAGGTCTCGGGGCGGCGATCGCGGAACAGGCCCCATGTCGCGCGTAACCGGGCGATTGCGTCCAGATCGACCGTGGCGGTGATGAGGCCTTCGGTCGCGCGGTCCGCCTTGGCCAGAAGTTGCCCGGTCGGATCGCTGATGAAGCTGGACCCGTAGAACGTCACCGCGACATTCCCCGCCGTTTCGGTGCCGATCCGGTTGGAGGCGACGACGGGCAGAATATTGGCGGCGGCGTGGCCGCGCATCACGGCCTCCCAATGGGGGGCGCTGTCATATCCCGGCGTCGCGGGTTCCGACCCGATGGCGGTAGGGTACAGCAACACCTCGGCCCCCATCATCGCCATCGCCCGTGCCGCCTCGGGGAACCACTGGTCCCAGCAGATGCCGGTGCCGATCCGGCCAAAGGCGGTGTCCCAGACGCGGTAGCCGGTATCGCCGGGGGAGAAGTAGTATTTCTCTTCATAGCCCGGATTCTGCGGGATGTGGGTCTTGCGGTAAAGGCCGAGCGTCCGGCCGTCGGCGTCGATCATGGCGAGCGAGTTGAAGAACACCGGCCCGGCGCGTTCAAAGAACGAACAGGGCATGACGACGCCCAACTCGCGCGCAAGCGATCGGAATCGCTGGATCATCGGGTGGTTATCGGCGGGCTGGGCAAGCGCGAAGTGGCCGGGGTCTTGGGTGATGCAGAAATAGGGGGCGGCGAACAGTTCCTGGATCAGGATCACCTGCGCGCCTTGGGCGGCGGCGCGGCGGATCAGGGATTCCGCACGGTCGGCGTTGGCGGGCAAGTCCCATGTGCAGGCGAACTGGGTGGCGGCGAGGGTGATCTGGCGCATGAGGAGTCCTTGTGAAAGGGCTGGGGGTTTTCCACCCCCAAACCCCCGGAGGATATTTCAAGACGAAAAATGAAGGAAGGGTCAGCGTTTGTGCAATGGCATCGCAAACGGCCAGCGGCGCGGGGGGCGGGGGGGGATGGTCGAGTGCATCCGTTCAGACGGATCGCGCCCGATGATGCGGCGGTGGCGCAGCAGGAACCATTTGCCATAGCCGCGCCAGGTGCCGACCATCGGGGCTGTCGGATCGCAGGGGAAGCGGTCGCGCCAGCCCTGCGGCAGGGCCAACCCCAGCGTTTCGGCGCGGTCCAGCATCCAGACCAGCGGGATGTTGGACAGAGGCCGGGCTGCGGTGAACCTGCCGATCTGGCCGCCGATATCGGCGTGCGCGCCGCGAAACCAGACCTGTTCGACGTTGCCCGCCCAGCCTTGCGGGCTTTGCCACAGCACAGGCTCGAACACCGCGCGGGTTTCGTTCAGGGCAAGGGCATGAAATCCATGCCGAATCCCTGCGCCCAGATGGGGACTGTGGAAGGCGTTGCGCTTGTCGGTCAGCATCCATAGCAGCGGCAGGCGCAGACCCAGCGCCTTGACCGTATCCCAGACGCCGACCATTTCGATCGGCGCGTCGGGGTGGCAGAAGCGGCGGGCGAAGGCTTGGGACGACGGGCTGTCGGGAGCGATCTTGTAGTGCCGCCACGCCAGCAGGACGCCGCGTTCGGTGGCGTGTTCGCGCCGCACCAACCCCACGCGGTCGATCACGCCGGCCAGGCTGCGCACGGCATAAGCACCGCGGGAATAGCCGATCAGAAAGATCCGGTCGCCGGGGCGGTAGTGGCTGGCGAGCCAGCCATAGGCGCGGCGAATCTGGCGGCTGAGGCCCTTGCCCTGCGCCACCGAGATGACATTGCGCCAGCCTTCCCATTGCAGACCGGGTTCATAATACACCGTGCGATGCGCCGAATGGCCGCCTTCGCGCAGGAGGTTGACCAGCAGGCCTGCGTTGGTTTCCTGCCCCGGTTCCAGCGACGACAGGGTGCCGTCGAGGATGATGACATGATCGACCACCCCGCGAACCCGGCCCGGTTTGGGCGGCATCGCAGGCGCCGTCGTGGCTTGCGGGGTGCCGCGCCACCAACGTCTGAAGCGGTCTTGCACCGACATCGGGCCACCCTTGGGCCCCATGCAACAAGGCCATCCGGAGAGTTTACCCCGAATGGCCTTTCTGTCGCGTTTATTTGCAGCGGCGTCAGAGTTTCAGCGACAGAACCGTCGCCAGCGCCAATTCGCCAAAGCCGTTGAAGCGGCTGTTGGTCACGGTCGAATAGGACCCCATGCCCTGCCACACCACAAAGTCGCCTTCGGCGAGATCCGACGGCAGGGCCACATCGCCCGGCAGGCGGTCAACGGAATCGCAGGTCGGGCCGAAAACGATGCGGCCTTCAAGATCGCCTGTCCGAAAGTTTCCTTTCGGGTCGATGACTTGTGTCCGGTCGATCACGCCGATCTGGCCAAACTCGAACATCGCGCCATACAGCCCGTCGTTCAGGAACACATGGGTTCCGTCGCGCACGGCCTTGACCCGGGCTGCCAGAGCAAACCCGTCGCCGCACAGGGCGCGGCCCGGTTCGCAGACCAGCATCGGGCAATCGTCGCCGAACGCCTCGGCGGTGACGCGGCCGATGACGTCGAAAATCGACTCGAAGTCTGGCGCGACGCCGTTCAGCCGGTGGCTGGGGAAGCCGCCGCCGACGTTCAGCCGGGCGATGGTGACACCGGCATCACGGGCGATTTCGGCGGCGACGGTGATGTAGCTGGCCCATGCGGCCGGGTCAGTGCACTGGGTGCCGGGGTGGAAGGTGATGGACGGGATGAACCCGGCGGCCGCCACGGTTTTCAACAAGCCCACCGCGACATCCGCAGTCGCCCCGAATTTCGCGCCGAAGTTGTAGGCTGCGCCCGAAACCGGCAGCTTGAAGCGAACCGAAATCTCGGTGCCCTCAGCAGGAACCATCTCGATCAGCTTGGCCAGTTCGGATGCGGAATCAACCGAGTAGACCTTGACGTCCCGCGCCACCGCATGGGCGATCTCGGCGCGCGAGCGGACCGGGTTGTGGTAGTGGATCGCTGCATCCGGGGCCAGACGGCGGATCAGGTCGATCTCGAACGGCGAGGCGCAGTCGAAGCCGCGCAGGCCGGCGGCGATCAGATTTTCGACGACCTCTTCACCGGGATTCGATTTGACCGCGTAGGTCACCATGCCGGGAAAGCCGTCGATGAAGCGACGGGCGGCGGCTTGAACAGCCTCTGGCGCGAAGAACAGCACGGGGTGTTCCGGCTGTTGATTGCGCAAGAATTCGGTCGGGTTGGTCCATATGGTTTTAGACAGTCCCATCGGCGTGATCCTTTCTGCCAACAAGACGCAGACCCCTTCCCGCTGCTCGAACGACGGGTGGCACCTGCGTGGTTTTTCCAACCAGGCCAGGTGCGTATGAGCCGCCCTTTTCCTGCAACTTAGGATGCGGGATATGTGTGACAACTTCACCGAACAAAACTGTATAAATGCACGAAACCTTGGTTATAATGACGAAAACACAGGGCAGAATGCATGGATGACCTCGACAGGACGATTCTGGGGCTGCTGGGGGCGGATGCGCGGATGTCGGTCGCCACCTTGGCGCGGCGGTTGAAGGTGGCGCGGTCGACCATACAGGCGCGGCTGGAGCGGCTGGAGACGTCGGGGATCATTGCCGGGTATACCCTGAAGCTGGGGGAAGAGGCCAAGGTAGGGCGGATTCGCGCGTCGGTTCTGCTGACCATCGAGCCTCGGGCGCAGGCGGCGATCCTGACAAGGCTCAAGTCGATTGCCGAGATTGAACGGGTGTTTACCACCTCTGGCCGGTTCGATCTGTTGATGCAGATTGCCGCGCCGACCACTCAGGTGCTGGATCAGGTGCTGGACCAGATCGGGGCGCTGGCGGGGGTGAAGTCGTCGGAGAGTCTGATCCACCTGTCGACGCGGATCGACCGGGCGGTGTGAATTTTCGTGTCGGATACGTGTCGGTTACGCATGCGTCGGGCATCCGGACGCGCAGGCGCTGGCAGGGCGTCGGGTATTCTGATGCTTTCCCTTGGCGCACTGGCGGGGTAGAACCCGCGTCAAAGCCGGAAGGACCGCACCGATGCCGATGGACAAGACCTTTGACGCCGCCGTGGCCGAAGCCCGGATTTCCGCGCTGTGGGATGCGGCGGATGCGTTCGTGGCCGGGGCGAATGCCCGTCCCGGGGCACCTGCGTTTTCGGTGATGATCCCACCGCCGAACGTGACCGGCAGTCTGCACATGGGCCATGCGTTCAACAACACGCTGCAGGATATCCTGATCCGCTGGCACCGGATGCGCGGGTTCGACACGCTGTGGCAGGTTGGCACCGACCACGCCGGGATTGCGACGCAAATGGTGGTGGAGCGCGAACTTGCCCGCACGCAATCTCCCGGCCGCCGCGAGATGGGGCGCGAGGCGTTTCTGGCCAAGGTGTGGGAGTGGAAGGAACACTCTGGCGGCACGATCATCAACCAGTTGAAACGGTTGGGGGCGTCCTGCGACTGGTCGCGCGAGGCTTTCACCATGTCGGGCAATTTCCCCGATGCGGTGATCAAGGTCTTTGTCGACATGTATCACAAGGGCCTGATCTATCGCGGCAAGCGGCTGGTCAACTGGGACCCGCATTTCGAGACCGCGATTTCCGATCTGGAGGTCGAAAACCTCGAAGTCGCGGGCCACATGTGGCACTTCAAATACCGGCTGGCGGGGGGGGAGACCTATACCTACGAGGAAAAGGATGCGGATGGCGTCGTGACGCTGTCCGAAGAGCGCGACTATATCTCGATCGCCACGACGCGGCCGGAAACCATGCTGGGCGATGGGGCGGTGGCGGTGCATCCGTCCGACACCCGTTATGCGCCGATCATTGGCCGGATGGTGCATCTGCCGCTGTGCGACCGTCTGATCCCGATCATCACCGACGAATATCCCGATCCGTTGTTCGGGTCGGGGGCGGTCAAGATCACCGGGGCGCATGATTTCAACGACTACGCGGTGGCGAAACGCGCCAACATCCCGTGCTATCGTCTGATGGACACCCGCGCCGCGATGCGCGCCGATGGTGAGCCCTATCCGCAAGCCGTGACGCGCGCCCGCGAGATTGCGGCGGGGTCTGCAGCGACCGAGGCCGAAGTCGACAGCCTGAACCTCGTGCCGGAAAAGTATCGCGGGATGGACCGGACAGAAGCCCGCAAGGCTGTGGTGGCCGACATCACGGCGGCGGGTCTTGCGGTGATGGTGGCGCACTCGGTCAAGGACGCGGAAACCGGCGACGTGATGATCACGGCGGTGCCGTATGTCGAAGCGAAGAAGATCATGCAGCCCTTCGGCGACCGGTCCAAGGTCGTGATCGAGCCGATGCTGACGGATCAGTGGTTCGTGGATACGTCCAAGATCGTGGAACCGGCACTGGAGGCGGTTCGGTCGGGGGCAACGAAGATAATTCCAGCGTCGGGAGAGAAGACCTATTACCATTGGCTGGAAAATATCGAGCCTTGGTGCATCTCGCGACAGTTGTGGTGGGGGCATCAGATTCCGGTTTGGTATGGGCCAGACTTGTCCAATTTGAACGTGAACCAACTGCCATCCCTCAAGTTTTGTGCTGTGAGCTTTGAAAGCATCCGGGAAAATATTCAGGTAGTCTATAAAGGACTGTTTCCCAGTTCCACTGTAGTGGTGGAAGAACTACTTGAGGTTACGGAGCGATGGCCAGCGACAGATGAGGAATATGCTGAGGTCCGCATCTTGATGAAAGGGACCCCCCTAGAGCATCTTTATCCAATTGAGAAACTGGAGCAGCCGAGATTGTGGCGTTTCATAGCGACCAATGATCAGCTAACAGGAAGTCAGACGATCACCATTCGTCTGGGCCGCGACCTCGACGTCCTAGACACATGGTTTTCCTCTGGCCTCTGGCCCATCGGCACCCTCGGCTGGCCCGAACAAACCCCCGAACTGGCAAAATACTTCCCCACCTCCGTCCTCGTCACCGGGCAGGATATCCTGTTCTTCTGGGTTGCTCGGATGATGATGATGCAGCTTGCCGTCGTCAACGACATTCCGTTCAAAACCGTCTACCTCCACGGCCTCGTCCGCGACGCCAAGGGCAAGAAGATGTCCAAAAGTCTGGGTAACGTCATCGACCCG
>JBBRVJ010000105.1:0-12998 GCA_038246975.1 Rhodobacterales bacterium | reverse complement strand
GCTGCTGACCGGCCTGCGCGAAGCCCTGCCCGACACGCCGGTGATCGAGGCGACACTGGCCAACCTGTCGCTCCGCCGCCTTGGCCCGGTCGAGGCGGTCTATGATGGCGCAGCCCTGCCCGCCGCCCTGCGCGCCAGCCTGCCCGTGCTGCCGCCCGCCAATCAGGCCCCGCCGCACGATCTGGCCCGCGTGTTCGTCAAGCTGAACCGGTCCGACCTGCCGCGCGACGAGATCCGGCGCATGAAGCGCGACATGCTGGCCGCAGGCGCGTGGCTGCTCGGGGACGACTGATTTGCCGTGGCCCCGCCAACCGTCGCAGGGTAGAACTCCCCGATGACCGACACCCCACCCGAAGCCCCGCCCCCTGGCAAAAGCCACCGCCGCCTGTCCGTCTCGCTCAGCGCCACGCCGCGCGACCTGATGGCGGAACCGCCGCGCGTCAAAGGCGCATGGCGCGCGCGCGTGATCACCCTGTTCCCCGACGCCTTCCCCGGCACGCTGGGCCTGTCGCTGACCGGACGCGCGCTGGACCTTGGGCTTTGGGCGCTGGACGCGATCGACCTGCGCACCTTCGGCGAGGGCAAACACCGCAACGTCGACGACACCCCGGCAGGCGGCGGCGCAGGCTTGGTGCTGCGCGCCGACATCCTCGACCGCGCGCTGCAGGTCGCCGCCATCGGCACGCCGCCCGACCGCGCCCGCTGGCCCGTGGTCTACCTCTCGCCCCGCGGCACCCCGTTCACCCAAAGCATGGCGCGCAGTTGGTCCGCAGGCGACGGCGTCACCCTGCTGTGCGGTCGCTTCGAAGGCGTCGACCAGCGCGTGCTCGACCACCACGCAATCGAGGAGGTCAGCCTCGGCGATTTCGTCCTGACCGGCGGCGAGATCGCAGCACAGGCCATGCTCGACGCCACCGTGCGGTTGTTGCCGGGCGTCCTTGGCAACGCGGCGTCCACCGAAGAAGAAAGCTTTTCCAACGGCCTCCTCGAACACCCCCAGTTCACCAGACCCGCCCTGTGGAAAGACCGCCCGGTGCCCGAGGTGCTGCTGTCCGGCAACCACGGCGAAATTGCCAGATGGCGGCGGGCAGAGGCCGAACGGATCACGCAGGACCGGCGGCCGGATTTGTGGCAGGCGTGGGTTGGGCGCAAACCCTAGGAACCAATTGGGTTTCCCCCAATTTCCCATTCTGGTGTCGAAACTTCACCGAGGTATCATCTGATGATGAAACCAAAAATCTGGTAAATATGCGGCCAAAAATTGAAATGACCGATGAAAAAGGATTGCTCTTGATGCGCGGCGCCCCTCTTGCGATGCTTCGACAGGGCCGTGAGAGCGACCTTTGACCAACCCACTCGCCCCCTTGACCCGCCTCCCCCCACCCCATATAAGCCCTGTGTCCGGGGCCTGATTGCCCGTCGGACCCGATTCCTTTTGGTCAATCGTCTGCCTGCTTCGTCAGCCGTGACCCAAGGATCGGCCCAAAAACTTGGTTGCCCCATCTTTGGCGGGCTTGCCGTGCGCGGCGGGGACCCGAGCGAAGACCGAAAGCTCTGGGGCGGCATCACATCGGGGAAAAAACCCCGCGAAACGTAAAGGACCAGGCATGAACCTGATCGCAATCATCGAGGCGGAACAGATCGCCGCCCTCGGCAAGACCATTCCCGATTTCCGCGCGGGCGACACCGTCCGCGTCGGCTACAAGGTGACCGAAGGGACGCGCAGCCGCGTGCAGGCCTATGAAGGTGTCTGCATCGGCCGCAAGGGCGGGGCGACCATCTCGGCGTCGTTCACCGTGCGCAAGATCAGCTTCGGCGAAGGCGTGGAACGGGTGTTCCCGCTCTATTCGACCAACATCGACAGCATCGAGGTGGTCCGCCGGGGCCGCGTCCGTCGTGCCAAGCTGTATTACCTGCGCGACCGTCGCGGCAAATCGGCCCGGATCGTCGAAAACACCAACTACAAACCCAAATCGGCCTGAGGAGCGTTGCGATGAAAGACGGCATTCACCCCGAGTATCACATCATCAACGTCAAGATGACCGATGGCTCCGTGTTCCAGACCAAAACCACCTGGGGCAAGGCGGGCGACCAGATGGCGCTCGACATCGACCCGCTGGCGCATCCGGCCTGGACGGGCGGCAACGCCAAGCTGATGGACACCGGCGGCCGCGTGACAAAGTTCAAGAACAAATACGCAGGCCTCGGGTTCTGATCCCGGCCCGCTTGCCCTTGGCGGCAAGCCCGATCTATACAAAGGCGCGCCCCACCCGGCGCGCCTTTTCCGTTGGACCAGCAGGGGCAATTCGTGGCGCATATCATCGTCGTCGGCAACGAAAAGGGCGGGTCGGGCAAATCGACCACCTGCATGCATGTGGCCACGGCCCTGGTGCGGATGGGCCACCGCGTCGGCGCGCTCGACCTCGACCTGCGGCAGAAAAGCTTCGGGCGCTACGTCGAAAACCGTTTGGCCTTTCTGGAACGGTCCGGCCTGAAACTGCCAACCCCCGACTACCGCGACCTGCCCGAAACTGCCGCCACGCACCCCGGCGAAAACCCTTATGACGCACGATTGTCGGCGGCGGTGGCCGATCTGGAAGCCCGCTGCGACTTTGTGCTGATCGACTGCCCCGGTTCGCACACCCGCCTGTCCCAGGTCGCTCATTCGCTGGCCGACACCCTGATCACGCCGCTGAACGACAGTTTCGTCGATTTCGACCTGCTGGCCCGCATCGACCCCGAAACCAACCGCGTCAAAGGGCCGTCGATCTATTCCGAGATGGTGTGGAACGCGCGGCAGCTTCGCGCACAGGCCGGGCTGAAACCGATCGACTGGATCGTGCTGCGCAACCGGCTTGGCGCGCAACAGATGCACAACAAGAAGAAAGTCGGTGCGGCACTGGAAGACCTGTCCAAACGCATCGGCTTTCGCGTCGTCCCCGGCTTTTCCGAACGGGTGATCTTCCGCGAGTTGTTTCCGCGCGGCCTGACCGTGCTGGACCTCAAGGATACCGGCGTCGACCAGCTCAACCTGTCCAACATCGCGGCCCGACAGGAAGTCCGCGATCTGATGCGCGAACTCAGGCTTCCAGAGCTTCAGCCCGCGCTCTGAACAGCACCGGACGCGCGGTGCACCGCTGCTCGCGCATGCCGATCCGGGCCAGCCGCGTGTCGAACGCATCGGGCGCCGCAGGCTTCCGCGTGAACCAGCCCAACCAGGCGAACAGGGATCTTCCAAATGTCATCGCCGCCTCCTGCCATCTCCTACCCTGACAATCTGACGCCGAACCGGGGCGGAAAAGCGGCTTCCAAAAGGAGAATTGCAGCCCCCTGCCTGCGAATTCGAAACAAACCGTCGCGATATCCGCACCAATCGAACCCTCCTTCAATTTGACTCGAATTTGCTTTTTGGCCCGAGTATCCCAGCGGGGTGCACATATTCGTGCGCCATTGGTTCAAGAACCGATGTATGCGCGGGGGGTGTGAAACCCCGCGGCCCATCCGCAAAAGCAGGCTCCAAATGTCCAATCCCCTGTTCGACGCCCTCTTTGCCCCGCTGGCGACCCGCGACACGCCCCTGCTGATCCTGCCCGATGGGTCAGCCGTCACGGGCCGCACCTTCCATGCCCTGACCGCCCGCACCGCCCAAGCCCTGCGCCGCGCGGGCCTGACCAAGGGCGACAGGCTGGCCGCCCAGATCCACAAATCGCCCGAGGCTCTGGCGGTCTATGCAGCCGCCACCGCACTGGGCGCGATCTTTCTGCCGTTGAATACCGCCTATACCCCGGCCGAACTGGACTACTTCCTAAGCAACGCCACGCCCCGCGTGTTCCTGTGCGATCCGGCGCGGGCGGCGGACCTTGCGCCGCTCGCCACCCGCCACAAGGCCACCCTGCTGACCCTGAACGGCGCGCAAGGCACCTTGGCGGACGCGACTGCCACGCAACCCGTTGACATCACCCCCACCGACTGCGGCCCCCACGACCTCGCCGCGATCCTTTATACCTCGGGCACGACGGGGCGGTCCAAAGGCGCGATGCTGACACATGCCAATCTTCTGTCGAACGCGCGGACCCTTGCCGACCTGTGGCGATTCTCGGCGGACGACACCCTGCTGCACGCCCTGCCGATCTTTCATACGCATGGCCTGTTCGTCGCCACCAACATCGCCCTGCTGACTGGCGCGAAAATGATCTTTCTGCCGGGGTTCGACACCGACACCGTGCTGCGCCTGCTGCCCCAAGCCACCGCGCTGATGGGGGTGCCGACCTTCTACACCCGCCTGCTGGACGATGCCCGGTTCGACGCCGGCCTGACTGCGCACATGCGCCTGTTCATCTCGGGCTCGGCCCCGCTGCTGGCCGAGACGCACAGCCAGTTTCACGCCCGTACCGGCCACCGCATCCTCGAACGCTACGGGATGACCGAAACCAACATGAACGCCTCCAACCCCTATGACGGCGACCGCCGGGCGGGCACGGTCGGTCTGCCGCTGCCGGGGGTCGATCTGCGCATCATGGCGGACGATGCCCCGGTGCTCCCCGGCCAGGTCGGCGTGATCGAGGTGCGCGGCCCCAACGTCTTTGCCGGCTATTGGCAGATGCCCGAAAAGACCGCCGAAGACCTGCGCCCCGACGGTTGGTTCATCACCGGCGATCTGGGTGTGCAATCGGCCGATGGCTACGTCACCATCGTCGGCCGGGCGAAAGACCTGATCATCACCGGCGGCTACAACGTCTATCCCAAAGAGGTCGAACTGCTGCTCGACGCGGTGCCGGGGGTTCAGGAAAGTGCCGTCATCGGCCTGCCCCACCCCGACTTTGGCGAGGCGGTGTTCGCCGTGCTGACCCCGCACAAGGGGATCACGCTGGACGCGGACGCCGTGCTGGCCGAAGTCGCCCCCAGCCTCGCCCGGTTCAAACAGCCCAAAGCGGCAGTGGTCGTCCCCGACCTGCCGCGCAACACGATGGGCAAGGTGCAGAAGGCGCTGTTGCGGGGGCAGTTCGCGGGTCGATTTGCAAGGTGAAAGCGGCGGCAAGCCGTCTGTACAGGGGGTGCACAGGGGGTGTACCGCAGGTGCACAGCCCGTTCAGGGCACATCCGGGTCAGGCGACGGGGCAAACTCGCCCTCCAGAAACCGCTCGAACGCGTCCAGATCGACGGGTTCGAACTGCCCGAACCCCTGCATCCAGACCGAAGCCGCCCGCAGCGCATCGGGTTCCAGCTTGCACCAGATCACCCGCCCGCGCTTTTCGCGGCTGATCAAACCGGCCTCGGCCAGCACGATCAGATGCTTGGAAATCGCGGCGAGCGAGGTCTGAAACGGCTCTGCCACGTCGGTGACCGCCATGTCATCCTCCAGCAACATGGTCAAAATCGCCCGCCGTGTCGGGTCGGCAAGAGCAGCAAAAATAGTGTCCAAGCTGGCGTCCATCCGCCGTTTATCGCGGGTCAGGGCGGGATCGTCAACCGGATGGTTGAATGTATCGGGGGCTTTACGGGGGTCATGCGCTTTTTCGGGTGTTCTGAAAAACCACAGCAAAACAATGATATACCGCCATTTTCTGCACCTGCAACCCTGCTTGACTTCTCCCCCGCCGATCCCGTATCACCTGCCCAACCGAAAGGGACTGATCCATGTCGGACGACCCCGATCCAAAGCGGCTCCGCGCCCTGGAGGCGAAGCTGGCAAAGATCAGGGACAAGCCCGTGGCGGTGAAGTCCGAGACGGGCAAGGGGTTTTCCCAAGGCGAAGTGGCCTGGCGGATGATCATCGAGTTGTGCACCGGGATGATCCTCGGGCTCGGCATCGGTTACGGGCTAGACATGCTGTTTGGCACGCTGCCGATTTTCCTGATCCTGTTCGCAGGCATCGGGTTTGCCGCCGGGGTCAAGACGATGCTGGGCACTGCCCGCACGATGAACGAAACGGAACGGAAGAAGGGCTGACAATGGCAACGGGCACCGAAGATCTTGCAGGCAGCGGACTGAAAATCCAGCCGTTTGATCAGTTCATCGTCAAGCCTTTGTTCGGCGGCGACACCATCGCCTGGTATACCCCGACCAACGTCACACTATGGATGGCGATTGCCGTGCTGGCCATGACGGCGCTTCTGGTGATGGGCACCAGCCGCCGCGCGATTGTGCCATCGCGCACGCAGTCTGTCGCGGAACTGTTTTACGGCTTCATCCACAACATGGTCGAAGACGTGACAGGGCACGAAGGGGCAAAGTTTTTCCCCTATGTGATGACGCTGTTCATGTTCGTCTTTCTGTCGAACCTGCTGGGCCTGATCCCGATGTCGTTCACCACCACGGCCCACATCGCGGTGACGGCAACCCTTGCCCTTATGGTGTTTTTTGCGGTGACCATCATCGGTCTGGTTCGCAAGGGCCCCGCTTTCCTCGCGATGTTCTGGATTTCATCGGCCCCGCTGGCCTTGCGCCCGCTGCTGGCTCTGATCGAGGTGACATCGTATTTCGTGCGTCCGCTGTCGCATTCCATCCGGCTTGGCGGCAACATCATGGCGGGTCATGCGGTGATCAAGGTGTTTGCCGGCTTTGCAGGCGTGATGGGGGTGGCGTCTGTCGTCCCGGTCGCCGCGATTGCCGCCTTCTATGGTCTGGAAGTGCTGGTCGCAGCGGTTCAGGCTTACGTTTTTACCATCCTGACCTGCGTGTATCTGCGCGACGCCGTTGGCGAAACGCATCACTAAGGCTCTGAAACTTCTATCATCTTGCAAATCAAGGAGCATGACTATGACAGGCGATATCGCAGAAATGGGTAAGTTCATCGGCGCTGGTCTGGCCGCTTTCGGTCTGGGCGGAGCGGGCATCGGTGTGGGTAACATCGTGGGGAACTTCCTTGCAGGCGCCCTGCGTAACCCGTCGGCGGCCCCCGGCCAGACCGCAAACCTGTTCGTCGGCATCGCGTTTGCCGAAGCTCTGGGCATCTTCTCGTTCCTGATCGCCATTCTGCTGATGTTCGCAGTCTGATCACGGCGACCTGAGACGACCGATCGAAGGGCGTGCTCTTCGATCGGGTTTTCCGAGGATCGTGAAAGGACGGCAGGATGGCCACGGAAGCTACCGCAATTGCCGGAGAAGTCGCCCAAAAGGCGAGCATGCCGCAACTGGAACTCTCGACCTTTCCCAACCAGGTTTTCTGGCTGCTGGTGACGCTGGTCGCAATGTATCTGATCCTGTCGCGTGTGGCCCTGCCGCGCATCGGCGCGGTTCTGGCCGAACGGGCCGGCGTGATCACCAATGATCTTGCCGCCGCCGAGGAACTGAAACAAAAGGCTGTTGCGGCCGAAAAGGCCTACACCGACGCGCTGGCCAAGGCGCGGGTCGAGGCTGCGCGCATCGTGGCGGAAACCAAGGCCGAGATTCAGAAAGACCTGAACATCGCCATCGCCAAGGCAGACACCGAAATTGCCGCGAAATCGGCGCAGTCGGAACAGCGGATCGACGAGATAAAGGCCGGTGCGATGGACGCGATTGCCGAGGTTGCCCGCGACACCACGGGCGCGCTGCTTGCGGCCTTGGGCGGCAAGGTCGACGAAGGCGCGGTCGCGGCGGCGCTGGCTGCCCGATTGAAAGGCTGATCCGATGAAAAAGCTGATGGTTTTCTTGATGTTGCCCGCCCCGGCCTTTGCGGCGTCGGGGCCGTTCTTCTCGCTGGGGAACACGGACTTCGTGGTATTGGTGTCGTTTATCACCTTTGTTGCAGTGCTGGTTTACCTAAAAGTTCCGGGCAAGATCACCGGGATGCTCGACGCCCGCGCCGCCGAAATCAAAGCCGACCTCGCCGAAGCCAAAGCACTGCGCGAAGAGGCGCGTGCCTTGCTGTCGTCCTATGACAAGAAGCAGAAAGACGTGCAGGAACAGTCCGAGCGCATCATCGCCCAAGCCAAGACCGAGGCGCAGGCGGCGGCCAATCAGGCCAAGGATGACCTGCAGAATTCGATCGCCCGGCGTCTGAAATCGGCGGAAGAGCAGATTGCTTCGGCAGAGGCAGAGGCCATTCGTGCGGTGCGCGAACAGGCGATAGCGCTGGCGGTACAGGCGGCAGGCGACGTGCTGGTCAAGCAGATGACGGCTGCCAGTACCGCAGCCACCATTGACGCGGCGATCAAGCTGGTGGACGCAAGGTTCCACTAAGTCAACGGTATTGGGCTAGAGCCCCGTCTTTTCACATCCGGTCCTGCTCGTGTTCAAACCGCTGGCGGGCCACATCCTCGTTTCGCGCCGCACGGATCTGGGCGGTCAGCGACTGTTCGACAAAGTCCAGATGCGCTGCCACCGCCGCACGGGCCGCAACGGCATCTCTCGCCTGAATGGCGGCATGGATGGCGCGATGCTGGTCCAGCAACTGATCGCGGGTCATCCGGTTCTTGAACATCACTTGGCGGTTGTAGAACACGCCCTGCCGCAGCAGGTCATACATCGACCGCATCATGTGCAGCATTATGACGTTATGACTCGCCTCGATGATCGCCATGTGAAACTCGGCATCGAGTTGCGCCTCGTCGGTCGGGTCGCGTTTCAGATGCGCGGCTTCCATCTTGGCAAGGATCGCGTCGATCACCTTCAGGTCGGTGTCGGTGCCCAATCGCGCCGCCCGTTCGGCGGCCAGCGCCTCCATATCGCGGCGGAACGAGATATAGTCGAACACCGCGTCGTCATGGGTGGCAAACAGGTCGATCAGGGCGGGCGCAAAGGCCGATCCCAACACGTCGGCCACAAAGACCCCAGCCCCAGGACGCGCCACCAGCAGCCCACGATCCTGCAAATCGGCCAAGGCATCGCGCAGCGAAGGGCGCGACACGCCCAGCCGTTCGGACAACTCGCGCTCGGCGGGCAACCGTTCGCCGGGGCGCAGGATGCCGCGCAGGATCAGCAGTTCGATCTGACGAACCACGGATTGCGACAGTTTTTCGGCATGGACTTTCTGGAAGGGCATCGACGGCTCCGGATCGGTCTGAACATATGACCAGTCCGGCACGCTGCCAATGGGGAAACCGGGGGCACGACGGCCCCCGGCTCAGCGGGTTCAGGTGGTCGGGCGGATGATGATTTCGACCCGGCGGTTCTGCGCCTGACCCTGCGGGTTCAGGTTGGTTGCGATGGGCTGATCCTCGCCCCGGCCAAACGCGGCAATCCGGGCGTTCGGCACGCCGCTTTCGCGCAGCACGTTGGCCACGGACACCGCGCGACGCTGCGACAGGTCCTGATTATAGGCGGCGGACCCGGTGTTGTCGGTGTGGCCGATCACCTCGATCCGGCTGTTGGGATAGCGCATCAGGTTGGACGCGACTGCCTTGATATCGCGGGTCAGGTCGGGGCGCAGGGTGGCACTGTCGACCGCGAACAGCACATCTTGCGGCATGTTGACGACCAGATAGTCGCCAAAGTTGGTAACCGTCACGCCTGGCGTGCTCATCGAGCTGCGCAACTCGGCGGCCTGCTGGTCCAGCGTCGCCCCGATGGCGGTCCCTGCCAACGCGCCAAGCCCCGCGCCGATGGCGGCCCCTTTCAGCTTGTCATTGTCCGTTGTGGCAGCCCCCAGCATAGCTCCGGTCAGCGCGCCGATCAACGCGCCGCTCTTGGTCCGGGCGTTTGGGTCGTCGGGATAGGCATTGGGATCGGGCGGCGTACAAGCCGTGAGGGCCATTGCGCCGAGAAGGGTCACGAGAATGGGGGTCTTGAACATCATGCTGCTGCCTCGATTGCACAGGCCGCTGCGGGCCCTGAGCGTCGGATATACCATTGCAGCGCAGGGGAGGACAGGCCCGCCGACCCTGTGGCAGGTTTCCGCGCATCAGGCGTCGACCCGCGCCGCCTCCCATGCCAGCATCGCGCGTTTGACGGGCAAACCCCAATGATAGCCACCCAAGCCCCCTGACTTGCGCAAGGCGCGATGGCAGGGGATCAGAAAACTGATCGGGTTGCGCCCGACAGCCGTGCCGACCGCCCGCACGGCCGCCGGATGGCCGATGGCCCCGGCAATTTCGCCATAGGTGGTGACGTGTCCGGTGGGAATGCGCAGCAATGCCTCCCACACCTTGATCTGGAACGGCGCACCGATCAGAAAGATTGGCGTATCCGTATTTTCATCGCCCAAGCCGAAGGCCGAAAGCGCCCAAGGCCGCAGGTGCAGCGCGTTCTCGACGAACCGCGCATTCGGCCAGCGCGACCGCAGATCTTCCACCGTGGCATCGGCCCCTGTTTCCGCGGCAAAGCCGATGCCGCAGATGCCCCTGTCGGTGCCCATGATCAGCGCCGGGCCGAACGGGCTGTCGAACCACCCCCATAGAATCGTCAACCCCGAACCGCCCTTGGCATAGTCGCCGGGGCTCATCGCTTCCCATGTCAGGAACAGATCGTGCAGCCGTCCCCCACCCGACAGCCCCGTGGTCAGCGCCGTGTCGAGCACCGTGAACCGATCCGCCAGCAAGGCGCGCGCATGATCCAGCGTCAGATATTGCTGATAGCGTTTGGGCGACACGCCAACCCATTGCGAAAACACCCGCTGAAAATGCGCAGGGCTCATCCCCATCTTTTCGGCCAGACCGTCCAGCGTCAGACCGGGACCTGCGCTGTCGATATGTGTCAGGGCGCGGGCGATGACGGAATAGTGGTAGGGGGGCGGCTGATCAGTCGTTGTGGCGGTCATGGGGGCAACTCCTTGAACGCCCAACTTATGGGCAAGGTCCCGGCGTTGCGACCCGGAATCTGCGGCTTTTGCTTGTCCGGCGCGGGCAGGTCGGGCATATCGGGCAAATGGTGCGCCAGTTGGAATATCCTGCGATGCAGGCGATCTTTGCCCGGTTTCAGGCGATCGAGCCCGAACCCAAGGGCGAACTGGACCATTTGAACGCCTACACCCTTCTGGTCGCAGTGGCGCTGTCGGCGCAGGCGACCGACATCGGTGTGAACAAGGCGACCAAAGCCCTGTTCACAGTGGCCGACACTCCGGAAAAGATGCTGGCTCTGGGGGAGGAGGCGCTGATCGGCCATATCAAGTCCATCGGCCTGTTCCGCAACAAGGCCAGAAACGTCATCAAGCTGTCGCAACGGCTGATCGACGCCTATGGCGGGGTCGTGCCGTCCAGTCGCGCAGCATTGCAGACCCTGCCGGGGGTCGGGCGCAAGACGGCGAACGTGGTCCTGTCGATGTGGTTCGGCCATCCGGCGCAGGCCATCGACACCCATCTTTTCCGCGTCGGCAACCGCACCGGCATCGCCCCGGGGCGCGACGAATTGGCTGTGGAACGCGCGGTCGAGGATAACGTACCCGTAGAATACCAACGCCACGCACACCACTGGATCATCCTGCACGGCCGCTATATCTGCACCGCGCGCAAACCCAAATGCCCCGTCTGCCCGATTGCGGAATGGTGCCTGTATCAGGAAAAAACCGCATGAAAAACTATCAGGTCGTCGGGATCGGCAATGCGATCGTCGATGTGTTCACCACCGCTGACGACAGCTTCATCGAGCTGATGGGGATCGAAAAGGGCATCATGCAACTGGTCGAACGCGACCGGGGCGAAGTGTTGTATGGCGCGATGAAAGACCGGGTGCAGGCGCCGGGTGGGTCGGTGGCCAACACGCTGGCGGGCTTGGGCAATCTGGGGCTGACCACCGGGTTCATCGGGCGGGTGCACGACGACGCGCTGGGGCGGTTCTATGCGCGGACCATGGCCGAGAACGGCACCGATTTCGTCAATCCGCCGGTGCTGGGGGGGGAATTGCCCACCTCGCGCTCGATGATCTTCGTCAGCCCCGATGGCGAGCGGTCGATGAACACCTATCTTGGAATATCGTCGGAACTCGGGCCCGATGATGTGTCGGACGATGTGGCGGGGCAGGCCGAAATCCTGTTTCTGGAAGGCTATCTTTACGACAAACCCAAAGGCAAACAGGCGTTCGAGCGCGCAGTTGCCCTGTGCCATGCGGCGGGCGGCAAAGCCGGGATCGCGCTTTCGGACCCGTTTTGCGTCGACCGCCACCGGACGGACTTTCGCCGTCTGGTCAAGGACATGGACTACGTGATTGGCAACGAACACGAATGGACGTCCTTGTACCAGACCGACCTTTCGGCGGCATTGAAGCTGGCCTCGGCGGATGTCGGGCTGGTGGTCTGCACCCGGTCGGGGGACGAGGTGATCGTGCTTCGCAGCGAAGAACAGGCCATCGTCCCGGTGCACCGGGTGGTGCCTGTGGATGCGACGGGGGCAGGCGACCAATTCGCCGCCGGGTTCCTCTATGGCATGGCCACCGGGCAATCCTTGGCGGTCTGTGGGCGGATGGGCTGCGTGGCGGCGGCAGAGGTGATCAGTCATTTCGGCGCGCGCCCCGAAACCGACCTCAAGGCCCTGTTCCGGAAGGAAGGCTTGATCTGATCGGGGGTGGCGGCTTGCTCAGGCCCCTCTGGGGCCATCGCGCGCCGCCCTTGGTGCCCAAAACCCATGGGCATCTCAGGTTGAGGGAAAGATTGGGGATTTCACGCCGCCCTCCAAAATTGGTTCTCGAACCGATGGCGCACCGATGCAGGCAAGCCCGTAGAATATTCCTGACCTGGAAAATGAACGACCCGCCTTTGCATTTTCTGTCCATAAATATCCCACGGGGGTGCGGGGGTGTGAAACCCCCGCCCGTGGTGGCAGGCGCGTCAGTCGCCCAGTTTGGCGTGAACTTCGGCCAGGTCAACTTCGCCCAAAGGCATCTTGTTGGCCGGGTCTTCGAAGTCGTATTTGAACACCTGAAAGTCCCGTTTGTAGATTTCCCAGACCAGATGCATCGACAGATCGTCAAAATACGCCTCGACCGGGTGGGCGCGTTTGGGGCCGTGGCCTTCGCTTTCGTTGAACCTGGGGATTTTCTTCAGATCGACCTTGTGTTTCTGCCTGGTGTTTTTCAGCACCGTCGCCATGCCCTCATCGAACTTTTCGGTGAAGAAGATCTGATCGTAGCGCCCGCCGTTAACGATG
>JBBRVJ010000104.1:0-13225 GCA_038246975.1 Rhodobacterales bacterium | reverse complement strand
TCCCCCCGCGGGCGGCCCCCCCCACCCCCCCCCCCCCCCCGCCGGCCCCAGCCCGCCGGCCGCCGGGGCGCGGGGGCCTCGCTGCCCCCCGCGACCGGACCCCCGCTCAGGTCACGAACACCCGCGCCGGATGCAGGCTGCCCGCCCGATAGGATCCGACGGCAATCGCCCGTCCCTGATGGCTGGCCCAGGCTTCCTCGTCATAGCCGATCCCCCGCGTCACCTCTCCCGGGTTGCCGTTGCGCAACCGCGCCGCCCCCTCTGCCGTCGCGGGCAGTTCCGGCAACTCGGCCAGCGCCAGTTCCAGGGGCTTCAACAGCCCGTCCAGCTCCTCCGTACCCGCCAGTGCCTCGATCTGCGCCATCGTGACCGCGCCGTTCAGGTCGAACGGCCCTGACCACACCCGGCGCAGCCAGGCCACGTGGCCAAGACACCCCAACGCCGCCCCCAGATCGCGGGCGATGCTGCGCACATAGCCGCCCTTGCCGCAGACCATTTCCAGTTCGACGTGATCCGCATCGGCGCGTGCCTTCAAGATCAGACTTTCCACCCACAACGGCCGCGCGGCGATCTCCATCACCTCTCCGGCGCGCGCCAGATCATAGGCCCGCGCGCCGTCGATCTTGACGGCGGAAAATTGCGGCGGCACCTGCAGGATATCTCCGCGAAACGCCACAAGCGCCGCCTCGATCCGGGTATCAGAAGGCCGCGCGTCCGACATCGCGATCACCGCCCCCTCGGCGTCATCCGTGGTGGTCGAGGCGCCAAACCGCACCACAAAAGCATAGCACTTCAAAGCGTCTGTAATGTAGGGCACCGTCTTGGTCGCCTCGCCCAGCGCCACTGCCAGCAATCCGGTCGCCGCCGGGTCCAGCGTTCCGGCATGGCCCGCCTTCTGCGCGCCCATCGCCCATTTTACCTTGTTGACCACCGCCGTCGAGGTGATCCCGGCTGGCTTGTCGACCACCAGCCAACCCGACACAACCCTGCCCTTCCTGCCCCGCGCCACGATTTATCCCTTCGACTGAACCACGCCGACAATCGGCCCGATCGCCGAGAATCCGATGTCCCGGCGGCCAAGCTGTGGCGCATACAGCCGCGAGATTGACCCGTCCAGATACAGCGCATCTGGAAGTTCCAGTGCATCGCGGAAAAACCGTGCAAAGGTGTGAAAATTTACCGGCCCGTTGGAAATCGCAAATACGGCACGCGCGCCATCCGCCGACACCCCTACCCCATTGCGGATGTTCAGCGAATCCGACGCGAGCAGGAATCGCGGGTGCAGATCGCCGCCGATCACCAGCATCGGCCCCGACTGCGTGGCATGGCGGCACGTCCGGTCCACCTTGGCAAACGCTCGGCTTTCGATCACGGCAAACCCCGCCCTGCCACCAAAACAGAACACCCCGTTCGGCAACAACCCGAAGTTCCCCGGCCCGTCTTGCGTGATCAGCGGTGCTGCTTCCACGCCATTTTCGACATAAAGCCCGACAGGTGACAGATCGCTGTGAAACATCCCCGCATTCATCGCAAACCCAAGCTGCAAGCCTTCCACCGCCAGCGCTCGGTCCACCGCGCCGAAACTGCCGAACACGCCTTCGGGCCCCGCCTGAAACAGCCGCAGATCATCGCCGGTGCCAACCTCGCAGACGGCATAGCCCACCCCCTCGAACGTCTGCTCTGCACAATTCAGCGCCGCCGCCCCCTGCGGCATGACCACCGCCAGCAGCAAGGCCAGCGCCGCCCTAAGCGTCATCGCCTTCGTCCGGGGCAGCCAGATCACGCTGCACCACAGGGTCAGCAAACAGGCGCCGCGATTCGTCCAGCCGGTCAAAGGTTTCATCGGGCCGGAACCGCAGGTCCGGTGCGTATTTCAGGGTCAGTTGTTGCGACACCCGGTGCCGCAACTCGCCCTTGTTGCGCGCCAGCGCCGCAATCGCATCGGCGACGGGAACCGACCCCATCAGCGGCATGACATAGACCGTCGCCACCTTCAGATCGTTGGACAGGCTGACCTCGCCCACCGTGATCGACATGGCATTCAGGTCGGGATCGTGAATCTCGGCCCGGTTCAGCACATCCGACAGGGTGCGCCGGATCAGTTCGCCGACGCGCAACTGACGCTGCGAAGGGCCGTGGCCCGTTGTTGGTTTGTTGTTCGACATGCGCGACCCTTTAGGCCAAATCGTCCGCGCCCGCAACGGCGGGGTTCCCGCGCACGCGCCAAGCCGCTAAACCGGGCAAAACAGGGGGATCAGATGACCGACGTGACCAGAGACGACCTGCCGGGCATCGTGATCACCGGGGCCTCGGGGCGCATGGGGCGGATGCTGATCGGTCTTGTGGCGCAGTCCGGCCGCGCGCGCCTTGTGGCTTGTGTCGAACGCACGGGGCACCCTTGGGTGGGACAAGATGCCGGTGTGGCGATGGGCGGTGCGGCGCTGGGGGTGACTGTAACCGACGATCCGCTGGAGGCGTTTGCCCACGCCCAAGCCGTGATCGACTTCACCGCCCCCGCAGCGACCGTCGAGTTTGCCGCCCTCGCCGCCCAGGCCCGCGCGGTGCACGTGATCGGCACCACCGGGCTGGAGCCTGCCCATCTGGCCAAACTGGCGCTTGCCGCCCATCACGCGGTTCTGATCCGGGCTGGCAACATGTCGCTCGGCGTCAACCTGCTGGTCGGTCTGGTCGAGCGTGTCGCCCGCGCGCTTGATGCCGACTGGGACGTGGAAATCATCGAAGCGCATCACCGGATGAAAGTCGACGCCCCCTCGGGCACCGCCCTGATGCTGGGGCAGGCGGCGGCAGACGGGCGCGGCATCGCGCTTGACGCGGCCAAGGTCGCGGCGCGCGACGGCATCACCGGCCCGCGTCCCCCCGGCAGCATCGGCTTCTCGTCGATCCGGGGCGGCGACATCGTGGGCGAACACGACGTGATCTTTGCGGCGGACGGCGAACGCATCGTCCTGCGCCACATTGCCACCGACCGCGCCGTCTTTGCACGCGGCGCACTCCGGGCCGCGCTTTGGGGCCAATCGGCGAAACCCGGCCAATACGACATGATGGACGTGCTGGGCTTGTGATCCGGCGGGGGCTGCGCGGCGTAAACTCCTGAACACCGCCGAAGGACCCCGCCATGCTCCGCACAACGCTGACCGCTCTCGCCCTGACCTTCCCCCTGACCGCGCAGGCCGAAGGGCTCACGCGCATCTCCGACCAATCCGCCTTCATCGCGGCGGTAGAGGGACGCAACCTGTCCAGCATGGCCGTCCGCCTGAACGTGGCCGCCGACGGCTCGATCACCGGCCGCGCCTTCGGCACAGCGGTCACCGGCACATGGGTCTGGCAAGACGGCTATTTCTGCCGCACCCTCGACACCGCAACACGCGATTTCCCCCTAAACTGCCAACTCGTCGAAACCGATGGAACAAACATCCGCTTCACCGCCGACAAAGGCACCGGCGATGTAGCCGACCTGCGGATCAGATAGCGATACGCCGCTTCCTCATTTTCTGTCCCTAAATATCCCACGGGGGTCAGGGGGTGAGAAACCCCCTGCGGTCGCAGCAATCCCGCGCTCAAAAATCAAT
Source organism: Rhodobacterales bacterium (assembly GCA_038246975.1). Taxonomy (GTDB): domain Bacteria; phylum Pseudomonadota; class Alphaproteobacteria; order Rhodobacterales; family Rhodobacteraceae; genus JAIYDJ01. Next base: position 9,635 of record JBBRVJ010000104.1, on the reverse strand, counting down.
CGCCAACCCCTTCTTCTCCCAGTCGCCATAGCGCACCGGTTCGGGTCCGTCGCGCCCGCCCCACTCGGGCGGCATCGCAGGGGAGTCCTGCTTGCGCCGCGCCTCGGCTTCGGCCAGCGCACGCAGCGCTTCAGGCGGCAGGGGTTTGTCATCCGTCATCGCGTCTTCCTTTGTGATCCCGCCTGATATAGGCGCTAAGGCCGGATCAGCAAAGGCGACACGATGGCAGACACGCAAACAGCCCGCAAAGCGGCCCTTGGCCTGCTGGATGCCGTTCTGGGCGACGGGGCGATGCTGTCGACGCTGCTCGATGACAAGGGACCGATGGCGGGCCTGCCCGGCCCCGAGCGCGCGCGGGCACAGCGGCTGGCGCTGGCCGTGCTGCGGCAGATCGAGCCTGTCGACAAACTGCTGCAAGCCCACCTGCGCAAAGCGCCTCCCCTGACCGCGCTCAACATCCTGCGGCTGGCGGTGGTGGAATTGTCGATGGGGGCGGCCCCGCATGGCGTGGTCAACACCGCCGTCGGCATGGCCAAATCCGGTCGGCGGACCCAAGCCGCAGCGGGCATGATCAACGCCGTTCTGCGCGCGATCCCCGAAAACCCGCTGGCCGATGCCCTCCCGCAACGCCTGCCGCGCTGGCTGCGCCAGCCGCTGGTCCACGCCTATGGCCGCGAGGCGGTGGCGGTGATGGAGGCGGTCCAGTCCCGGCCCGCCCCCATCGACCTGACGCTGCGACCGGGGGCCATCGCCCCCGACGGCATTCCCCTGCCCAACGGCAGCCTGCGGTTGACCGATGCGGGCCAGGTCTCCACCCTGCCCGGCTATGCGACTGGCGACTGGTGGGTGCAGGATGCCGCAGCCGCGATGGCCGTGCCCCTGTTGGCCCCAAAACCCGGCGAGCGGGTGCTGGACCTTTGCGCAGCCCCCGGCGGCAAGACGCTGCAACTGGCAGCTTCTGGCGCGCAGGTGACGGCGGTCGATATCTCGGCCCCCCGGATGGCCCGCGTGGCGGAAAACCTGAACCGCTGCGGCCTTGCGGCCGATCTGATCGCCACCGACGCCCTGCACTGGACGCCCGAAACGCGGTTCGACGCGATCCTGCTGGATGCCCCCTGTTCGGCCAGCGGCACGATCCGCCGCCACCCCGACTTGCCGTTCGTGAAATCCGACGCGGATTTGCCCGACCTGATCGCCCTGCAAGCCGCCCTGATCGACCACGCCGTCACCCTGCTGACCCCCGGTGGTCGACTGGTGTTCTGCACCTGCTCGCTGCTGCCGCAGGAAGGCGAGGCGCAACTGGCAGCCGCTCTGCTGCGCCACCCGCATCTGTCAGCGGTCAGACCAGACCTGCCCGGCACCGACCCCGCTTGGATCACGCCCGAAGGCGGCCTGCGCCTGCGCCCCGACTATTGGGCCGACCTGGGCGGAATGGACGGGTTTTTCATGGCCTTGCTGGCCCCCAAGGTCCGGTAATACAGCCAGTCCGGCAGGAAATTCGCGCCCCGAAACACCCAGCTGAACACGCGCGGAAAGTTCGCCTTGAACGCATCGGAATTCATCAACGCAAACATATGCGCCGCCGCCTGTTCCGTTTCCATCAGGAACGGCATCGCGAAATCGTTCTTGTCGGTCAGCCGCGTGCGGATGAAGCCCGGATTGCCAAGTTGCACCCGAACCCCAGACCCGCGCAGATCGCAGTACAGGCTTTCCGCCAGCCCCATCACGCCCGCCTTGCTGGCCGCATAGCCCACGGCCCCCGGCAATCCGCGAAAGCCCGACAGCGATCCGGTGATCACGATATGCCCCGCTCCGCGCGCCACCATCCCCGGCACCACCGCGCCCAACACCCGCGCGCAGCCGGTGAAGTTGACGTTGCACATCGCCTCGACCGCATCCGCATCCCAGGCGCGCGCGTCGGTCGGCGTATAAACCCCCGCCAGAAACACCACACCGTCCATCGGCCCGACCTCTGCCGCCGCCGCCCTGACCGACGCGGTATCGGCCACGTCGCACACCACCCCCCGCGCGGGGCGCGCGAGACCTGCAACCGCCGCCGCCAGCCGGTCCGCCGACCGCGCCGACAACACCAGATCGGCCCCGGCGCGCGCCATCACCTGCGCCAGCGCCAGCCCCAACCCCTCGGACGCGCCCACGAGCCAATAGCGTTTGCCCGACCAGTCCCGCACCGGCCCGGTCACGCGGGCACCCGGCGCAGCGTGGCGACCAATTCCGCCACCGTGATCCCGAACTTGCGGAACTGGCTGCGGTTCATGATCGTGCCGTTGTCCATCAGATACATCCAGTCCACCACGTCCAGAACATGCCCCCCCGCCTCGGGCGCGAGTTTGATCCGATAGCGCATCTCGACCGCAGGCCCTTCGGCCCGGCCCACGCCGATGCCGATCACGTCCGGCGCTTCGGCGGCAATCGAGCCGTCATTGGCCATCCGCAACGTCCACTGGCGATCCTGAACATTGCCGTTGTCATAGCGGAACCGTTCCTTCAATACCCCGGTATTGCCGGTCCACACGCCTTCCATATCTGCCACAAACCGCGACGACACCCGCCCGGTCGGGCCGTATACCACCCCCTCGCACAGGATCGGGCCGGACAGATGGGTGCGCGGATCGAACTTGGGGCCCCGGTCCGCCAGATCGGCGGGGCGCTGGGTATCGAACCCGACATAGCGTTTCTTGACCAAGGCCACGATGCAGACGACCATCAGGGCGATCAACGCCGATAAAACAGGGGACATCGCCTAATCCTTTGGGTTCGGGGTGGCGACCAGAAGGCCAATCGCCAGCAGTTTCAACGCACAGGGCAGCAGGGCGTAAAGCCCGGTCAACCAGCGCAACGCATGGTCGGAATTCACCGTCCCCGCCTCGAACCCCACCGCCTGCAAGGTCGGCAGCAAGGTCGCGGCGGCAAAGGCCAGCGACAGTTTCGACGCAAAAGACCACAGGCCGAACCCCGCCGCCTCGCCGCCCTTCGCCATCCGGTCCAGCCTGCGGGCGAACATCGCAGGCAGCAGCACCATATCCGCCCCCAGCGCCGCCCCCGATGCCGCACAGACGACGGCAAAGCCCGCCACCTGCCCCGCGCCCAGCCCCGCCGCCCAGAGGAACGACAGCACTGCCAGAACCATCCCCGCCAGCAAGACCCGCCTGGTGCCATAGACTGACGCCAGCCGCGTCCAGACCGGCGTGCTGATCCCCGCCGCCACAAAGAACAGCAACAGCAACGGCCCCTCGCTACCCGGAGCCTGCAGCCGGCTTTCGACAAAGAACAGGAACAGCGTCGAGGTGACCGCCACCGGGGTCGCATTGACGAACGACAGGATCAGCAAACGGCGGGCCTGCTGGTCGGCCAATGCAGGCCGAAACGCCGCCCAGGCCGCCCCCTGCTGCGTCGACCCGCCCCGCCCCCATTGTCCCGCCATCGCCAGCACGGCCAGCGCCACCAACCCGGCAAACCCCACCGAAAACAAAGAAAACCCGCCCAAGGCCAGGGGTGCCACCGCCGCCACCGAAATGCCGGCCAGCGCCCCACCCTCACGCCATCCCGCCAGCCGCAGGTGCCCCTGCGGCCCCAATGTCGCGGCCTTGGCCACCCCTTCGGCGTAAAAGACGATCGACAAATAGGAGAAAGCGGTGAAAACTCCGGCCAGCGTGATCCCGAACCACAACAAGGGTGCGACCGGCGGCGTCACCGCAAACAGCCCCAGCATCGCAACCGCCATCACCGACGCCGCCACCACCACCGACAGCCCGCGTCGCGCCCGGCCCCGTTCCGCCAGCCAGCCCAGCACCGGGTCCTGCACCACATCGAACAACCGCAAACCCGCCAGCACCGCCCCCAACGCCGCCAGCCCCACGCCATACTGATCGACATAAGCCTTTGGCGCATGGATATAAATCGGCAACCCGGCCGAGGCCAGCATCGCCCCGAACAGCGCCCAGCGTCCCAAGCCCGGCTGCGATGTCGCCACCACCGTCACCGCGACACCTCGTCCACCGGGGGCAGCGGACGCCTGCGGAACCGCGCACCCTTGATCGCCAGCTTGATGGCCTGCCAGTGGATCAGCGCCAACACCCGCCGCGACCCGAACGGCCGGCGCAGACAGGCCCGCAGGATCGCGCCATTGGTCAGCGGCCTGCGCGTCCCGGTCAGCGTGGCGTAAATCCCGCCCTCGGCGTTGGTATGGTCGATCCAGATGCCGATCCGGTCGGCGCGGATGTCAAAACGAAACGTATAGCCCCCCGCCACCGGCTGAAATGGCGAGACGTGAAGCACCTTCTGCGCCGTCAAAATGTCCGACGCGCCAATCGGCCCCCGGTCATCGCGGTGGCACAGATAGGAATGACGGTCGCCGAAGGTGTTCGACACCTCGGCAATCACCACCCGAAGCGCACCTGCCGCGTCCCGGCACAGCCAGAACGACACCGGGTTGAACACATGCCCCAATACGCGCGGCTGCGCCAATAACTCAATCCGCGCCGCCACCAAACCCGCCTGCGCCAACACCTCGCGCACCCACATCACGCCCCGGCCCGCGCGCGGCACACCGCCGTGATCCTCATCCCACAGCGACGTCAGATTGCGCCGATTGCGCGAAAACAACCCCGGCGCAACCGAAGCCTCGGGGTCCAGCAGCACATAGTCCACCCCATAGCGAAAACTGTTCGCGACCGCCCCCTTGCGGCCGTGAAACGTCTCGCCCCGGATATGGTCTACGGCTGTCATGCCACCGCCTGAATCTGATCCGGAACTAACGCCCGCGTGCGCATCGCCTGAACCACATCATGGGCCGACCCGATGCCGTCCTCGTGAAAGCCGTTCTTCATCCACGCCCCGCAGAACCAGGTGTTCGCCGTCCCGTTCATCGCCCCCACCTGCCCCTGTGCGGCAAGCGCCGCCAGATCGAACACCGGATGGCGGAACGTCACCGTGTCATGGATCAGCGCCGGATCGATCGCCCGCGTCGCGTTCAGTGTGACGAACAGCGGATCGTCCATCGGGATCGGCTGCAACGAATTCATCCAGTAGGTCAGGTGGATCACATCGGTAGCCCCGCCCGCATCCTCGGCATAGACCCACGACGCCCAGGCCCGCTTGCTGCGCGGCATCTGTGCGGTGTCGGCATGCAGAACGGCGGTGTTTGACTGATAGCGCACCGCCCCCAGCGCAGCCCGCTCGGCCGGGCTTGCATCGGTCAGCATCTTCAGCGAATCATCCGAATGGGTGGCAAACACCACCTCGTCAAAGACCTCGGCCTCGCCGCCCGCCGCCTTGATAATCACCCCGCCGTCGACGCGGGACACGCCCTGCACCACAGCCCCCAGCCGCAGATCGACGCCTTGCGCCACCATCGCCGCCTGCAACCGCCGCACATACTCGATGGACCCGCCTTGCACGGTATACCATTGATGCTGATTGCTGGCCGACAACAGCGCATGATTCTGAAAGAACTGCATCATCGCCTGCGCCGGAAAATCCAGAATCCCCAGCGACGGGGTCGACCAGATCGCACCGGACATCGGCAAGAGGTAATAGTCGCGGAACCAATCGCCCGTCCCCAGCCGCCTCAACAGATCGCCCACCGTCATCGCCGGATCGTCGGCCAGCCGCAGCCCGTGCTTGTTGAAATGCAGAATGTCGCGGATCATCCGCAGATAGCGAGGCCGCGCGATGTTGCCGCGCTGTGCGAATACGGCATCAAGGCTTTTCAACCCATATTCCAGCCAGCCGCCGTTGATCGACGCGCCGAAACTCATGTTGCTTTCGACCACCGGCACGTCCAGCGCCTCGAACAGTCGTACCAGATGCGGATAGTTGACGCGGTTAAACACGATAAACCCGGTATCGACCGGCTGATCGCCCCGCTTGCCTGCCACCACGGTGCGGGCGTGACCGCCCAGCCGACCTTCGGCCTCGAACAGCACCACCGCGTTGTCCCCGGCCAGCATATGCGCCGCCGACATGCCCGAGATACCACCCCCGATCACGGCAATACGGCGGGGTGGGGCGGCGGCGGTTTCAAACGGCATCGGTGGGTCCTTTTGCGGGTTCGGGAATATTACGGCGGGCGGACTGGGTCGGATCAAAGGAAAACTCGTGCGGCTGGTGATCCAACCTGTCAATCGGGGCGTAAATGCATCATGTTACTGGACATCGCCCTGACCAACCAACCAAACGCACCAAGCCGGAGCCTGCCCTGTGCCGTGCCTCCGCGACTGGTGGCTTACGTCAGGGGAAAGGGTTTTGTGACGGTTGAACAGGTTGAAACGGATTGGGCAGCGTTGATGCTCCGGGTTCGCGACGCGCAGGACAAGGCGGCCTTCGCCGCCCTGTTCCGCCATTTCGCGCCCCGGATCAAGGCCTTCCTGATGAAATCGGGGGCCAGCGCCACTCTGGCCGAAGAATGTGCGCAGGACGTCATGGCGACGCTGTGGCAAAAGGCGGGTCTGTTCGACCCGACTCGTGCCTCGGTGGCGACCTGGGTGTTCACCATCGCGCGCAACCGCCGGATCGACGCCCTGCGCCGGACCCGCAGGCCCGAACCCGAAGATCTGACCTGGGGCCCCGAGGCTGAGCCGGATCAGGCCGATGTCTATGAAATGGCGCAGGAAAATCAGCGGCTTGGCGCGGCTTTGGCCGCCCTGCCCGAAAAGCAGCGCGCGCTGATCGAACGCGCCTACTACGGCGATCTCTCGCATTCCGAGATTGCCCATGAAACCGGTCTGCCGCTTGGCACGATCAAATCGCGGATAAGACTGGCGCTGGAACGTTTGCGCCATCAGATGAGCTAAAGGCAGCAAAATTCCATGACGATCCGCCACCATATCTCTGACGACCTGTTGATGGCCTACGCAGCCGGTGCGCTTCCCGAAGCCTTTGCGCTGGTGCTGGCGACCCATGTGTCGATGTGCGACGACTGCCGCGCGGCCTTGGCCGGGTTCGAGGCGGTGGGCGGCGCAATGTTGGACGCCAGTGATCAGATCGACATGGACGAGGGCAGTCTGGACCGGGTGTTTTCGCGTCTTGATGCCCCGGTGAAGGCTCGGCCCACCCGCCCCGCAGGCATCCTTCCCCTGCCGCTGCAAGATTACATCGGCGGCGATCTGTCGGCCGTCAAATGGCGCTCGCTGGGCATGGGGGTCCGTCAGGCCATCCTGCCGACCGAAGGCGTGGGGTCGGCGCGGCTGCTTTATATCCCCGCGGGACAATCAGTACCCGATCACGGCCATCGCGGTCTTGAACTGACGCTGGTTCTGCAAGGCGCGTTCCGCGACAAGACCGACCGTTTCGGCCCCGGCGACATGGAAATCGCGACCGAAGCGTTGCAACATACCCCGGTCGCCGAGGCTGGCCCCGCCTGCATCTGCTTGGCCGCCACCGACGCCAAATTGCGCTTCAACGGCCTGATCCCCCGCCTTGCCCAGCAGTTTATGGGCATCTGACCGCAAGATCGGCAGGTAACACGAACATCCGCACGACGATAGCCTGACCTGTAACGGCCACACCACCTTGCGTGGTGATCAGGTCCTGCTCTACGGCATCCACCCCGTTCACCCGCACCGGCCCCAAGGCATAAACGCACAGCGTGCCCCCCGCCGTCATCACAGTCTCGCCCCGCACCACCAGCACCGCAGGCAACGGCACCCCCCGCGCCGTCATCACGTTGAAATCGTCCGAAGGCGTCACAACCCCCACAGCAGTCACCGCCACCCCCCCGTCAAACGCCACCGGCACCAACGGATCACAGCGCAACGCCACCCCATCCCCCACCAGATCGAACCCCGGCCCCGAGATCACCGTCAGGTTCCGCGCAATCCCCGGCAGCACCGAAAAAGCCCCATCCTCGACCACGCTGGCCCGCGACAACCGCCACAACAGCGCCCCGTCGCGGTCAACCCGGCACATCTCGACCGTTTGCCCCCGCCCATTGGCCCACGGCATCACCTTATAGTTCGCAGCCGTCAGATGCTTCATTCAGCGGCCTGCGGCGGGATGACCGGCACCGCCAGTTCCTCAAAATCAAAGTTGTCCAGCCGCCGCGCGCGCCGGCCCGCCTTATCGGAACTGATCTTGATCTCCTCGATGTCCTTGGCCGCCTGCCCGAAATGCCGGTCCAGATTGCCGACCCGGTCGCCCAAACGTTCAACATCCTTGTACAACTCGGACAACTCGCGCCGGATCGCCCCTGCCTGCGCCCGCATCCGCGCGTCTTTCAGCACCGCCCGCATGGTGTTCAGCACCGCCATGCATGTCGTGGGCGACACGATCCAGACCTTTGCCGCAAAGCCGTCACGCACCACTTCGGGGAAATTCGCGTGCAATTCGGCATAGACCGCTTCCGAAGGCAGGAACATCAGCGCGCCATCCGCCGTTTCGCCGTCAAGAATGTATTTCTCGGAAATCGCCTTGATATGCGCACGCACCGACACCCGCATCATCCGCTGCGCCTCGGTCACCTGACCCGGCGTTTCCGCCCGCCGCAGCGCCTCATAGGCCTCCAGCGGGAATTTGGCATCGACCACGATCGGCCCCGGAGGCTGCGGCAGATGGATCAGACAATCCGCCCGCCGCCCGTTCGACAGCGTCGCCTGCATGGTATAGGCGTCCGACGGCAACGCCTTGACCACGATGTCATTCAACTGAATCTCGCCAAACGCGCCGCGCGTCTGCTTGTTCGACAGAATGTCCTGCAAGGATAACACATTGCCCGACAGTTTTTCGATGTTGGCCTGCGCGCGGTCGATGGTTTCCAGCCGCTGATGCAACTCCCCCAGACTGCGCGCGGTGCGGGTCGACGACCCCACCAGCGTCTCGCCCATGACGCGGGAAACCTCGGCCAATCGCTGCTCCATCACACGCAACATCGCCGTCTGACTGACCGCCTGCGCCTCTGACACATGGTGCAGCCCACCCGCCAGCCTTTCCTGCCCGTCCGACAGCGCCTGAACCCGGCTCGCCATCCAGCCCAGATCGCGCGACAGCGGCGTCACCATCGCCACTGATCGCCCCGCCGCCCGCAAGGTCAGCAACAACAGCACCACCAACACTAACGCCGCCCCGCCAAGCATCAGAATTTCGGGCGCATTCCACGCATAGCTGGTGCCGAAAAACGTTATCATCGCCGCCCGAACAGCCGTTCGATGTCATGCAACGACAACTCGACATAGGTCGGCCGCCCGTGATTGCACTGGCCCGACAGCGGCGTCGCCTCCATCTCGCGCAAGAGCGCGTTCATCTCGTCGCCGCGCATCTGCCGCCCGGATCGCACCGATCCATGACAGGCCATCCGCGACAGCACCGCATCAATCCGCCCCTGCACCAACCCGCTTTCGCCCTGATCCGCCAATTCGTCCAGCACATCCGCCACCAGCGCCACCGCATCGACCGCGCCCAGCAGCGCAGGCGTTTCCCGCACCGCAACCGCAGACCCGCCGAACGCCTCGATCCCCAACCCCAACTTCGCCAAGCCCGGAGCCGCCTCCAGCAACCGCGCGCAATCCCCTGGCGAAAGTTCAACGATTTCAGGGATCAGCAAGGCCTGCGCCGCAATTCCCGACTCGGCCATCTGGCGTTTCAACCGCTCATAGACCAACCGCTCATGCGCCGCGTGCTGA
>JBBRVJ010000103.1:0-13673 GCA_038246975.1 Rhodobacterales bacterium | reverse complement strand
CTGGCAGTTCATGCGGGATAACTGGCTCTCCAACCACATCTTCAAATCCTACAACGAAATTGTCGATCATTGCTGTGATGATTTGAACAAGCTGATCGGCCAGCCTGCGCGCATCAAATCCATCGGGATGCGCAAATGGGCGCATGAGTGATGATCAGCGCAGGTTGGTATAAGAGGTCGACTGGGTCGGTTACGGTGTTTGTCAAAGGAGTTGTCCGCCGATTTGATGCGGCGTCTTTGACTCTAGGGGCGTTGGTTTCGTTTTCTGGGTTGAGCCAGACGGGTCCGGCGGATTCCTGGTTGCGGGTTTGGCCTGACCAGCATTCCGGTTTTTGCCCTCATGCATTTCCATAGGGACTGGTGCGGTTTGCCAGCATTACGCGGTCATGCCCAGCGTGGCGTGCATCTTGCGTGACGACGCGAATAGCGCTGTGCAGGTGACGAAACCTTGCCCGGCAGATGATCATCGAGGAGGCTCGTTGCGGTCAACAGCGTCGCGGTCGCAGCCCCCGACGTGGAGGCCGTCACTCGCAGGCGAAACTTGGCAAACCCGGCTAAGGCCGCCTCCCATGCGCCCGCGACGGCAGCCAGACAGGAGCCACCTGCCATCGGCCGGACGGCCAATAGCGTCCAGTTGGTGCCGTCGACCGATCCCACCATATCGAAGGTCATGTTGAAGGTGCCGCGCAGGTCGAGCGCGACAGTCAAAGCGCCATCGCCGTTGATCACGATCTCGGCGTTCAACGCGCCAAGAGTGCCGTAATCGGCGATATCTCAACGCGGGTGCAGGGTGCCGGTAGAGTTTGGAAAAGTTGGCTTTGAGGGTAATCGGTCGGCTCCGGCTTCGCCCCAGAGGATAGCAAGTTCGAAGAGTTCAGGGCTGTTCTCGTCGGCATCATTCGCAGATAGCGAAGGCGCGAGCGAGAGTGTTACGTTGCCTTCGCTCAGCTTCGGCAGATCGAGAAACAGCACCTCTGGCACTCCGAAGCTGACGGGGCGCGGCAGGGTGGCGGCGCGGGCAATTCCCGGCGGCAGATCGTAAACTACGCACTCCTGACGCGGCGTTTCGATGCTGCGCGCTCCAGTGTCGCCAACCGAGATCAGCCGGAACTCGGTCAGCCGCCCGTCGTGAGCCAGATGGATCACATCGCAGGGATCGAGCGCCAGCCGCGATGGCGGAAGTTTGAGGACAGCACTCTCGCGTCCAACCCATGTTTCCATCAGTGCCCGGCGACAGCGGCGGTCGCTTTTTCGGGTGCGGTGAGGCGACAGGCTTGCCGCGGTGGCGCGATGAAGCGTAAAGCGCACATCTAAGTTTTGAACCGGACGAAGCCAAAATGAAAACCAAGCGGCGTATCCTGCAACCCGTCAATCTGGCACGTGCCCTTGTCTCGCATCGCAGGTCGTCGGGGAATGATCTGGTTCTGGCAACCGCGCTGGCGGCGATTGCGGGGGCGGCGAATGCGGGGGGGTTTTTTGCGCTTGGGCAGTATACCTCGCACATGACGGGGTATCTGTCGCAACTCGCCGACACGATTGCGACGTTGCAACTGACTGTCGCCATGGTCAGTGCGCTGGCCATTTCGGCCTTCATGGCGGGGGCAGGGTTCAGCACCATCCTGATCAACTGGGCGCGCAGTCATGCGGGGCGGCAGCAGTATGCCTGGCCCTTGGCGATCCAGGGCGGGTTCATGGTCTGCTTTGCGTGGGGCGGGATATTTACCTCCGAGGTCGGTCGGCTGTTCGCGTTGGCGTGCCTGTGTTTCATCATGGGCATGCAGAACGCCACGATTACCAAAATCTCGAACGCGCGCATCCGCACCACGCATGCAACGGGGATGGTGACGGACATCGGAATCGAGCTTGGCCGGGCGGTGTTCGGGCTGTTCTGGCCGAATGCCGGGGTCCACCCGGACCGCCGCAAACTGCGCATCCTGCTGCAGCTTGTCACCGCCTTCCTGTTAGGCGGCATCGTGGGGGCCTTCGGCTATGGTCAGACCGGGTTCTTTTTCTCCCTGCCGCTGGCTTTTATCCTGCTGGCGATAAGCCTGCCGGGGCTGATGGGCCGACGACCAACAAAACCTGAAAGTGCAAAGCCAGACCTGTAATGTCTGCGTCATGCCTGACGAACGGTCAACGCCCCGTTCCCCGTTCCACAGGTTGCGCCCGCAAATTGCTTGACGGATGCCCAAAGCTTAATCGACGCAGACCCAACGGAAAACTGTCACACCAACCGCGCCCCTTCGACCGCCGCGCGGATGAAATCGGCGAACAGCGGGTGGGGGGCGAAAGGTTTGGATTTCAGTTCGGGGTGAAACTGCACGCCGATGAACCAAGGGTGATCCCTGACCTCGACAATTTCGGGCAAACGCCCGTCCGGCGACATGCCGGAAAACATTAAACCGCATGATTCAAGCTGCGATTTATATTGAATATCAACTTCATAGCGGTGGCGGTGGCGTTCCTCGATCACGGTCGAACCATAGATTTCGGCTACTTTGGACCCCGGCACCAGATGCGCGGCATAGGCGCCTAACCGCATCGTACCGCCCTTGTCATCGCCCAGCTTGCGGGCGACCACATGGTTGCCCCTGACCCATTCCTTGAGGTGGTAAACCACAGGCGTGAAACGCTTTTCTCCGGCGTCGACATCAAATTCCTCGGACCCCGCATTGGCCAGCCCAACCAGATTGCGCGCCGCTTCGATCACCGCCATCTGCATGCCCAGACAAATGCCAAGGTAGGGAATTCGCTTTTCCCGCGCAAACTGCGCCGCCTTGATCTTGCCTTCCGTGCCGCGTTCGCCAAACCCACCGGGAACCAGAATTGCGTGGAAATTCTGCAGGTAAGGGGCGGGGTCCTCGCGTTCGAAAATCTCGGCATCGATCCATTCCGCCTTGACCCGCGTCCGATTGGCCATCCCTCCGTGCGTCAACGCTTCTGCAATGCTTTTGTAGGCATCTTCCAGTTGCGTATACTTGCCGACAATTGCGACCCGGACTTCACCTTCGGCGTTCTTCAACCGGTCCATCACGTCTTCCCACCGCGCAAGGTTGGGGCGTGGCGCGGGCGAGATGTTGAAGGCGTCCAGCACCGCCTGATCCAGTCCCGCCCGATGATAGGCCATCGGGGCCTCGTAAATCGATTTCAGGTCATATGCGGGGATCACCGCCTCGGGCCGGACGTTGCAGAACAGGGCGATCTTGGCAATTTCCTTGTCCGGAATGGGGTGTTCCGACCGGCAGACCAGAACATCGGGCTGCAAGCCGATTGACCGCAATTCCTTGACCGAATGCTGGGTCGGTTTGGTCTTGAGTTCGCCCGACGCGGCCAGAAAGGGCAGCAACGTCAGATGCATGAAGATGCACTGACCCCGCTTGCGGTCTTGGGCAAACTGGCGGATCGCCTCGAAGAAGGGCAGGCCCTCGATGTCGCCCACAGTGCCGCCGATTTCGCACAGCATGAAGTCGACCTCACCGGCGCCGATCTTCAGGAAATCCTTGATTTCATTGGTGACATGCGGGATCACCTGAATGGTTTTTCCCAGATAATCTCCCCGGCGTTCCTTCTCCAGCACGTTGGAATAGATCCGCCCCGACGACACACTATCTGTCTGTCGGGCCGAGACGCCGGTAAACCTTTCGTAATGGCCAAGGTCGAGATCGGTTTCCGCGCCATCGTCGGTTACGAATACTTCGCCATGCTCGAACGGGCTCATCGTGCCGGGGTCGACGTTCAGATAAGGGTCCAACTTGCGCAACCGCACCGTGTAGCCGCGCGCCTGCAACAGCGCCCCCAGAGCGGCCGAAGCCAGCCCCTTGCCCAGCGAGGATACCACCCCGCCCGTAATGAAGATATAGCGTGCCATGGCGGCTCCCGTACTGGTTCGTTCGGCGGCTTTGGGCGGCTTCAGAATCGCTGCTTACGGGGGCAAACTGATAACGCAGGAAACGAAACTGCGCAACCTGACCGCAAGATGCAGGAGGCCCGAGGCAACTATTCTCAAAAGCTAGTAGGTATCAGTCGGCGCGGGGCGGGGCCACGGGAGCATCCGTTGCGGCAGGGGGCAGCAGGTCGGTCCCCAGAGCGGGGGTTTCCGGGGAAGGTGACGGCACCGTGCCGCCGATCTGGTCGATCACCGACGCGGTCGACGACGATTGCGCCGCCAGCACGGTCAGCGTGATCGACGTGCCGATGAAGGCCGCCGCGAAAATCCATGTCAGCTTGCCCAGCGCCGTCGCCGCAGACCGGCCCGAAACCGCCCCGCCGCCGCCCATTCCCAAACCGCCGCCCTCGGACCGCTGCAACAGCACGATTCCGACCAGCAGGAGTGCCAGGATCAGGTGGATGGTGAGGACGACGTTTTCCATGGGGCTTCCCGCTGATGACGCGCCTATCTAGGCGCAAGGCGACAGGGGCGCAAGCCCTTCAACCCTCGATCAGCGGGCCAAGAAACACCAACCTTGGCATCTGTGTCGCCAGACAGGCCTGTGACCACAGGAGAAAGTTGTCGGGCGTCGGGTTGAAGGTGGCGACGCCCAGAACCAACGCCCCAACCAGCGCAGCGAATTACCCATCGTTGTGGCCTTTCTCGGACGCGCCGTTCCTGAGGCACGCAGGGCTCACGCTTCAACGTGAAATCACTTGATTTTCAGGGAGGCAGGCTATCACACCGGTATACGCTCTTTGTTGTAAGCGAACCGACACTGAACCATGATCGATGTTTGCTCGGGACGCGGAGGTTCACGCCGGTCAACCAAGAGGAACGAATACCGCCAATACTCTCCTTCGGTCGTCGGTTGATTGAACGTCAAGCCGTTGAAATCAATGTCGTAGTCTGGCTTGCCCTCGACATGAGCCAAGAACGAATTCATGCTGGTGCAGAGCTTCGTCTCGGGGGGTAAAAAATTCACTGCCCAGATTTGGGGGCTCGTCTGTACGTAAGCAGCCATTACACACAGATGGCTGACAGCCAAGTCGTTCTCTTCCCGTTTGCAGTGGTCATCGATTATCATATCCCGTCCAATTCCAAGAGTTTGCAGTCAAAAGGGGCCAGTCCCGACCGTTCACGCGGCGCAGCCGATTGATGTAAAGACTATCGCCAGCCGGATGCCCCCAGTCAAAACTTCTTTTCACTGTTCCCCCTCGGCCCCCCTCCGTCTATACCGTTTGCGGTTTACCAACCCAAAGGGATCAGCATGGCAAACGTAGTGGTAGTCGGCGCTCAGTGGGGCGATGAGGGCAAGGGCAAGATCGTTGATTGGCTGTCCGAACGCGCCGATGTGATCGCGCGGTTTCAGGGCGGGCATAACGCGGGGCATACCCTGGTCATTGACGGCAAAGTCTACAAGTTGAGCCTGCTGCCCAGCGGCATCGTGCGGGGGGGCAAGCTTTCCGTCATCGGCAACGGCGTGGTGCTGGACCCGTGGCACCTGGTGTCCGAGATCGAAAAGCTGCGCGGACAGGGCGTTGATATCTCGCCCGAAAACCTGATGATTGCCGAAAATGCGCCTCTGATCCTGCCGGTGCATGGCGAGTTGGACCGAGCCCGCGAAAATTTGAATTCGGTCGCCAAGATCGGCACTACGGGACGGGGAATCGGGCCGGCCTACGAGGACAAGGTGGGTCGCCGCGCCATTCGGGTGGCCGACTTGGCCGATGAGGCGACGCTGGAATTGCGCGTCGACCGTCTGATGGGCCACCATGACGCGCTGCGCCGGGGGTTGGGGATGGAACCGATCGACCGCGACGGGTTGCTGGCGGCGCTGCACGCCATCGCGCCGCAGGTTTTGCCCTATGCCAAACCGGTGTGGAAAGTGCTGCACGACGCGCGACGGGCAGGCAAACGCATCCTGTTCGAGGGCGCTCAGGGGGCCTTGCTGGACATCGACTTTGGCACCTATCCCTATGTTACTTCGAGCAATGTCATCGCAGGGCAGGCGGCTACCGGCACCGGGATGGGGCCGGGGGCGATTGATTTCGTGCTTGGGATCGTGAAGGCCTACACTACGCGGGTCGGCGAAGGCCCGTTTCCCGCCGAATTGCACGACGCGGATGGCGAGCGTCTGGGGCAGCGAGGTCACGAGTTCGGCACCGTCACAGGCCGCAAGCGGCGTTGCGGCTGGTTCGATGCGGTTTTGGTGCGGCAGACGTGCGTAACGTCGGGGGTCAAAGGGATCGCTCTGACCAAGCTGGACGTACTTGATGGGTTTGCAACCCTGAAACTCTGTGTGGGCTACCTGCTGGACGGGCAGAAGCTGGATTACCTGCCCACCGCCGCCAATCAGCAGGCCCGCTGCACTCCGATATATGAGGAAATGCCGGGCTGGGACGAAAACACCGCAGGGGCGCGCAGTTGGAACGACCTGCCGGGGGCCGCGATCAAATACGTCCGCCGGATCGAAGAGTTGATCCAATGTCCGGTCGCCATGCTATCCACCTCGCCTGAGCGCGACGATACGATCCTTGTCACCGACCCCTTTGCGGACTAATTGCGCATCATGAAACTAGCTTACAAAACCCGCCGTCGCCTGTCGCTGCTGATCCTGCTGGTCGGTTTGCCGGTGTATGTCGTTGTGGCCGTGACCATTCTGAATTGGCTGGATCGCCCGTCGTTTTGGGTCGAGGTGGCGGTGTATCTGGTGCTGGGAATCCTGTGGATTGTGCCGTTCCGCTTTGTTTTCATCGGCATAGGTCAGGCGGACCCTGATACGACACAGGCGGAAGGGGGTCCCCCTTCCGCCTGAATCCGGGGCCTGCGTGGCAGCCGCGACCCGCAATTCCGATGGTCAGACCGACTGCCGCCTCGCGTCTGATAGATAGCGCGACTGGTCGGACAGTTTGAACTGACCGCGCTTTATCTTGGTGATCCGCCCGTCGCGCAGCAGTGTGCCGAACCCGCGCAGGCAGTCTTCGCGACTGATTTCGCCCGCGTCTGGCAGGTGAGCGATCTGCTCCAGCAACAACGGGCGGCTGAATTGTCCGCGTCCCAGCACCAGCGCGCAATAGGCGCCTGCCGCTTCCAGCAATTCGGGCATCGTGTTGGCACCCAGCCGTTCAGCGAATTCGCCAAAGGCCTGACCCCTTGCATCGGCAAAGATGTTGTCCACATCTTGGGTGCGCAGGGTGTCTTCTTCATCTTCCTCTTCGCCGTCCGACACGGCGTCGGCCAAGGGTTCGGCCAGCATCGCGGCTGTCACCCGGCGCGGGCGCACGGGCGAGATTTGCGCCGGGGCCGAGGCTGCAACGACAGGGCGGTCGATCCGCTGTTCCGATACCAGAACCAGTGGCGCGGGGCGGTCGATCAGCGGGGCTGGACGCTCGGTTTGCTGCGGCTGACCCGCCTGTGGGGTGACAAGGGCCGGGCGACGCGGGCGTACCACGCGGTCCAGATCGTCGCGGTAGGGGTCCATCCGTTCGGTGATGGCAGAAGGGGCCGCTTCGGGATTGGCCTTGCGATCCGCGAACGTCGCGGCAACCGCGGCTTTCAGATGGGCGATGGCGGCCAGACGACGCTTGTTTTCCGGCCCTGCCATCACCGTATTGGTCTGCGAGATCAGGCGGTTTACGGCATCATCCTCGGTCACCGTCACAGGCATCCGGCGGGGTTCGGCAAGATCAACCTCGGACGCGGCTTCGACCACAGGAGCGGCTTCAACCACGGGGGTTCGCGCTTCAGCCGGTTCGGGGGCGGCTTCGGTCACCAAGGGGACGATCGCGGCTAGGGTCTCCGTCGTGACCGGGGCAATCTCTGCCTCCAATGCCGCGAGTTCGCGCTGCAACTCCGCTTCGGCCTCGGGCGACAACACCGACAGGTTGGGGGCTGTGTCGTCGGTCTGCACGACCGGTTCGGCAACTGGAGCAGCGGGCAGAGCCTGTGCCGCCCGTGCCTCGATCCGGCGGATCTTGATGACACGCGCGCGCGCCCTCTGTTGCCTGTCGCCGGGGGCCTGAGTAGGGGTCACGGGGTCGATTTCCGGCTCTTCGACGGGGTTTTCGGTCGTGGCCGCCGGGTCCACTTCAATCATCACGGGGGTGGACACATCACCAAGGTCACCGACTGCTTGCGCAGGCTCGACATCATTATCATCGCCGTCCGGATCAATCATCACATCCAGAATGTTGGCTTGATCGGGTTCGGAGGCCGCGTCGAAATCGGCGTCCTCGATCAGATAATCCGCTGGCTCGGTGTCATCGACCAGATAGTCCAACGACGCATCTGCGACGTCCTGCGCCAGTTCGGCGTCATCGAATGACAAGCCCTGCTCCGCCACTGTGTCAGTCAGATCAGCCTCGACCGCAGCCGGATCGGCGTGCAGACCGGCCATGATTGACGCAATCGTGTCTTCGGCGTTCGTCGGTCCTTCGTCCTGCAGTTCAAGCTCGGGCCCATGTATCACCGGTTCGATGATCGGGTCAAAGTCGAGCAGAATGTCTTCGGGTTCGGTCACCCAGTCGGGCTGTGTCTCTTGCACATAGGGTGCGACCGGCAGATCTGCAGCGACCTCCGCCACAAAGTCCGCATCCTCGGGTTCGGGCAGATCAAGGATCGGTGCAACCGTTTCGGGGCTGATGACCATGTCGTCGACATGCTCATCTTCGGTGTAGTCTTCACTTACTGGGGCAATGGCGGCCAGTTCGAAATCCGGGGCGGCCAGCAGCGTTGGGGCGGCTCGCTCATTGGCGACCCGCAGGCGGGCCAGGCGCGCAGCGACCGAATCGGACCCCGGCATCATGACAGGTTCCGATACCTGCGGCAGCGACCGTTCGGTGGGGCGGCTGGCGGGGGCTGAAACTTCGACATCCCCGGCCCGCAGAACAACGCCGTTATCGCCGATCTTGGCCTCGACCCGGCGCTGGATCTCGCGTTCGGCGATCCGGTGCAGCATGGCTGCATCAGGCGTCGGCGGTTCGGCCCCGAAATACCGATCTTCCGCAGCAAGATCGCGGAAATATTCAGCAATTGCGCGCATGGTGTTGAAGGGATCGTCAAACCCCTCCAAGGTGCACGAGAAGGTGCCGTAAGAAACGGTAAGGATTTTACTGGCCCCGATCATCGGATGCTCGCCTTTTTGTCATACTCGTTGCTGCAACATTGTCTGGTCAGAAGTGCAAATCCATGGACAAAACGGGGTAATTTGAAGGATTGATTGTGACCCCGGAACCAGAGCGTTGCCGCAATTGGAGCAACATTATCGGCATGAACAGGGCGATTGTCCAATCAACTATGGGGGTAACGCTGGTGGGCGGCGGTCCGGTCACGGCTGCGGCTTTGCGGCGGGCGATGGAGCATGCGCCTTATCTTGTGGCAGCCGACGGGGGTGCGGATCGTCTGATGCGCCTTGGGCAACAGCCGCGGGCCGTCATCGGCGACCTTGATTCGATCACCCCCGCGGCACGGGCGTCTCTGGGTGCGCGGGTCCATCTAATCGCCGATCAGGACAGCACCGATTTCGACAAGGCGCTGCGCAGCATCGAGGCACCCTTCGTGCTGGGGCTGGGGTTTTCCGGTGCGCGGCTGGATCACGGGTTGGCGGTGCTCAACACACTGGTCCGCTATCCCGACCGCCGTTGTCTTGTGCTGGGGTCAAGCGACGTGACTTTTCTGGCTCCGCCCGACCTTGCCCTGACGCTGCCGGTCGGGTCGCGGTTCTCTCTGTTCCCGCTGCGGGCGGTGCGGGGGCACTCGACCGGTTTGCGCTGGCCGATCGACGGCTTGGACTTTGCGCCGGACGGGACCATCGGCACCTCGAACGAGGTGTCCCAGCCGCGCGTCACCCTGTCGTTTGAAGCGCCGGGAATGCTGATCATTCTGCCGCGCCGGGCGTTGCCGGGCGTGCTTGCCGCGCTGTCGCTGCGGTGACCTTTTCGCGGCATGAAATTCAGAGGCCCGAGGACGCGATTACCGCAATCCCGGCCCAGGTCATCGCATTCGGGAAATCGCCAAAAACCACATAGCTTAGGGCAACCGCCGAGAAGACATCGAGGTAATGCAGCGGGGCCAGTGTCGCCGATGGCGCGAATGTCAGTGCCGTCAGAAAACAGTCCGGGAACTGTTTTCCCGACGATTGGCTCTATCTCTTCGTGGGCATGGACCGAACAGCCAAGTTCGCGGTAACCCAACTCGTTGAAAAGGCTGACAGGCGCAGGGCTTGGGAGTTTCTGCAGCGCACGCTTGAGGCCATGCCCTGCCAGGTCCACACCATATCAAGGACGCAACCGTCAAGCGCTTCCATTACGACAGCCACGACCAGTTGCGCACCCATCTCGCCGACTTCTTGGCAGCCTACAAGTTCGCCCGAAGGCTCAAGACGCTGAATGGCCTCATGCCCTACGAATACATCTGCAAAATCTGGACATCTGAGCCAGAAAGATTCATCCTCAATCCGATCAACCAGATGCCGGGACTAAACACCTGGGGTTTTCTTGACTCAAGGCAGTCGGTGGGTTTAGCGTTCAACCATTGTTATGTCAGGATTATCATGCCCGGTGGATTTCCCGCAGCCCGTGTGACCGACATGCACACCTGCCCGATGTGCCTTGGCGCGCCGTTTCCGATCATCCCGCCCTGTGCGCTGACAGTTCTGATCGGGGGGTTGCCAGCCGCGCGGATGACCGACCTTTGCGCCTGTGTCGCCCCAATTCCGGTGCCCGTGGATGCCATCGTTTTCGGATCGCCGACAGTTGTTATTCTTGGATTGCCTGCCGCGCGGATGTTGGACCTGACGGCGAAGGGCGGGGCAATCCTGCCGCCCTGCATGCCGACTGTTCTGATCGGGCTGGTGGGGGTTCCGACGATTTCTTTGCCGGGAATGCCGGGTGCGCCGAACCTGCCCGCCTTGCCGGATTTGCGAGATGCGGGGCCGGGGCCTGTGCCGGGTCCTGAGCCCGCGAAAAGCCCGATCTGTGCGACGCTTGGGGTGGCTGCCAAGAACATTGCCAAGGCGCGGGATGACGGATTGCTTGCCGATGCTGCTTATGGCAACCCGGATGCGGTTCTGCCAGCCAACACGCGCAAGGCGACGGTGGACGACCTGAAAGCAATCGGATTTCACGATGGTGTCAATGACCTGACCAAAATACCGGACAGCAACTTTCGCACTGAAGTTTTTGTGCAGACCGATCCGGTGACCAAGGCCGAAAGCTATGTTGTCGGCTTCAAAGGATCAAGTTTTCCGCCGTGGAAGAGCCCCGAGGACTGGGTGACGAACCTCAAGCAGGGGATGGGCAAAGAGACGCAGTATTACAACCGTGCGATGTTGCTGGCCAAACGAGCGCAAATTGCGGCACCGGGCAAGGTGCGGTATGTCGGCCACTCTCTGGGTGGCGGGATGGCAGCGGCGGCGGCGGCGGTCAGTGGTGCAAAGGCCACGACCTTCAACAGCGCCGGTGTAAACAAGGCGACCGTGGAACGAATGGGCGAAAAGTTGGAAGACGCCGCCGTAAAGGCATATGCGGTCAGCGGTGAAATCCTGAGCATGGTTCAGGACGTGCTCAAACTGCCCCCCGCGATTGGCGAGCGGTTGCCGTTGAAGCCGAGGCCTTCGTCCTCGATGATGAACAATCTGGCCACCGGGGCGGGCGCTGTGTTTGGCGGGTTGGTTGCGGGACCGCTGGGGGCGGCGCTGGGCGGAATCGGTGCGGCTGCGTTGCTGGAAGCGGGCAAGGGGCACATGATGTCCGAAATGTTCGCCGCACTGGAACAAGAGGCCGCACGAATAGCGGACGAGCAGGCAAAGACCGGCTGCACATGAACAAGCTACGCAGGGCCTTGGTGGCGATGTCGGCGGTTTTGCTGATGGGAACGAGACGGGAAGGAAACAGTTTTATGGCCACCGCAGGAACGCCCGTTGATCCCAAGGCGCTGGGGCCGGATGGTTTGCCCTTGATCTTTACCAGGATCGAGCAGGAAGACCTGGACGGCGTGATCGCACTGATGAACGCAGGTGCCGATCTGGAGGCGCAGGGGTTCTTTCGGGCGACCCCCGTCTTGTCTGCCGGATTGATTGACTACTGGACAATGGTGCAATTCCTGCTGGAACAGGGGGCCAATCCCGCAGCGATTGATGATCAAGGCGTCAACTTGCCGTGGCTGACCTCGCAGGCGAAGGTTGCCAAGGGGAGCGACACAGAGAAGGCATTGAACAAGGTGCGGCATGTCCTGAATGACCGCGCGATGTTGGAGCGGGTTTATCCTCCGGCGCAGGCGTTGGAATTGGCGCGGCAGGGCAAGTGGCCGCCACGGTGAGCAAACACTTAACAATTCCCTAACGGCGCGCACGACAAGCCGTTGATCCTGTTCGACTTTTTGTTTGACATTGCGCCCGGTCCAAGGTACACCTTGTGGCATGCTAGAAGAAGTGGGCAAGCGGCGCGGGGCAACCCGGGGCCGCGTTTCCTTTTTCTCTTGTGCGGATGGCATAGGGGCTGGGTTGAGCAGGTATGAGCATAAAGTTTTCGGCGGGCGACTCGGCTCCGGCTGTGCTGGAGGCGACGGAGCACCTGTTTCGCGATGCGGCAGCAGACTTGGCGCTGGCGCTGACGGCGGTGCGGCAGGGCCAATTGTCCGAGGCAAAGGCGGCGGCGGGGGCAGTGCGCGACCTGAAGGCCGCGTTCGTGATGGTGATGGAGGAAAGGGCACGTGTTGAAAAACTCCGCAAGCTGGTTGCCGGGGCTGTCGGAACCGGCACCCTTGACCTGGACGCCGCGCGGGATGAGATCGGGCGGCGCCTGGCTTGCCTCCGCGACGCCGGAGCAGGTTGACGATTTTCTGGGCGGGCTGGACGACAACGCATTGTTGTCGCTGCCGTGGCTGTTCGAGTTCTGGGCGCTGCAGCATCAATTGCCGCCCGACGGAGCGTGGAAGACCTGGGTGATCATGGATGGACGCGGGGCAGGCAAGACGCGCGCCGGCGCCGAATGGGTGCGTGCCGAGGTCGAAGGGGCGGGGCCGCTGGATGCAGGGCGGTCAAAGCGGGTCGCGCTGGTCGGCGAGACGGTGGATCAGGTCCGCGAGGTGATGGTGTTCGGCGAGAGCGGAATACTGGCTTGTTCCCCTCCCGATCGCCGTCCGGATTGGGAGGCGGGGCGGCGGCGGCTGATCTGGCCGAACGGAGCGGTGGCGCAGGTGTTTTCGGCTTTTGACCCAAGCTCGCTGCGTGGTCCGCAGTTCGATGCGGCCTGGGTGGACGAGTTGGCGAAATGGCCCAAGGCTGAGGCGACCTGGGACATGCTGCAATTCGCGCTGCGATTGGGGGAGCATCCGCGGCAGGTGGTCACGACAACGCCCCAGAATGTCGAGGTTCTGAAGCGGATCATGCAGAACCCGTCGACGGTGATGACCCACGCGCCGACCGATGCCAACCGGGCCTATCTGGCGGCGTCGTTCCTTGAAGAGGTTCAGGCGCGCTATGCGGGGACCCGGTTGGGGCAGCAGGAATTGCAGGGCGTGTTGCTGGACGACATTGATGGGGCGATGTGGTCGTCGCTGCGGCTGGAGGCGGCGCGGATTGATGCGGTGCCGGTGTTGGGCCGGGTGGTGGTGGCGGTTGACCCGCCGGTCACGGGACACAAGGGGTCGGACGAGTGCGGGATCGTCGTGGTTGGTGCCGTCACCGAGGGGCCGCCGCAGAATTGGCGGGCGGTGGTGCTGGAGGATGCCTCGGTTCAAGGGG
>JBBRVJ010000102.1:0-13697 GCA_038246975.1 Rhodobacterales bacterium | reverse complement strand
GGGTTTCGCGACAACCGGAACCGCTGCCGGCTGATTCGTCGCGGCAAGCTGCACAACGTCGGCGGGGCGGGGCATCGCCGCCTCGACAGCGGGTCGGGGCGCGTCTTTGCGGGCGGCCATCGTTTGCACCAGATGCCCGGCAGCCAGAGCCACCACGACCACGGCTCCGATCCGCGCCACCCTGCGTTTGTCGATTTGCATCCTGACCTCCATCACACCCAACACCATCAGGCTAGGCGGCAAAGCGGGCGACAGGGTGGCAAGATCAGGGAAAGTTTCCAGCAAACGGGCCGACCCGGTGCCGGATCGCCCCAGTCCGGCCGCAATCAGGTGA
Source organism: Rhodobacterales bacterium (assembly GCA_038246975.1). GTDB lineage: Bacteria > Pseudomonadota > Alphaproteobacteria > Rhodobacterales > Rhodobacteraceae > JAIYDJ01. The sequence continues at coordinate 13,363 of JBBRVJ010000102.1, read as the reverse complement.
GTTTGCCGTGACAGTGTTTGAACCGCTCGCCCGAGCCACAGGGGCAAGGGTCGTTGCGGCCCGGATCGCCCCAAGTGGTCGGGTCGGTTTCGATGAACCCGGCCAACCGGCCCGGCGCAGGGGTGGCCGCCACCGGGGTCGGGGCGGGTTCTGGCACGGGTTCGCTCTCGGGGGCCTGCTGAGCCAGAACCTGCGCGATCATCGCGCGCTGTTCATCCTGGCTGATCGGGCGGATCATCGCCAGTTTCTGCGTCACATCCTGCCGCAGCGAGTTCAACATCGATTCAAACAGGGTAAAGCTTTCGGTCTTGTATTCGTTCAGCGGATCGCGCTGCGCATAGCCCCGGAAACCTACGACCGACCGCAGATGCTCCAGCCGCAACAGATGCTCGCGCCATTTCGCGTCGATGGTCTGCAACAACAGTTGTTTTTCGATGTTGCGCATCGTTTCGGGGCCGAACGCCGTCAGCTTTTCGGCCATCAGCGCGTCTGACGCGGCCAGCAGCCGTTCCCGGATCACGGCCTGATCGACACCTTCTTCCTGGGCCCAGGCGATGACCGGCACATCCAGCCCCAGCTTTTCGATGCTGGCGGCATAAAGCCCCGGAACATCCCACTGATCGGCATAACTCCGCGGCGGAAGGTAGGCTTCCACCAGATCGTCGACCACCTGATGCCGCATATCCTCGGCGATGTCGGCCAGATCGTCGGTTTCCATGATTTCGCGGCGCTGACCGAAGATCGCCTTGCGCTGGTCGTTCATCACGTCGTCGAATTTCAGCAATTGCTTCCGGATGTCGAAGTTGCGCCCCTCGACCTTGGCCTGCGCACGTTCCAGCGACTTGTTGACCCAAGGATGGATGATCGCCTCGCCCTCTTTCATGCCCAGCTTGGACAGCACACTGTCCAGCCGTTCGGACCCGAAAATCCGCATCAGGTCATCTTCCAGAGACAGGAAGAACGAGGACCGCCCCGGATCGCCCTGACGGCCCGAACGGCCGCGCAACTGATTGTCGATGCGGCGCGATTCATGGCGTTCGGTGCCAAGCACAAACAAACCGCCAGCGGCCTTGACCGCCTCTTCGTCAGCCTTGTGGTCGGACTCGACCCGGGCACGAACCTCGTCGGGGTTCAGGTGGGGATCCGCGGTGATCGCCTCCATCACCTTGAACTCGACGTTGCCGCCCAGCTTGATGTCGGTACCGCGACCTGCCATGTTGGTGGCGATCGTCACCGCCCCCAGCTTGCCCGCATCGGCCACGATCTGCGCCTCTTGTTCATGCTGGCGCGCGTTCAGAACATTATGGGGAATTTCGGCCGATTTCAGCAAAGCCGACAGCGTTTCGGACTTGTCGATCGAGGTTGTGCCGACAAGGATCGGCTGGCCCTTGGCCACCGCTTCCTTGATGGTGGCAACAATGCCTTCGTATTTCTCTTGCGTGGTGCGATAAACCGCGTCGTGTTCGTCCTTGCGCTGCACCTGCCGGTTGGTCGGAACCTCGACCACCCCCAGCTTGTAGATTTCCATGAACTCCTCGGCCTCGGTGGACGCGGTGCCGGTCATGCCGGCCAGCTTTTGGTACAATCGGAAATAGTTCTGGAACGTCACCGAGGCCAGCGTCACGTTTTCCGGCTGGATTGCGACATGCTCCTTGGCCTCGATCGCCTGATGCAGACCTTCCGACAGGCGGCGTCCGCGCATCATCCGCCCGGTGAACTCGTCGATCAGCATCACCTCGCCATCGCGCACGATGTATTGCTGATCGCGGGTGAACAACTTGTGCGCGCGCAGGGCCTGCGTGACGTGGTGGATGATCGTGGTGCTTTCGGGGTCATACAGCGACTGACCGTCCGGCAGGATGTTCGCGGCCAGCAGGCGCTGCTCCAGAAACTCGTTGCCGTCTTCGGTATAGGTCACGTTGCGGGTTTTTTCGTCCAGCTTGAAATGCGCGTCGGTCAGTTCGGGGATGATCAGATCGACCTTCTGATACAGATCGCTGCGGTCCTGTGACGGGCCCGAGATGATCAGGGGCGTCCGTGCCTCGTCCACCAGAATGCTGTCCACCTCGTCGACAATGGCAAAGAAATGACCGCGTTGCGCCATGTCCTCGATGCTGCCCTTCATGTTGTCGCGCAGATAGTCGAAGCCCAACTCGTTGTTGGTCGCATAGGTAATGTCGGCCTTGTAGGCCGCGCGCTTTTCCGCGTCGGCCTGATAGGGGACGACGACCCCGGTGGTCAGACCCAGCGCGCTGTAAATCTTGCCCATCCAGTCCGCATCTCGGCGCACCAGATAGTCGTTGACGGTGACCACATGCACACCCTTGCCCGCCAGCGCGTTCAGATAGGCCGGTAACGTCGCGACCAGCGTCTTGCCTTCCCCGGTTTTCATCTCGGCAATGTTGCCCTGATGCAGAAAGATGCCGCCCTTCAGTTGTACGTCAAAGGCCCGCAGTCCCAGCGCGCGCTTGCCTGCCTCGCGGCAGTTGGCAAAGGCCTCGGGCAACAGGGCGTCAAGGCTCTCGCCGCCCTCCTGAATGCGCTTCTGGAACTCGGCGGTTTTCGCCTTCAGCCCATCGTCCGACAATGCGGCGAACTGTGGCTCCAGCGCGTTGATCTTTGCGACCAGCGGGTCGACCGATTTGACCTTGCGGTCGTTGGGCGTGCCAAAAACCTTGCGCGTAAGCGCCCCGAAACCCAGCATGATTATCCCGATCCGTCCGTTGCTGACATCATCGTGTGAGGCGCGGCCTTGCCCGCCCTCACTGCCTTGCCTAGAAGGACCGCAAAGGTCGGCTGACCTCGTCGTAATCGACTGATGCGATGTAAGGGAGCCATCGGATATAGTCAACGTCGCGCAAAGCCGCGACCCGATCAGGAGTGGGTGATTTGGCGAAACATACCGGGTTCTGGGCCACTTTGGCCATGACCACAGCACTGGCCCTGCCTGCGGCGGCACAAGACAAGACCGCAGAGACCGTTGTTGCGACAGTCAACGGCACCCAGATCACGCTGGGTCACATGATCGTCCTGCGCGAAACCCTGCCGGAACAGTATCAGACCCTGCCCGACGATGTGCTGTTCAAGGGCATTCTGGAACAGTTGATCCAGCAAGAGGCGCTGGAACAGTCTTTGGGCGAACCGGACAAGCGCGATCAACTGACCGTGCAGAACGACGCGCGGGGCTATCTGTCGGGCGTCGCGCTGAAAAAGGTGGTCGAGGCGGCGGTGACCGACGGGGCGTTGCAGGCAGCGTATGACGCCCGTTTCAAGGCCGCCGCCCCCGCAACCGAGTACTCGGCGGCGCATATTCTGGTCGATACCGAGGAAAAGGCGGTTGCCCTCAAGGCCCAGATTGATGGCGGGGCCGATTTCGCCGAACTGGCGCGGGCCAATTCATCCGACGGGGCGGCGCAGAACGGCGGTGATCTGGGGTGGTTCGGCCTCGGAATGATGGTCAAGCCGTTCGAGGATGCCGTGGTCACGATGAAAGCCGGCGAGGTCAAAGGCCCGGTCAAGACCGATTTTGGCTGGCACTTGATCAAGCTGAACGAAACCCGCATTGCCGCCGCCCCCACCTTGGACGCGATGCGCGAGGAACTGGCGGCCGAAATCGAGGGCAAAGTCGTCGAAGCCCACATCAAGGCATTGACCGAGGCCGCAAAAATCGAGAAACCCGGCGAAGGGATTGACCCGGCCTTGCTGCGCGACGCAACCTTGCTGGACAAGTAAATGTGACTGCGGGGCGGGAATCATGGCGAAAACCGACTGGAAGGCCGAAGCCAAGGTGCTCAAGAGGCAACTCAAGATGCTCCGCGCCGAATTGGGGGCAAAACCGGTAAAGCCGGTGAAAGCTGCCAAACCCGTCTCGCCTCTGGCCCCCGCCGCGTTTCCCGTGCTGCCCCGGATTGGCGGCGTGTCGTTTGCGGCGGTCGAAGCGGGGGTGCGCTATGCCAACCGCCGCGATGTGATGCTGGTGCATCTGGCACCCGGCACGGCGATGGCGGGGGTGTTCACCCGGTCCTCCACCCGGTCCGCCTGCGTGCGCGATTGTCAGGCCAAACTGGCAATCAAGGCGGGCAGCGAAGGGGCGGCGATCATCGTGAACTCCGGCAACTCCAACGCCTTTACCGGCGCGGTCGGGGCTACGGCGGTCGCAGCGGTAACGGAGGGGGTAGCCGTGGCGCTGGGTTTGCCCGCCAATCGGGTCTTTTCATCCTCGACGGGCGTGATCGGCGAGCCTTTGCCGCATGAAAAGATCACCGTTCAGATCCCCGCCCTGGTGGCAGAACTGGCCGAAGACGGCATCGAAATGGCAGCCCACGCGATGATGACCACCGACACTTTCCCCAAGGGCGCTGCGGCCACGGTGCAGGGCGATGGCGGCGAGATCCAGATTGCGGGCATCGCCAAAGGGTCGGGCATGATCGCGCCGGACATGGCGACGATGCTGGTCTACATCTTCACCGACGCCAGAATATCGGCGGCCAACCTGCAAAAGATGCTGGCGCGGAATGTCGGGCCGACGTTCAATTCGATCACCGTCGACAGCGATACCTCGACCTCCGACACGCTGCTTTTGGCGGCAACCGGCAAATCCCCGGCGGCAGAGGTCAAAGGCGCAATCGCCAAAGCGTTCGAGGCGGCCTTGCGCGGCGTGATGACCAGTCTGGCGCATCAGGTGATCCGCGATGGCGAAGGCGCGACAAAGTTCGTCGAAATCCGCGTGACCGGTGCCGCTACCGATGCCGACGCGGGACGGGTGGCGTTTGCCGTGGCGAATTCGCCGCTGGTCAAGACCGCCATCGCCGGGCAAGACCCGAACTGGGGGCGGATCGTGGCGGCGGTCGGCAAATCCGGTGCCGAGGCGGACCGCGACAAACTGACGATCCGGTTCGGCGATGTGGTTGTGGCCCGCGACGGCTGGCGCAACCCCGAGTATCGCGAGCAGGACGGGGTCGATTACATGAAGCAGTCCGATCTGGTGATCGGGGTTGATCTGGGCCTGGGCAAGTCGGCGCGGTCGGTCTGGACCTGCGACCTGACCAGCCGCTACATCGAGATCAACGCGGACTACCGTTCTTGAAACTGGTTCTGGTGTCCGCAGTCGCGTTAATTGACGCAGACGGTCGGGTTCTGTTGGCGCAACGGCCTGCCGGTAAATCACTGGCGGGGCTGTGGGAGTTTCCGGGCGGCAAGGTCGAGGCCGGGGAAACACCCGAAGCAGCCCTGATTCGCGAACTGCAGGAAGAACTGGGGATCATGACCCAGAAGAGTTGCCTCGCGCCGCTTAACTTTGCCAGCCACAGCTATCCGGGATTCCACCTATTGATGCCGCTGTTCGCCTGTCGTCGATGGGAAGGGGTAGCCCGTGGCCGTGAAGGTCAGGCCTTGGCTTGGGTTCGCCCGGAAAAGTTGCGGGATTACCCGATGCCCCCCGCCGATCTGCCGCTTGTTTCGACATTGAGGGATTGGTTATAGCGCTGTCACCCAACAGATCAGCGGTTTTCAGTTCGCCGTGAAAAACCGCATATGTGGCACAATTGTGGTGGTTTTATTACCGCTCCGAGATATCATTCAAGGGCAAGGACGATTGGGGGATTAGCCGTTGCTTAGGACGATATCACTGGGAAGTTGCGTTTCGGTTCAGGGCCTGCAAGTGGGCCAACTGTCAGACGGTAAGATCATGGTCAAGGTTGACGAGAAAACCTTTGTCGGATTTCCTGTCGCCTCGGTCAAAAAGTCCTGAATTTCTGGCTATATCTGCGAAACAGCCGGGCAGTTTGCCCGGCTGTTTGGTTTATGCTGGCCCTCAGGCCAGCCTGCGTTGAATCTCTTCGCGCTCGAAAATTTCGATCACATCGCCGGGGCGGATGTCTTCGTAACGCTCGAATCCCATGCCGCATTCCTGACCCGAGATCACATCCTTGACCTCGTCCTTGAAGCGTTTCAGCGTTTTCAGCGTGCCTTCGTGGATCACTACGTTGTCGCGCAGCAAACGGACCCCGGCGGACCGGCGGGCGATGCCTTCGGTGACCAGACAGCCTGCGACCATGCCAATGCCCGTAACCTTGAACACCTCTTTGATCGTGGCGTAACCGATGAAGGTTTCGCGAATCTCGGCCTTCAGCAGACCCGAGGCGGCGGCTTTGATGTCGTCGACCAGATCGTAGATGATCGAGTAATAGCGGATCTCGACCCCTTTCTGATGCGCCGACTGGCGGGCCGATGCGTTGGCGCGGACGTTGAAACCGATGATCGGCGCATTGCTGGCCTCGGCCAGACCCACGTCGGAGTCCGTGATCGCCCCCACGCCGGACGACAGAACCCGGACGCGCACCTCGTCGTTGCCAACCTTTTCCAAGGCTTGCACGATGGCTTCGGCAGAGCCTTGAACGTCGGCCTTGACCAGAACCGGCAGTTCGGCCACCGACTGATCCGCCTTGGCCTTGGCCATAAGCTGTTCAAGCGTCGTTGCAGCACCGACAGCCGCGCGTTTGTCCTTGGTGGTCTTTTCGCGGTAAGACGCGATTTCCCGCGCCTGTGCCTCGGTTTCGACCACGTTCAGGGTATCCCCCGCCCAAGGCGTCCCTGAAAGACCCAGAACCTCGACCGGAACCGAAGGTCCGGCTTCATCGACCCGTTCGCCCTTGTCGTTGACCAGCGCGCGGACCTTGCCCCACTGTTCGCCGACGACAAAGATATCGCCTTTGCGCAGCGTGCCGTTCTGGACCAGAACGGTTGCCACCGGGCCGCGACCCACGTCCAGCTTGGCCTCGATCACCGCACCGGACGCCGCCCGGTTCGGGTTGGCACGCAGTTCCAGAATCTCGGCCTGCAAGGCGATGGCTTCCAGCAGGGTATCAAGCCCCTGCCCGGTTTTTGCCGACACTTCAACGTCCTGAACGTCGCCCGACATTGCCTCGACGACAATCTCGTGCTGCAACAGGTCGGTGCGGACCTTGGTCGGGTTCGCGTCGTACTTGTCGATCTTGTTGATCGCCACGATCATCGGCACCTTCGCCGCCTTGGCATGGGCAATCGCCTCGATCGTCTGGGGCATCACCGCATCATCCGCCGCGACCACCAGAATCACAATGTCCGTCACCTGCGCGCCACGGGCCCGCATCGAGGTGAACGCGGCGTGACCCGGCGTATCGAGGAAGGTCAGCTTGGCCCCGCTGTCGGTCGTGACCTGATAGGCGCCGATGTGCTGCGTAATGCCGCCCGCCTCGCCCGAGACGACGTTGGCCTTGCGGATGGCGTCCAGCAAACTGGTCTTGCCGTGGTCGACGTGGCCCATGATCGTAACGATAGGAGGGCGGACAACGCGGTTTCCGTCGTTGTCTACAACCTGGTCGATGACCTGTTCCACATCCGCATCGGACACCCGAACCGCCTTGTGGCCAAACTCCTCGATCACCAGTTCGGCGGTGTCGGCGTCGATGGCCTGGTTCATCGTGACCATCATGCCCATCTTCATCAGGCTCTTGACCACATCGGCGGCGCGTTCGGCCATTCGGTTGGCAAGTTCCTGCACAACAATGGTTTCGGGCAGTTGCACGTCACGCGCCTGCTTTTCGGGCTTGGTGAAGCCCATCGCCTTCTGGCGTGCCTTTTCCTGTTTCCGCTTCATCGCGGCAAGCGACCGGGTGCGCCCGCCCTCGCCGGCCAACGCGTCGTTCAAGGTCAGTTTACCAGCGCGGCGCGTATCGTCAGCTTTGGCCTTGACGCCCCGGTCGGTCGCGCGGTCATCGCGTTCCCGCTCGGTCTTGCGCGGGGCAAGGCCGGGTTTGGCGCTGGCGGGGCCACGCGCCGCGTCGGTTTCGGCAGCCGTCGCAGGCTTGTTGGCGGAAGAAGTATTGCGCGACGCGGGCGCAGGCGCGGGCTTCAGCGCATCCTGTTCGCGCTGCGCCTTGATTTCCGCCTCGGCCTTGGCGCGGGCCTCTTCGGCCGCCTTGGTCTTGGCGGCGGTTTCACGTTCCTGCTCTTCCCGCTCGCGGGCCTCGGCTTCGTCGCGTTTGCGCTGACGTTCCTCTTCGCGGGCCTTGTCCTCGACGGCACGCCGCGCTGTGTCTTCCAGCTCGCGGGCTTTGGCGGCGCGCAGGGCGGTCAACCGACGTTCCATCTCGGCGTCGGAAATCCCGGCGGGGCGTTTCGAAGGGTCACCCAGATGCGAAGGCTTTGCCGTGCCAGCAGCACCGGGTGTGCCCGGTTTTGTGGGAGTCACTACGCGCGGCTGGCGTTTGATTTCGACCACCACGCTTTTGGTCCGGCCATGGCTGAAGCTTTGCTTCACCTGTCCGGAACGGGGTGCGCCACCCAAGCCGAGGGGTTTCTTGCCGTCAGTATCGGTCATGCGTCTTTCGTATCCTTTTCGGCGGTCTCGCCGCCCAATTGCCTGGCTGCCCCTTGACGGAGACCTGCAAGCCTTGCCGCTTCCTCTACAACACGTCCCGTGAGTCCGCCAGCGCCAAGCGCGGCGTGTATCGCACGTTCGCGACCGAAGGACAAACCCAATTCCCCGGCAGTCAGGCAGTCGATCAAAGTCTCTGGTCCGCCGGGCGGGCGCAGCGTGGTTTTGCCGCGTTCCGACCCGTCAGATGCCTGAATGAGAACCTTGACCTTGTCCTTGCTCAGCCAGTCCTTGACCTTTTCATAGCCCATCACCGCGCTGCTTGCCTTCCGGGCCAATGACACAAGGTCGATAACACGGCGGGCCAACAGAAACTCGACCGTATCGACTAACCCAGCGGGCACTTTCACGGGCTGGCGCGCGGCGCGGGCAAACAGTCCCTTTGCCGCCGCCTTTTCCAGCGCCTTGCGGTCGGCGGACACATAGAACCCCCGACCCGGCAACCGTCCCAGAATGTCCGGCACCACGTCGCCCTCGGGGCCGACGCAAAACCGGATCAGCCCGGATTTGGGTCCGCTGTCGCCGGTGACGATGCACTTGCGTTCGGGGTCGTCCTGTTGATCGTCCTTGCCGCCGCGCGTCAAAGGGGGTCCGAGGTTATACCTCGGCCTCCTCTTCTTCTGCGGGCTCCTGGGCCCCGGCAAGCTCGGTCGGATCGACCCAGCCCAGCATCACCCGTGCCGTCATCACCAGATGCTGGGCTTCCTCCAGCGACATGTCGAACTTCTCCAATACGCCCTCATCCTTGACCCGCGCGCCGTTGACCGTGGTCCAGCCACCAGCCAGTTCCCAATCTGCACAGGTCGCAAAATCCTCCAGCGTCTTGATGTTGTCGAGCGCCAGGGCTTCCAGCATCTGGGGTGTCAGGCCCTCAAATTCAACCAGACTGTCCTCGACACCCAAGGCACGGGCGGTTTCCATTGCCTTGATGTTCGCGGCTTCCAGATAGTCACGGGCGCGGGCCTGCAACTCGCCTGCGGTGCCTTCGTCGAACCCGTCGATCGACAGAAGTTCGTCCAACTCGACATAAGCCACTTCTTCGAGGTTGGTAAACCCTTCGGAAACAAGCAGTTGCGCCATCATCTCGTCGATGTCCAGCGTATCGATGAACAGTTGAGTGCGTTCGGTGAACTCGGCCTGACGGCGGGCCGATTCGTCGGATTCGGTCATGATGTCGATGTCGAGGCCGGTCAACTGGCTGGCCAGACGGACGTTCTGACCCCGCCGCCCGATGGCGAGCGACAATTGTTCATCAGGCACGACGACCACGATCTTGCCCGCCTCTTCGTCGATCACGACTTTCGAGACCTCGGCAGGCTGCAACGCGTTCACAAGAAAGGTAGCCTGATCCTGGTTCCATGGAATGATGTCGATCTTTTCGCCCTGCAACTCATTGACTACCGCCTGCACGCGGCTGCCGCGCATCCCGACGCAAGCTCCCACCGGGTCAATCGAGTTGTCATAAGAGATTACCGCGATCTTTGCGCGGGAACCGGGGTCACGGGCCACAGCCTTGATCTCGATGATCCCGTCATAGATTTCGGGTACTTCCATCTTGAACAGTTCCGCCATGAACTGCGGATCGGTGCGCGACAGGAATACCTGCGGGCCGCGCGCTTCACGCCGCACATCCTTGATATAGGCCCGGATGCGGTCGTTGGGGCGATACGCCTCACGGCCGATCTTTTCGTTGCGGCGCAGGATCGCTTCGCCGCGACCGATATCGACGATGATGTTGCCATATTCCTCGCGCTTGACCTGACCGTTGATGATCGTGCCCTTGCGGTCCTTGAATTCTTCGAACTGCCGGTCGCGTTCGGCTTCGCGGACCTTCTGCAAGATCACCTGCTTGGCCGATTGCGCGGCGATGCGGCCCAGATCGACGGGGGGCACCTCGTCGATGATCTCGTCGCCCAGCTTGGGGTCTGCGAGATGGTCTTTGGCCTGCCTGACCGTCAGTTGCGCATGGTGATTCTCGACCGCGTCATCCTCGACCACAGTCCGGATACGGGCAAAGCTGGCGCGACCGGTCTTGCGGTCGATCTTCACCCGGATGTCCATGTCGGCGCCGTAACGCGACTTGGCGGCGCGGGCGAGGCTGTCTTCCATCGCCTGGATCACCAGATCCGGGTCGATCATCTTTTCCCGCGCCACGGCTTCGGCCGTTTGCAGCAGTTCCAACTGGTTGGCAGAGGTAATCGCCATGGTCTGATCTCCCGGTCAGTGTCTGGTTTCAGGGGTTTCGGCCTCTTCGGCCTCGTCCCCTTCGGATGTTTCAATCTCGTCGAACTGCGATTCGTCGATCAGGCCGCTGGCCTTGCGCTGGCGCAGCATCTCGGCAATCAAGTCATCTGTCAGGATCAGCTTGGCATCCGAAAGCCAGTCGAATTTCAACCCGATGGTGACTTTGGTCCCTGCTTCCTCGATCTCGATCAGCACCTCGTCGCCCTCGGTGCCCTGCAGACTGCCCTTGAAGCGGCGGCGCCCGTCGATCAGTTCCGTGGTTTCCAGCCGCGCCTCGTAATCGGACCAGACGTCGAAATCCTTGAGCCTCGTCAAAGGCCTGTCAATCCCGGGCGAAGACACCTCAAGAATGTAGTTCTCCTCGACCGGGTCTTCGACGTCAAGAACCGCCGAAACGGCAGTCGAGATCGTGGCGCAGTCATCAACCTCGATCCCGCCATCGGGCCGGTCGGCCATGATCTGCAAGGTCCGCGTGCGCCCGCCCATCAGACGAATGCGCACCAGTTCAAATCCCAGCCCCTCGATCACGGGGGCGACGATGTCGGCCAGACGGCGGTCAATGGCGGTTTTGGCGATAAGGTCGGACATGCGGGATTCCAAAAACAAAAAACGGGCCAAGCGGCCCGTCGTATCGGTCGGTAGCTTCGGGTGTGGACGCCGAAACCGCTGTTACAGGCCGTATACGCCCGGTCCCTGCGCAACGCAAGGGTCAAGGGTAGGGTGCGTGATCTCACGCACCGCCGGACGCGCGCAACCCGTCCATCACACCGACCAATGCCTGAGAAATCCCCGGCTCCGACAGGGCATGCCCCGCCATTCCCACCAGCTTCAAATCGCACTTCGCCCAATCTTGCGAAAGTGTCCACGCCGAAAGCGGCGGGCAGATCATATCGTAGCGGCCTTGCACGATGACGCAAGGAATGTCCGCGATCACCGACTTTTGCTGCAAGATCCAGCCGTCACACTCAAGAAACCCTGAATTGATGAAATAATGGTTCTCCAGCCGTGCAAAAGCGCGGGCGTACTCGGCGGGGCTTTCGCCCACCGGCCCCTCGTTCTGAATCGACGCCAGCGCATTTTCCCATGCAGCCCAAGCCCTTGCGGCCCGCGTCTCGTCATGCAACATGCCCGAAAACAGACGGCGATGGTAGGCTGCAATCAGGTCATCGCGTTCATTTTCCGGAATGGCCCTGACAAACCGCGCCCAGTAGTCGGGGAAGAACGCCCCCGCCCCGCCGCCATAGAACCAGTCAAGCTCTGCCCTGGTCGACAGGAACACGCCCCGCAAGACCAGTTGACGTACACGACCTGGGTGGCTGATGGCGTAGATCAGCGCCAACGTGGCCCCCCAACTGCCGCCGAAAGTGATGAACTGTTCGATTTCAAGCGCTTCGCGGATCACCTCGATGTCGGCCACCAGATGCCAGGTGGTGTTGTTGATCACCGACGCATGCGGGCGCGAGCGGCCACAGCCCCGCTGGTCGAACAGGACAACGCGATAGACGCCGGGATCAAAATAGCGTCGCATCGCGGGCGAACAGCCCCCGCCGGGACCGCCGTGCAGCACCAGGACCGGCACCCCTTGGGGATTGCCGCATTGTTCGACATAGATGCGGTGTCCATCGCCCATGTCGATGATCCGCTGATCAAAGGGATCAACGGGGGGGTAAAGATATTCGACTGCGCGCTTTTGGCCTGATCTATGGTCCATCACCATCCTATATACCGCAGGAATATCGCCTTGCCACCGGGCAAACCGACAGGAGACGCCATGACGAGCATAGACCCGATCGAAATTGCCAAATTTGAGGCGATGGCGGCAGAGTGGTGGGATCCCCAAGGCAAGTTCAAGCCACTGCACATGCTGAACCCCTGCCGCCTCGACTATATCTGCACCCAGATAGCAACGGAATTTGACCGGGACCTGACACAGCCGTTGCCGTTCAAGGGGCTCAAATTGCTTGATATCGGTTGTGGCGGGGGCCTGTTGTCGGAACCTATGGCGCGACTCGGGGCGGATGTGGTGGGGGCAGATGCGGCGGCGCGAAACATTCCGGTGGCGCAAGTGCATGCCGCGATCAGCGATCTGGCGATTGATTACCGTCACACCACCGCCGAGGATCTTGCGGCCACCGGAGAGCGGTTCGACGTGGTTCTGAACATGGAGGTTGTCGAGCATGTGGCTGATCCGCAGGGCTTTTTGGCGACCTGCCAAGAGTTGTTGACGCCGGGTGGGTTGATGATCTGTTCGACCCTTAACCGGAATTCGAAATCCTATGTCATGGCGATCATCGGGGCGGAACAGGTGATGCGCTGGCTGCCGAAGGGGACGCATGACTGGAAAAAGTTTATCACGCCCAACGAGCTATACGACCTGCTGCGCAAAGCGGGGCTGGAGCCTGTGGACCGCAAGGGCATGGTGTTCAACCCGATTGCGTGGTCATGGTCGCTGTCGACGCGGGATTTGTCGTGCAATTACGTCACCGCCAGCGTCAGGCGTCCAGATCGTTAACCCCCGGAATCCGGCCGAAACAGCACGTCGGTTTGGCGTCGCGCAAATGTCGGGCATCCGGCCCGACGCTGTAATTCGGGCGTCGCGGCTAATACAGTGCTGCGAATCGGTCAAGGCAGACGCTTGCCGTGGCGCATTGACGCGAAACGAGCGGGCGGATCCTGCCGACGGATGACGGGGCGGTGGGGGGG